>PWGH01000298.1 GCA_003555285.1 Thioalkalivibrio sp.
ACGCAGACCCGTGGACCTTTCCCCGCGTGGACGGTTTTGTCCGACGTCGATTACGGGCGTTGCTGCGCAAGCAGCAGAAGCGCCCGGGAGCGGGTCGGTGTGCGTCCGATCACCTCCGCTGGCCGAACGCGTTCTTCGCTGCGGCTGGGCTTTTCACCATGACCGAAGCCCGGACGCTGGCGAGCCAACCCCGATGCGGATAACCACCGACTGGAGAGCCGTGTGCGGGAGAACCGCACGCACGGTTCGGAGGGCGGGGAGGGCGTCAGCCCTTCCCGACCCCTATCGCTCACCCGCACCTCGTAGGAGCGCCCTCTGGTCGCGATTGCCCGCGCTGGATCGCGGCTGGCAGCCGCTCCTACGTCACGCTGCGTGGACTTGCCGTGCCGCAAGCCGCAAAGGGGCCGATCAGCAGCGCACACTGCAAAAGGGTATAATCCGCGACCCTTTCTCCGCCGAGCCCGTCCCGAATGACCGCGAAACTGCGCAACATCGCCATCATCGCCCACGTCGATCATGGCAAAACCACCCTTGTCGACCAGCTCCTGCGCCAGTCCGGCACGCTGGACGCCCGCACCGAGCAGGGCGAGCGCCTGATGGATTCCAACGCCATCGAGAAGGAACGCGGCATCACGATCCTGGCCAAGAACACGGCCATCCGCTGGCGCGACTACCGCATCAACATCGTGGACACGCCGGGACACGCCGACTTCGGCGGCGAGGTGGAACGCGTGCTGTCGATGGTGGACTCGGTGCTGCTGCTGGTCGACGCGGTCGACGGCCCGATGCCGCAGACCCGTTTCGTCACCTCCAAGGCCTTCGCGATGGGCTTCAAGCCGATCGTCGTGATCAACAAGATCGATCGCCCCGGCGCACGCCCGGACTGGGTCGTCGATCAGGTCTTCGACCTTTTCGATCGCCTGGGTGCGACCGACGAACAGCTCGACTTCCCGATCGTCTACGCCTCGGCGCTGCAGGGCTATGCCGGCCTCGATACCGACGTGCGCGACGGCGACATGAGCTGCCTTTTCCAGACGGTGATCGATCGCGTGCCGCCGCCGGCGATCGACGTCGACGGCCCGTTTCAGATGCAGGTGTCCTCGCTCGATTACAACAGCTTCCAGGGCCTGATCGGCATCGGACGCATCACCCGCGGCCGGATCAAGGGCAACTCGCCGGTCAAGGTGATCGACCGCGAGGGCCGGGTGCGCAACGGGCGCGTGCTGCAATTGATGGGCTTCCACGGCCTGCACCGCGTCGAGGTGCCCGAGGCCTCCGCCGGCGAGATCGTCACCTTCACCGGCATGGACGAGCTCTACATCTCCGACACGCTGTGCGACCCGGCGCATGTCGAGGCCTTGAAGCCGCTGACCGTCGACGAGCCCACGGTCAGCATGACCTTCCAGGTGAACACCTCGCCGTTCGCCGGTCGCGAGGGCAAGTACGTGACCTCGCGCGTGCTGCGCGAGCGCCTGCTCGAGGAACTCAAGCACAACGTCGCGCTGCGGGTCGAAGAGACCGCGGACGCCGACAAGTTCAAGGTCTCCGGGCGCGGCGAACTGCACCTGGGCATCTTGATCGAGAACATGCGCCGCGAGGGCTACGAACTCGGCGTCTCGCGCCCCGAGGTGGTGCTGCGCGAACTCGAAGGCGAGGCCTGCGAACCCTTCGAACGCGTTGCGGTGGACATCGAGGAGATCCACCAGGGCGTGGTGATGGAGGCCATCGGCCTGCGCCGCGGCGAACTCCAGGACATGGTGCCGGACGGCAAGGGCCGGGTGCGGCTCGACTACATCATGCCGTCGCGCGGATTGATCGGCTTTCAGACCGAGTTCCTGACGTCGACCTCCGGCACCGGCATCATTCACCATGTGTTCGAGCACTACGCTCCGTTCAAGACCGGGGCGATCGGCGCACGCAACAACGGCGTGCTGATCGCGAACGGCGCCGGCAAGGCCGCCGGCTACGCGCTGTTCAACCTGCAGGAACGGGGCAAGCTGTTCATCGGCCACGGCGAAGAGGTGTACGAGGGCATGGTGATCGGCATCCACGCCCGCGAGAACGACCTGGTGGTGAACCCGCTGAAGGGCAAGCAGCTGACCAACGTCCGGGCCTCCGGGACCGACGAGAACATCATGCTGACGCCGCCGATCCGGATGACGCTCGAACAGGCGATCGAGTTCATCGACGACGACGAGCTGGTCGAGATCACCCCGAAGAACATCCGGGTCCGCAAGAAGCACCTGATCGAGCACGAGCGCAAGAAGGCCGCCCGCTCGAATCCCTGAGTCCGGTTGCAGCATAGGGGGCTCAAGCGCAGCCCCCGGCGCGGTGCGCCCGTCATGGTCGCGGGCGGGTAGATACGCCCTTTGATTCGGTGCTTCTGCGCGCTATGCTGCGCTTCGCAGGTTGCAAGCCTCACGGATGGAGGCCCGTCATGCGCAAGGAAGCGGGGGTTACCCTGTTGGAACTCTTGGCCACGCTGGCCGTGCTCGCCGTCCTGGTGGGTATCGGCGTGCCGGCCTATGGCAAACTGGTGGCGGACCAGCGCCTGAGTACGGCCACCAACCGTCTGGTCTTCGCTGTTCATCTCACCCGTTCCGAAGCGATTCGGCGCAATGCGCGCGTGACCCTGTGCAACAGCGCCGACGGCGCCTTTTGCGCCGAAGCCGGGGGCTGGGAGCAAGGTTGGATTATCTTCGTCGACCGCGACGGAACCGGCCAGCGCGCCCCGGACGACCCCCTGCTCGCGGTCGAGGAGGCCCCGGCCGGGGTCGTGATCACCGGCAATGCGGCGGTGCAGCGCTACGTGTCCTACATCGGCCTGGGTTCCACCCGTCGCGCCAGCGGCGCCCTGCAGATGGGCACCATCACCCTGTGTGCGGGCAGCGAGGGTCGGCAACTGGTGATCAGCCGCACCGGACGCCCGCGGCTGCAGATCGGCGGTTGCGCATGAGCGGCGCCAGCGTGGCGGCAGGCTCGATCCGAACTCCGACGGCCAGGCACCGCCCGTTGCCGTCCTGCCAGCGGGCCTTCACGCTGATCGAGTTGCTCATCGTGATCCTGATCCTGACGATCCTCGCTGCCATCGCCTGGCCGAGCTTTCAGCAGACGATCCAGACGTCGCGCCGGGCCGATGCCCGCGTGGCCTTGCTCGATGCGGCCCGCGGCCTGGAGCGCTGCCAGACGCGCCACGACCAGTACACCCACGCGACCTGCGGGGTGCCGCAGACGTCGCCGGAGGGGTATTACCGCATCACCGAGGCGCAGCCGCGCACCGCTACCACTTATCGCCTGCGGGCCACGCCGATTGGCGCCCAGATCCACGACGCCGAATCCTGTGCCTGGCTGGAACTCGATCACCGTGGGCAGCGCACCGCCGCCGGCACAGCGGGCCCCTCATGTTGGTGAGCGGACCGATGAGTGGCATCGGAGCGGGCCCGACGTTGGTGACCGGCAGGCCGGCGACCAGCATCGGGAGGCCGCGCGCCTTTGCCCGAGGACCTTCGATCCGACGGCCAACCCGCGCCGGCTTCACATTGATGGAGGTGCTGGTGACGCTGCTGGTGCTGTCCTTCGGGGTCCTGGCCGGTGCGGTCTTGCAGCTGCAGGCGCTGCAGGCGACCCATTCCGCCTACCAGCACAGCCTGGCCAGCGTACTGGCCACCGATGCTGGCGAGCGGCTCTGGGTTGGACTCGCGCAAGGCCAGATCGATACCGACTGGCTGGCGGACTGGCGCGAGCGGCGCCGCTGCGAGACCGTGGATCCGCACGTCTGCCTGCCGGCACTCGAGATCACGATCGAGCCGTTCGGGACCGGGCAGCGCATTACGCTGTCCTGGGCGGAGGCCCGTTTCGCCGATGAGCACGACGGGCGCGCCGAGCGCGACTATCGGCTCGAAGTGCTGCCTGAGCGGGTTCCGTGACGGGCGCCCGCGCTGGGCGGTGGTGGTCGAAGCGCCGCGTGCGTGCCTTCTCGTTGGTGGAATTGCTCGTGGCCATGACCCTGGGCCTACTGCTCACGGCCGCTGCGGCCAGCCTGTTTCTGAGCGTACGGCACCTGTATCAGGAGCAGGAGCGGGTGGCCGCAATGAAGGAGAACCTGCGTTTCGTCACCGACTTCATGACGCGGGACATCCGCGGCGCGGGCCTGGGCGAGGACGGTTCGGTGGATCTGGTGGCGGGCCTGCAGCCGGCGAACCCGAACGCGTGGCTGCAGGAGCGTTTTGTGGTGCGCAAGGCGGGCATGAATTGCCTGGGCGAAACCGGGCCGTGGGTGGTGAGTGTGTACCGAGTGGACCAAGGCCAGTTGTATTGCGGCAACGAGGCCGACCCACCGCAGAATCAGCCCCTGCTCGGCCAGGTCCGCATGATGACGGCGGTGGCCCTGAACGCTGCGGGCGAGCCGGACTGGGAGCGGCCGGTGGCGCTGCGCATCGAACTGCTGCTGGAAAGCCAATCGGGCAACGAAGTCCGGGTGCATGCCATCGAATTCGTGGTGGGCCTGCGCAATGCCATCCTCGACCATTATTACGCACTCTGAGGAGCCGTCATGGTGCGAACAACCGCAAGACGGCACCACGGCGTGGTGCTGGTGATCACCCTGATCCTGCTGCTGGTGGCGAGCCTGGTGGCGATGACCGGAATGCGTCACGCCATCGTCGACGAGCGCATCGCCGGCAATCAGCGGCAGGTTACCGAAACCTTCCTGGCCGCCGAAATCGGATTGCTGCGCGCGGCCGACTGGTGGCAGGGATCGACCGCCGGGGTGCGCCACGAAACGCTGTATTGGGACGATCCCGAGGGGGCGCTCGCTGCGTTGCAGGCCCTGGATCGCAACCCCCGCCCGGGGCTTTTCTGGTCGATCGAGAGCCTGCAGTTCGACGACGAGCTTGTGGTGATCCAGAGTCGGGGGGGCACCACCGTCCCGGGTGCGGTGCGCGCCCTTCGCGTCCAGTATCACCGTGCACCCGCGCTGGCGCTGGATGGGCTCGCCCCGATCAGTCTCGGCGGGCCGGTCACCGAATTCACGCTACTGGAGACCGCCACCTTGCGGGTGCACGGCGACGGGGCGCCGGCGTCCGGGCCAGCCATCCGGACCGCCAGCGAGGGCACTGCCGAGTATTTGCAGACGACGCTGACGCTCGAACAATTGGATCGACTCGCGGGCGGTATCGCCGCGGTGGATCCTGGCGTGACGTGGCCCGACGCGGCGACAGTGCAGGCCCTGGTCGAGGCCCTGGCGCAGGCGCCCGGTGCCGAGGACGGGCCTGTGCCAGGGCACCTGGGCAGCCTGGAGGCCCCGAGGATCAACGTCGTCCGCGGTGCGGGTGGCGAGCGCGCCGATTTGCATCTGAGCGGGCCGATCCAGGGTGCCGGCATCCTGGTGGTGACCGGGGATCTGCGCTTCGATCAGGCGCCTGATTTTCAGGGCCTGATTCTGGTGCTGGGCGAGACGGTGGCGATCGGATCGGGCATCGGGCGCATCGAAGGCGCGCTGCTGCTGGCCGGGATCGAGAATCCCGGCGCCGAGACCTGGACTGCGGCCACCGCAGGACATCGGGGGCAGATTGCCGGGGCGATCGACATCGAACGCAGCCGGCAGGCCGCGGAAACCGTCGCGACCCTGCTGCCGCCCGCCGCCGGTGGTCTTTGGCAGGACCTTGTGGGCACCGACCCCGGTTTGCCACCCGGCCGGCTGTCGGCCTGGTACGAATCCCCGCCGGTCTGGTAGCCCAATCCCGAACTCGACCCCGTGCATCCTGCCGTCGTCTTCCGGCCGCCCCGGTCGCGGCAGCCGAGGCGGCAAGACCTTGCCGGCCCGCGTTGCCACCCCGTCCGGTTAACCGGCCCGGCCAATCCCAATTGCGACCGGCCGCAGGCCGGCGTCCCCGCTGCTGCGCCGGTGGGGTCGGGCTTGGCACAGCCCGTGCTTGGTATTGGCCAAGACGGTGATCGCGGGTGCAGTCAATGCGCAGCAAATTCTTTTTCATTCTGATCGGCCTCAGTGGGATCTTGCTGTTGGCCCTGCTATGGCGGACGGTGGGCCTGGTCTGGCTCAACCTGCCCGGACTCGTTCTGGTGGTCGGCGGCACCTTGTTGGCCTCGGTAATCGGTCATTCCGCGCAGCCGGTTCGTGATTTGCTGCGCCGCCTGCCCACGCTCTTCCACGCGCCGGCGACGATTCCGGGCGACGATTACAAGCGTTTCCTGCAGGTGGCCGACCTGTGTCGCCGGGGCAATGTGCGCAGCGCCGAGAAAGCCGCCATGGCCATTCAGCAGCCGTTCCTGCGCGCGGGCACGCGACTGGCCCTGGATCGTCACAATGGCGAGGAACTCGGTCGCATGCTGCAGTGGCGCATCCGTCGGCAGAAGGAGTCCGATAACGGCGACATCCGCATCCTGCGAACCATGGCGACCTTTGCCCCGGCCTTCGGCATGCTCGGAACCCTGCTGGGCCTGGTCTGGCTGTTGGGCGATCTCGGGCAAGCCGGATTGGACTACATCGGCGTGGCGATGGGCTTTGCGCTGATGAGCACGCTCTATGGACTGTTGGCCGCCAACCTGCTGTTCCGACCGCTGGCGCTGAAGCTCGAGGACCGCTCCCGCCAGCAGTTGCTGCAGATGAACTTCCTGATGGATGCCATCCTGATGCTCTATGAGCGTCAACACCCGGTGCTGATCGGCGAGTTTCTGAATTCGATGCCACCGGAGGCCTCGGGGCATTCGAACGATGCCGGGCTGCGGCCCTTGTCCCTGCAGCGGTTGCGGGCGTGAACCCCCTGTCGCGGACTGGCCCCATGCATGCCGGCGCTCCTCTGTCCGGCGTGGGGCCGTCCGGTGCGGGCATGTGGTCCTCGGCCGCCGCGGGATCGGGGGCGGCGCCGCCGTCGTGGGTCGGGCACGAGCGGATCGAGTTCGACGAGCCCAGCGCCGGGGCCAGCGATAGCGGCTGGACGGTTGGCTATCTGGACGTGTTGTTGCTGCTGGTCACCCTGTTCGCGGCACTGCTCGGCGCCACCTACCTGCAGCTCGACGAACTGCGGGCCAATGCATCGAGCGAACCGGCACCCACCGCCGCCCCTGCATCCCATCCGCCGCCGAATGCGACGGTCGCGACAGCGGCGCTGGGCCAAAGCACCGGGGCCGGCAAACTGCCGGTGGCCAGTGACATGCCGCGGCTCGACCCTGTGCCGCCGGTCGCCAAGATGCCGATGGTCGACCCTGTGCCTGCGGTCGATGGCGTGTCGTCGAGCGACGATGGGCCCATGGTGAACTCCGGGGTTATGGGCGACAGTGGGCCCCGGGTCGATACCGGGGCGGCAGTGATCGAGGGGCCGGTGGCGCGTGGGCCGGCCGTTGGCAACGCGCGATCGGTCACGGGTGCGGTTCTGGGCGAAGCCACAGCGGGCGAAGCCACGAGGGGTGAAGCCATGGGGAATGAAGCCACGGCCGGTGATAACGCCGTGGCGGCGGAGGCCTTCGCGATGCCTCGCGAGTTCGAGCCCCTGGCGCGTCTGGTGGCCGCGCATCACGAGCAGCAGGCGATCGAGCTCCTGTTCGATCGCCACCAACTGCGCCTCGAGGTCGGCAACGACATCCTGTTCCCGTCCGGAACGGCCACTTTGAGTGCAGCGGGAGCCGAATTGCTGGTCGAACTGTCCGCCGCCCTGCTCGACGAGCGGCTGCAGATCTCGGTGGAAGGACATACCGACGACGTACCGATCGCCACCGCCCAATTCCCCTCGAACTGGGAATTGTCCTCGATCCGCGCCACCACCGTCGCCCGGCATTTGATCGCCTTGGGCATCCCGGAGCCGCGCCTGCGGGTCACCGGCCATGCCGATACCCGGCCGCGTGTCCGCAACGACTCGGCGGCCAACCGCGCGCTGAACCGCCGCGTCAGTCTGGTCCTGGAGATCGCCGATGGCTCCATCGCCCCGCGCACCCCCGCCCTGTAGGGTGCGTCTAGCGCAGCGGGCCCGCCAGGGATGGGTCCAGGGTGGGACGGGCGGGTCTACCGAGCGCATAGCCTTGTAGGTAATCGAAGCCCAGCGCTCGGGCCCGTTCGAGGATCACTTCGGTTTCGAGTCCCTCGGCGACCATCAGATAATCGCCGTCTCGGATCAGCGTCATGATGCTTTCGATGAGCCTTCCCGGTCGGCCCTCCTGCATCATTTGCAGAATCATGCTGCGGTCGAACTTGATCACATCGACGGGCATGTTGCTGAGATAACGCAACGACGAATAGCCGCTCCCGAAGTCATCGAGGGCCACTTCGAAGCCGTCCCCGCGCGCCTGGTTCAAGTTGCGGGAGGCCTGGTCGAAATGACGGATCAGGGCCGTTTCCGTAACTTCCAGGATCAATCGGTACCGCACCCGGTACGGATGGAGCGCACTGAGACGCTGGAAGAACTCGGGTTCTACCACACTGTGACCAGACAGGTTGATGGCAACACCGGTTCCTGGGGCGATCTGACCGGATTCCAGATCGGCTTGCACCGCATTCAGCACGGCGAGGTCGAACTCGCATTCCAGTCGATGGGTCTCCACGAAGGGCAGGAACTGGCCTGGCATCAACAAGCCCGTGGGTGTGCGGATTCGAGCCAGACTTTCGAAGTAGGCGATCGTGTTGGTCTTGGCGTTGATCACCGGCTGGTAATGCATCTCGAGTCCGCCTGCGGACTGCAGCACCTGCTTGATGCTGTTCGCCACCACGCTCGACACCAAGGCGTCGCCGGTTTCGCCCATCGCCGCATCGTACACCTGAACGGGCGCGGATTGCGGGCGCTTCGCCAGATACATCGCGATGTCGGCTTGGCGTGGCAGCCCGGCGAGATCGCCGGAGGGGGTGTGCGCGATGCCGGCGCTCATCCGCACCGGTTCAAGGATGCCGAGTTGCCCGAAGTCGTACTGGTGCAGCCGATGGAGGCAGCGTTCGGCGACCGTACGGGCCTCGGTCTCGGCGCAGTTGAGCAGCACGGTCGCAAACTCATCGCCACCGATCCGGTACAGTCGGTCCCCCTCGCGCAGGCCCGTGGTCAGGCAGTGGGCCTGGATCTGAATCACCTGATCGCCCAGGGCATGACCGTAGGTGTCGTTGATGGTCTTGAAGTGATCGCAGTCGAACAGGACGAAGGCCACATCGATGCGATGGCCGGCCAGTACCCCCGCCTGATGCGCCAGATCACGGTCAAAGGCCCGCCGATTGTAGGCGCCGGTCAGCGCATCGCGGTGGGCCAGATCCCACAGGCCCTGGTTCTGCCGATCGAGTGCACCCCGGGCATGACGCAGCTGGTCCTGGTGTTCCAGGAGGGAGGCACGGATGTTGTCGAGTTCCCGAATCGGCAAGGTCGGGATCTCCAGGACGTGGGATCCGGAGCCTCTCATGTGCTCGATGGCCCGAGACAGGCGCCGCAGCGGCACGGCCACAAAGGCTGTCTGCAGGAAGTAAAAGAGCAGGGCCAGGATGGCGACGGCCATCGCCGTTCGCATGGCCACATGGTCCAGGACCTCACGAAAGGCGTCCGCCTGCGGGCTGTCGTGCAATTCGTAGCGCAGGTAAGCCTCCACTTCCGAGGCCGCGATCCGTTGATCCTCCTCCAGGTCGAATTGCAGCGTGGCGCTGTCAACCTGAGTGAAATGGCCATGGTTCAGGAGTTTGTCCGTGAAGTCATGGGTCAGTCCGACATGGCCGCGGATCGTGGCCGGGTCATCGCGGCCGAAGATGGGTTCTCGGGTCAATAGAATGGGCCGGCCGTGCTGCAGGGTGATCCATTGGCCGGTGTGTTCGATCGAGGCGGGCAACGGCATTGCATCCAGTCGGGCCAGTACATGGCCGTTGGCATCATGGATATGGGCCTGCAGCACGCCGGTGCCCAAGTGCTGCGAGCGCAGGAGCCGATAGCCGTGCCAATAGGAGTAGTAGGTGGGATTGTCCAGTTGCTGGTGCGTCTCGTCCCACTGGCCGAGCGCACGGGCCTCGGCCACGGCCTTTTCGCGGGTACGGGTGAGGGCCCCGCTGAGGTTGTCGGCGGCGGTCTGTTGCTGCAGGCCGGTCAGACGGTGCTCGGTCTTGTCGAGCTCGAGCAGGGTCAGCCAATTGACACCGATGAACAGAACGAAGGTCAGAAAGAGGTAAAACCCGGCCCATGCCGAGAGCGAAAGCGGGGGAACGCGCAGCGACCAGCGGGGTCCCTTTTGCGGTGCCGTCCGGAATGGGGGATTCCTGGGGCGCTTGGAGGGCTTCATCGTCATGGCAGCAGGGATTCGACGGCTTCCAGTAGGTCGAATTCGTACATGCCGTCGAAGAAGTGGCTGGCCCCCTCGATCAGGATGAGATTCGCGCCCGCCTGGCGCAGGCGTTCATTCCAGCCGGGTTGTGTGCGCGGATCGGCACTGCCCGCGATCACATGGATGGGCACCGTGATCACCCGCAGGGTCTCCTGGATAAGCTCGTTCGACCAGCGGTCGTACGAGAGGAAATAATCCGCGCGCGAGGGGTAGCGTTCGCAGAAGGAAAACCGGTAGTCCGTGATGCCCGTATCACCGGCCGCCACGGCCCTTTGTGCATTCGCAGTGATCGCCTTATAAGCGACCGGATCGATGGTACTGAGGGCCGAGATTGCCAGACTGACCAGGATGGCCTGGCTGATCGCGTCGCCGCGGTAGCCTTCCAGAAAGGCAATGTGTTGCAGACTGCCCAGGCTGTGCCCGACCAGGACGATGTCGTTGTGCCCCCGTGCCTGTAACCAGTCCGTCCACATCTGGAGTTCGGCCACGCTATCCTCCATGCGATGCAGGTGCAGGGCATCGCAAGGCAGGCTTTCTTCGCGGGCATCGATGTTGAGGGTCAGGGTGGGCGCGAGAATCGTGTAGTGCTGGTCGTGTAGCGCATCGGCGAGATGGCGCACGGTATGGAAGTCGCGGGTTTGCAGGAACCCGTGAAGGATGAGCACTGCGGGTTGCTCCGGGGCGCCCTGTCGGTATTCGGCGGTGGCGACGGTGCCGGCGGCTGTTCTTTGTTGGAGAATCTCCGCCTGTACCCCAGCGGCCCCGCAAAAGAACAGGACGGCGCCCAAGCCGATTCGAAAGAAAATCCCCATGTCGCCTCCTTGCCCGGTACCGTTGCGATCAGCGATCCAGACTTTGCGTGCTGATCCCAGCACATTGTTATAAGACGGAGACTAGCATGAGAATGGGTGTTGGGATGGTCTTATCCAGCATCCTGAGTTTCATCCCTTGGCTGCCGCGCTGGGCTACGGTTTGATTGCGGCCTTGCGTTCGCGCAGGTAACGACGGTAGTCGCCGTGTGCGATGCGCACGGCAGGATCGGGATCGTGCGGGTACAGGTAGGCCGCCGCAGCATGCAGCTGGCAGAAAAAAGGGCGGACCGGAAGCACGACGCGATGATACAGCGAGGCCTTCGGATGCCGGGGGTCGAAGCCTTCGACCCGGTCGATGCGCTGCAGGGTATCTGCATCCACGGTATAGAGTTCGCCCACGACCTGCCCTGGTCCGGGACACAGCGCGGGGTAGGTACCCAGATCGAACAATTGACCCGAGGCGAGGGCGGGTCCGAGAAACCGGGACTCACGCAACATCTGCGCCCGGCTCAGGCCGCGCAGCAGCGTGCCATAGACGAACAGGGGAGTGCGGTCATCGTGCATCCGGGGATTCTACCGGCTGACCTGCGTGCGTGGGCGCCGGTGTGACGGGCGGGTGCGAATCCCGCCCCGGGGGCGTAGAAACCCCAGATTGACCCTGTTACGTGCGGTCTGGAACACTCTGGCGTGAGCGTGTCTTCGGTCCTTGCAGCCCCACGACCAACCGGGCGCCTGCGATCGTCGATCCTGTCCCGGGTCTGCAGGGAGGTGCCGATGGCGATCGAGGGGCAGGGAGACCGCCTGAACGAGTGGTTCGTCCCGCGCTTCGGACCCCGGCGTTTTCGGGCTGCGGTGGGTCTGCTCTTTCTGCCCTACACCGGGATGGTGCTCGCCTTCACGGTGATCGGTTCCATGCTGGCCCCCACCCTTTATTGGGATCGGGTCCTGGCCATCGTCGCCATTTACTTTCTGGCGCTCGGGATCGGGGCGCATGCCCTGGATGCCATTGGCAGCAAGGGCAGCAAGCCCTGGGGCACCGCGTTTTCGCGACGGCAATTGTGGTGGATCGCCGCGGTCGCGGTTGGGGTCGCCTATGCGATCGGCACCTATTACATGGTGCTCTACACCCCCTGGTTGTGGCTGATCGCCATCCTGGAGGGGTTCTTCCTCCTCGCCTACAACCTGGAGTGGTTCGGGGGCCGCTTTCACACCGACGCCTGGTTTGCCTTCGCCTGGGGCGTGCTGCCGGTGCTGGCCGGGTACGTGTTGCAAACCAACCAGCTCTCGCTCGCGGTCCTGCTGATGGCCGCCGCGATGGGCATGCTCAGCCTGGTGGAAATCAAGGCCTCGCGGCCCTACAAGGCCCTGAAGCGTGTTGGCTGCGCCGTCGAGCCGCAGCGGGTGCAGACGCTGGAGGCCATTCTCAAGGGCGTCAGCCTGGGCACCATGCTACTGGCCGCCGGCCTGCTGGTCTGGCGCTGGGGGGCATGAGTCATCAGGAGTAGGGGTGTCCGAACCACGAGCTCAGGAAACCCTGATGGCTTTGTCATCGCGAGGCGTGCAGCGACGTGGCGATCCATCGATCAGGGTCCTACGTCACCGGAGGTTATCTTGGGGGAAAACGTCTGATGAGTGCCGTCCTGCCGACCATGCACTTCCTCGAGTACTGGCGCAGCACCCGCAAGCGCCTCGATGGCGCGTTGCTCGGCGGCCTCCCGCGCTTTTTTCGCGGACTGCCGACGGCGCATCTTGACGGTATCACCCGGGCGGTGGCCGACGGTCAGCGCCTGCGCGGCTGCCTGACCTGCCTGGTCAACGACGCCCTCGGCGGTCGCTTCGAAGACGCGCTGCCGCGGGCGGTGGTGATCGAATGCATCCAGGCCGCCTCGTTGATTCACGACGACGTGGTCGATGGCGACGTGCTTCGCCGCGGTCGCCCGGCCACCTGGATGACCCTCGGCCGGCGCCGGGCGGTGTTGCTGGGGGATCTGATCTTCGCCACCGCCCTGCAGCGAATGACCGAGCTGAGCCAGCAAGACGGCATCGCGGCGGCCGAGGCCATCGCCACCATGGCGAGCGGCGCCTACCAGGAACCCCTGGCGGAGAGCGGCCTCGAGGGCGCGCGGTCGCTGCCATCGCCCACTTTCTATCCGCGCCTGATCTACCTCAAGACCGGCGTGCTGTTCGGCACGGCGGCCCGGGTCGGGGCGCTGGCCGCCGGTGCCCCGCCCGCCCGGGTGGCGCAGGCCTTCGACCTGGGCGTGCAGGTCGGGGAGGCCTACCAACTCGCCGACGACCTGCGGGACCTGATCGAACTCGACCTGACCACCGAGGCGCAGGCCCGTGCGCAATGGCCGTTGCTCGCCCCGCTCCTCAGCCACTTCTGTACCGACACGACGCACGCCCGGGTCGGGCAGCTCGAGGGCCGGTCGGAGGGTTTGTGCGACCGGCTCCAGGGCGTGCGCCCGCGGTTGCGGGAGCGGATGCGGGCGGGCATCGACGCCCGCCTGCAGCAGGCCGAAGGCCTCGTCGATGAGTTCCCGGACAATGCCCACACCGCGCTGCTTCAGGCCGCGCCCGCGCAGATCACGCGCCTGATGCTCGACAGCTGAGGCCACCCGAAGCGCCTGCCCGGCGCAACGCCTTGCGGCTAGATCGGCGCCTTGCGGGCGGTCACGATCGCCGAACCGTACAGCGTCAGATCCTCGCGGCGGATGTCGACGAAGCCGTGGGCGCGCAGCAGGGCCTGCAGATCCTCCACCCAGCGCGTCTGCTCGATCACCCGCGGCAGGTCCCGATAGATCTCGCGCCAGGCCGGAAACCAGGGGCCGCCAACGGCCTGCAAGACCTTGAAATACAGCCGCCAGAGCCGCACCAGATAGGTCCGCGGCGGGTAGGTGAAGTCGTGCATCAGAAACAGCCCGTTTGGCGCCAGCATCGCCTTCGCGTTGGGCACCAGGCGTGCCAGATCGGCGTACTTCGCGAGATAGGACGAGCTGATGCAGTCGAAGGGCTGCTCCGAACGGTAGTCCTCGGCCCGGCTCAGCACCCACTCGATGCGCGCCTGCGGCCGGCGGCGCAGTTTCTGGCGCGCGATGGCCAGGTACTCGTCGCGAAGCTCGACCCCCACCACCTGGCATTCGGGAAAACGCCGGCTGATCGCGAGGGTGGACAAGCCTGTGCCGCAGGCGAGATCCAGCACCCGGCGCGGGTGCGGGGGCATCAACGCGACGATCCGGCGTTTCCACAACCGGTCGATGCCGAAGGTCGCGGCGTGGACCATGAAGTCGTAGCTCTTGCCGGTGCCGTCGAAGAAACGTTCGACCAGTTCGAGACGCGTATCACTGGAGTGTGGGGTCGTCATCACCGCTGCCTCCTGCACGAGTACGTGATGGATCGGGGTGTGGCGGAACGAGGTGTCTCGGATCGTGCGCCGCCGACTTAGGCCTCTCGAGCGGCGGCGGGCTTCGCCCGGCTGAGTGCGGAACCTCTTGCGGCTACGAGACTCCCACCCCCGCGATCGCGGGTCAAGGAGCACAAAAACCCGCCAAGCAAAGGCAAGAGCCGCGGGTACTTTCGGTCGCCGCGCTGGGGGCGCGACAAACCCGCCGCCCTCGGTTAGATTGGTCGAAAGCCCCCGAAGCAGGATGCAGCCATGCCCGCCCCCACGGACGTCATCCGCGCCGAGACCTTGAATGCGCACCAGTACGCGGCTCTCGCCGAGCTGGCGCGGCGATACGATTGGCAACTCGTCGTCCTGTTCGGTTCCACGGCTCGCGGCGAGGTTGCAAGGGACCTCGACGTGGCGGTCCAGCCCGCGGCGGTGCCGGATCTCTTTCTGCAGGGGCGCTGGTTCCGGGAGTTGGAAGAATTGTTCGTCCCCCAAACGCCGGACCTCCTCGTGCTTAACGACGCGACTTCCCCGGTGGCGCGCTTCGAGATCTTCCGGGACGGCATTTGCCTGTACGAGGCAGCGCCCGGGACCTTTGATCGCGAGCAGGACCGTGCCTTCTTCCTGTACGCCGATACCCGGTGGCTTCGGCAAGGTGAGGGCGCGGTGGATCGCGATGCCTGATCGTTCGGAAGTCCTCGCCCGCAAACTGGCGATGCTGCATCGCTTCGTGCAGGATCTGGGCGCCTATGCCGGGTTGGATCATGCCGCGCGTCGCCGTGAACACTACGCCCTGGAGCGGCTCTTGCAGCTTCTTTGTGAGGCGGCCGCGGACATCGGCTTGCAGATCTTGCGTACAGGCGGCGACCGACTGGCCTCCAGCTACCGGGAGGTCTTCGTGACCCTCAGGGACCGGCACGGACTGTCGCCGGAGATGGCGGAACGCCTGATGGACGCCTGCGCGATGCGCAATGTACTGACCCACCTGTACGACACGATCGACCTGGATCGCGTTGTCGAGGCCATCGATCCCGCGCTCGATTTGTACGGTGCCTTTGCCCACTGGGCCGACCAGCAGAAGATGCAGCGGCCGACGCACTAGCCAGCCAGCTGTCTCAGCGCCTCCTGCATCCGATGTCGTGCATCCGCCGACAGTTCGCCGACAGTTTCACGAGACCAGAAGAGGACACCTAGGCCCATGATGGTCTTGTAGGGTGGGCCAAGCGCAGTCTCGCAGCGGGCCCACCAGAAGAGGGCACCACGCCAATAATGGTCCCCCGGCGGCATGCGCTTGGGTAGCCCCCGAAACGGGGTCCGATTTTATGTCCGGGGACAGGGACAAACGGCGCAAGTAAACCTGACCCCGTTTAGGCGCGTTTAGGCGCGTTTAGGCGCAGGCGGAGCGCTTCGGTGAAGGGGGTTTGATGCAGGCGCCGGGCTTGTTGGAGCGCGGCGTGGGCGGCGGCATGGTCGCCCTGGGCGAGGTGGAGCAGGGCGCGGCGCAGGTGCGTCTGCGCGGCGTGCTCGGTGGCGTGCAGCAGGCGCAGGTCCATGCCGCAGCGGCGGCACTCGGGGGCGCCGTCGACACGGGCGCGGCAGTTCGGGCAGCGCTCCATCAGGTCTCGAGGTAGAAGATCAGATCGGACAGGGCCGCGGTGGCCGCTTCCAGCGCCGCGTCGTCCTCGGTGGCGAGCGCATCTCGCACCGCCTCGATCCCGTTCACGAGATCCTCGGCATCCTCGGATCCGGCGCTGTCGAGCAGCCGTTCGGCCTTGTCGATCAGGGCGCGGGCTTTCACGGCCTCGCGCGCCGTCACCGCCTCGCGCGGATTCGCGTCGGCCGCAATCACTTCGCCTTCGAGCAACGCCTGGATGCGTCCGCGCGCGGCATCCATTTCGTCCTGCTCGAACCGGGCCGTGGCGTTCTGGATGGTGATGCGCTTCTCGAGGCCGGTACGTTTTTCCACCGACGACACGTGCAGGATGCCGTCGATGTCCAGCGAGAAGGTCGTGATGATGGTGTTGCCTGCGGGCACGTCGCTCAGCCCCTCGATGCGGAATTCGCCGATCCGGGTGTTGTTCAGCGCGTCCGGATCCTCGCCCTGGTAGACGTGGACCTCGATGATCGTCTGGCCGTCGTCAGCGGTATGAAAGGCGTCGCTCTTGGTCACCGGGATCGGCGTGTTCTTCCGGATCAGCGGGATGTAGGTGTACGGGTACAGGCGTCCGTTCAAGTCCGCAATCGCACTGGTGCCGAAGGTGTAGGGGGTCACGTCGAGCAGCACGCTCGAAATCGGCTGGCCGCCGATCACCGCGGCCTGGATCGCAGCACCGGTGGCCACGCACAGATCCGGGTCGAGTTCGCCGCGCGGCTGCAGGCCGAGGATCGCCTCCAGCCGGTTGCGGATCAATGGCGTGCGGGTGGCGCCGCCGACGAGCAGGATCTCGTCGAGATCGGATACCGTGAGCTTCGCGCCATCCAGCGCAATGTGCACTGCGTCGAGCGTCTCCGCGACCTCGGGCTCGATCATCTCTTCGTAGTCGAGCCGGCTGAGTTCGACACTCAGGTGCACCGGATTGCCGTCGCGTTCGCCGAGGTATTCTTCGTCGATCTGCGCGAAGGGGGCGTCCGACAGCCGGATCTTGGCCGTCTCCGCCGCCCGGGTCAGCCGCGCCAATGCCCGCCGATCTTCGGCCAGATCGAGCTGGTGGTCGCGCTTCAACCCCTCGAGCAGGTGGTCGAGAATGCGCGCGTCGAAGTCGTCGCCGCCCAGGTGATTGTTGCCGTGGCTCGCCAGCACCTCGACCACGTTGTTTTCCACTCGGACCACCGAAACATCGAAGGTGCCGCCCCCGAGGTCGTAGACCAGCACGGTCTTCCGCTGCGGATGGTCGGTCTCGTAGGCGAGTGCGGCGGCGGTCGGCTCGTTGATGATTCGGGCCACGGTCAGGCCGGCCAGCTCGCCGGCGTCGCGGGTCGCCTGGCGCTGGGCATCGGAGAAGTAGGCCGGCACGGTGATCACGGCCTTCTGCACCGGCTCGCCGAGATGGGCCTCGGCGGCCCGCTTCAGCCGCGCGAGGATCAGCGCAGAGATTTCCTGCGGGCTGTATTCGCGCCCGCCGAGCGCCACCTTCACGTCCTCGCCCATGCGGCGCTTGATCGACTTGATGGTCCGCTCGGGATACAGCGCGTACTGGTTGCGCGCCGTCGCGCCGACCAGCAGCGCGCCGTCGTCGGCCAGGCCGACCACCGAGGGAAGCAGCGCCGCGCCGTCCACCGGGATCACCTCGACCCGGCCGTCGCGCACCACGGCGACCTCGGAGTTGGTGGTCCCCAGATCGATTCCGATGATCAATTCATGCACGTTCCGCGCTCCCCGTGTTCGTCATTACGCTTTGTTCACCACGACTTCCGCGATGCGCAGCAGCTGGCCGTCGCGCTGGAATCCGTTTTGGAGCACGCCGGTGACGACGCCGTCCGGCAGCGCGGGATCCTGCGTGGTTTCCACCGCGCGCATGGTGTGCGGATCGAAGGGCTGGTGCAAGGCCTCCAGCGGACGCACGCCGCGGCGCACCAGCACTTCGTCGAGGCGGCGCAGATTCATCGTCATGCCCTGGGCCATGCCGCCGACGAACGCGCCCGCGCCACCGCGCCGCGCCAGCCAGCCTGGCGTGTAGCGGGCCGCCTGCTCGCTGCCGGCCAACAGGCGGTCGTGCAAATCCAGCAGATCGAGCAGCAGGTCCTGTTCCGATTGGCGGCAGTCCGCGGTGGCACGTTCACGCTGGCGGCCCAGTTCCTCCTGCAACCGCTGCGAACCCTCGCGCACGGTGTCGAACACCGCGCCGAACTGATCCAGTGCCGCCTTGACCTGACGCGACTCGACACGAACCTCGTTCTTCAGCGCCGCGAGTTCCGCCAGCAGCGTGAACAGGTCCGGGGCTTCGGGCTCGTCGTCGCCTTTCTTGTGCCCGGGGCCGGTCCCAGCCCCAGCCCCAGCTCCGGCCCCGCCTCCGGCTTCGGCCCCAGCCCCGACGGTGTCGATGTCCCGGTCGCCATTCGTGTCCACATCGGGTTCGTCGGCTTCGAGGTAAATCCGCAACTGCTCGAGCAACGCCTCGCGCGTGCTTGCATCCATCAGGGCTTGCCCTGCAACAGAGCCTGGAAGACGTCGCGTCCGGGGCGCTCGGGGGTCTTCACCGGAAAGGCGCGATCCAGGACATCCCGTGGCTCCGGCAGCGCGCGGTCGAGGAGATCGTAGGCCAGTCGATCGCGTCGGGTGCGCAATGTCGTGTAGGCCTTTCGCCGCTCGTCGTAGGCCGCGGGATCGCGGTCTGGCGGGCAGCGCTTGATCGCGGCCAGAAAGGCCGCATGAATGGCGTCGTCGTCGGCGTCTTCAGAGACGCCCAGGATCAGGTAGGGGTCGCGCATGAGTTAGAACCACTTCATCGGGTTGAGGTTGTCAAGGATTCGGTCGAGGTCGTCCACGGTCAGCGTCGCTTCCACGCGCTGGGATGGTCAAGAATCAGGGTAAGGTCGCGCATGATTTGGACCGCTTCATGGGTTGGGATGGTCAAGAATCAGGCAAGGTCAAGCATGATTCAGAACAGCTTCAACTGGTCGGGATTGTCGTCGTCCGGACCGTCGGAATCGTCGGGCGGAGGCGCGGCCGATGCCTTTTTCCGCCCGCGTCCCGCTTGCGGCTTGGGCTTGGGCTTGGGAAGCGGCGGAGGCGAAGGCGGAAGATCCGAGCTGATTTCCTGCAGCATTCGCAGCACGGCATCGCGCCCCATCGTCTTCTCCATGTCACGGAGGTTCTCGCCGGCCGGGGTATTTTGAAGGGCATCGAGGAGCTCGCTCATGTCAGCCGGACTGAGGTTAAAGGGGATGCCCTCGTCGTCGTCCGGCAGCCCCATCGGCGCGGAGAACGGATCGGCGAACGGCGACGGTATCAGGTGCCGCAGCGCTTCCCTGATCCGCATCGCGGTTCGGGTGTCGCCCTGGTCTTCGGCCTGATCCAGCGCGTTTTCCAACCGATCGATGTCGGCATCGGTAATCGATCGAGCCAACGGATCAGCGAGTTTGGCCTGGAACGCAAACAGTACGAAGAGGGGATCGCCCCGCCACCGCTTGAGCGCGGCCTTGGCAAACTCGGCGCACAGCGCGAACTCGTCGGCCCGGTGCAGGGTTTCACACAGGGCCTCATAACCCGCGCGATCGAGGTTCAATCGAACGGCCTTCTTCAGTACCGCGTGGAACGGCTGCACCGCAAGGGGGATGAATCCCGCCGGATTTTCCGCAGCCTCGCGCAGCAGGCGGGCGAAGCGCAGCAAACCCTCGAGGTCCAGCGGCGGGATCGGCGTCAACCCGGCCCGTTTCAACACATCGCGCGGCATCGAGCCGAGGGCTTCGGCCTCCAGGGCCAGCATGAACCGTCCGACCGCACCCGGTCCGGCATGCTCGCTGGCCGCGGCCAGGGCGGTGGCCTCGAGGGTTCCGGCTTCGAAGGCGAACAGGGCCTGCAGCAATTCGGTGCGCGTTCGATGCGCCGGCGCATCGGCCCACGCGAGGGCCTGCTCGAGTTCTTTCAGCGCGAGGTCGGGGCGTTCCTTTTTCCACTGCTTGCGCGCGTGAGCGACATGCGCCTGCCACAGGCTGTGTCGCACGCGCCGGTTGATCGGGTCTCGCAGCAGGATTTGCCGTGCCAGCCCGGCGGCCTTCTTGAACGCATCGCCGGCCAGCGCGACATCCAGAGCCTCGTTCAGCAGATCGGTATCCTCAGGCCAGTGTTTCTGGGCCATTGCGAGGATGCGCCGGGCCTCCTTCAGCCGCCCGTCGCCGCGGTACTGTTGGATCAGCAGCAGGTAGCCCGGCAGGTACTCCGGATCGAGTTCCAGACTGTGCTCGAGTTCTTCCTCGACCTCGAGGGCCACGAAATCCGCCAACAGCTTCAGCTCCATGGCCAGACGGCGTTGGAGCAACGCGATGCGCAGGGCATCATCGCTGCCGGACTTCGGCCACGCCTCGTTCGGGCCGCGAATCGCCCCGCACACCGTGCGCCAGGCATTGACCGTCGCCCAGGCATCGCCGTGTTCCTCGGTGCCCAATGCCGTGATCAGGTACCAGTCGATCTCCAAAAACGCCGCGAAGACCGCCGGCGGCGGCTTGGGCGGCAGGCGCGACAGCAGCAGCGTCCGCATCTTGCGACGCACCCAGGGTAGACCGAGGCGGCCGCGCAGGCGCTGCAGAACGCCGATCATCTGCAGCGGGTCCTTCGCGAGGGCGGCACCGGACAATTCCTGCCAGAGCCGCACGCGCTCCGGCGACCAGCCGCGCAGGGTCAGCGCGAAGGCTCGGGATTGCGCACCGGCGTGTCCGAGCGCCTCCAGGAAGGCCGGTTCCGGCAGCCGCGCAAGTCGCGCCGCCGCCGCAAGCGGCTCGAAGGGGGAATCCGCAGTCACGCGCCCCAGCAGCGTGTCGGCCGCGGCCGGATCGGCCGCCAGGGCCAGCAGGGCCTTCAGGATGGTGGCGAAGTCGCGGTACGGCGATCGAAACGAAATCGCACGCAGCGCCTGGGTTGCGGCGTCGTCCTGGCCTTCGCAATACGCCGCAAGTGCGGCACGGGCGGCGGGTCCATCGCGACGCACCGGGTCATCCGGGGGCAGGGCGTCCAGGCCGTCGCTGGTGGCCAGATACAAGGCCGCAAACTGCGTCCGCAACACCCCGAGTTCGTCAGGAGCGCCCACTTCCACCAGCTGCTGATAGCCCGCCAGGGCCGGTGCAATCCGCCCGAGGCGAAACAGCAGCGCCAGGTGCAGCGGGTCGGGTGCGAGTCCCGGACGGACCTGACTCCGGTTCTCCCAGATCGTCAGGGCTTCGCGGTCCATGCCCTTGGCCTGCAGCTCCAGCGCGCGGCCACGGTAGGCGTCGATCAATCCCTGCTCGCAGCGCGACGGGTCGGCGTCGGTCTTCGCCAAGGTCTTGAACTGCGCGATCGCGTCGCGATGCTTGCCCGCAAGCAGCGCCTCGTTGGCCAGCCGCAGCAGGTCCTCCGGGGCGATCTTGGCCGGAACCGGGGAGGAAGGCGCCTTTTTCTTCTTTCGCTTGCTGGCCACGTCAGGTACCAGAGGGTTCGGGTGGAAGCGTTCGTTAAAGAGCCGCCACAAGGATCCGCGACGGCCATCCGTGACGAGTGCGCCAATCGTATCAAATGGGATCGGTTTATTTTCCGATCACCGGCCTTAACCGCGAAATGGCCTACCGCCGGCGCCGCCCTCGTAGGGTGGGCCAAGCGCAGCGGGCCGACCAGGGCCGGGCATGGTTCGTAGGTAGCGCCGCAGGGGATGGCTGCGGGCACCTAAAACCGGTCCGGCCATTCCCGGGCGCCGTGAAAAACCCGCAGGATCTGAATCACCCCGCCGACCACCTGATAGGGAACCAGGTACGGTGTCTGAGGGATCACCAATTCCCGCGTGCCCGGGATCCGTCCCGATCGCCCGAGATGCGCATGCCCCTGAAGCTCCTCGATGCGCTCCCGGATGCGGGCGAGGACGAATCGTGCGGTTTTGGGATTGCGCTCGGCGATGTAGCCGAAGATGTCCCGAAAATCCTCTCGGGCCTGGGGCGAGAGGACCACCTTCATCTGTTGCGCTGCTCAGGCTCCCGGGCCTTTTCCTCGATCAGCGCTTCCATCTCCGCCATGACCTCCTCGAAGGGGAGCGACTCTCCCTGTGCCAGGGAATCTTGTGCCGCCTGGATGCCCTCGATCTGCCAAGCCTGACCGGCGATATACTGCTTCAGGGCCTCCTCGACCACCCAGTTGCGGGAACGGTCCATCGCCTTCGCCAGTTCGGCGATCTTTTCGGAGATTTCGGCATCGGTCCGGACGGTAATTGTACTGGTAGTCATCTGGTGCCCCGCCTGTTGTTTGCAATGCACTCACATGCACTCATAGCACCCGCGCGCTTTGACCGCAACCGCCATCGCTTGGCCGCTGCGATCCCCACAATCCGCTTAGATTCAGTCTCGACGCGGGGTGCCGATTGGATTGTTGCATCGGACCTCGGTAGGCTTGACATGGGCAGTAGCGGCCGAGATCAAAGGATCTATATGACCACAGGCACGATCTTCTCGGGATTCGATCTTCCATCGCGCAAGCCGTTGCAGGCCGGCAGCTTTCCCCACCGCACGCCGGCGACGCTCAGTGCCTGGCTCGACCAGCAGCCGGCGAAGGAGCTGGCCTCGAAGGCCGCCGTTTTGCTGCTGGCCCAGCGCACCCTCAATCGGCTGATCCTGGCCCTGCCCGAGGCCATCGCGCTGATCCGGGTTCTGGATGACCGCGCCCGCCCGCTGCTCGCCCACCTCGATGCCCAGCTGCGCGACCTGCCGCCGCCGTTGAGTCGAGAGGTTCTGCCCCTGGCCACCTTGTATGTCGGCCTGCTGCAAGAGCTGGCCACCGCGCATCTGCGCCTGATGGAGGACGACCGCGAGGCCCGAAGCATCACGACAAACGACCTGGGGGCGCACCTGCACCGGGCCCTGTTTCTGAACGGTTGCCAATGCCTGCAGGCCTGGCGCCGTTTCCAGCCGGTATCCCAGGGGATCTGGCTGCAGAACTATCGGATACTGGCCTGTGCCGAGCACCTGGGCATGGCCGCTGATTCGCCCACCGAGCCGGCGCCTGATCACGATCAAGCGTTCGCCTCGGACAGCATCGAGCAGCTGATCGCGCAGATCACGGTGCTGAGCGCCTGTGACGTGTATGCGTTGAATCCGGGGGAGATCGAGTTCCTGGCCCGATGGCTCCACGCGGTGCCGGTGGCCTGCACGGCCAGCGTGGTCGTGGACAACCCCCAGCCGCTCCTGCGGCTCCAGCTGGACGAGGACCACCCGCCCTCGATGATGATGGGCGATCCCGCGCTCGGCGCCACCACCCGGTACGTTTCCCTGGAGCCGGTGCTGACCGCCCTGCGTGAGCGTCCACCGGACGAGGGCCTGCCTGGGGGCCCTGGGGTAGGGTCCGACCGGCTGGATCGGCGCCTGCGCCGGCGCTGGGTGATCCCGCCGGTGCGCCAATTCATCCGCGAGGCGGCGGATACCGGCCCGGTGATCGTGGCGACCGGTCTGAAGGCCATTCACACGTTGATTCGGGCGGATTTCGCCTACCACCGTTCAGTGGACACCGTCAGTTCGAAGCTGGTGCCAGGCGTCTCCTTTGCCCCGGGCGGGGCGGAACTGCGTTCGACGCCGGCGGGATGGGCCCCGGCCCCTCAGACCGGCGCGGCCGCGCACGGCATGGGCCTGGGCGGCGCCGCACCCCCGTCCA
>PWGH01000174.1 GCA_003555285.1 Thioalkalivibrio sp.
TGACCAGTTGGGAATTGCGCTGCGGCTCCACCTCGATGCGTCCCCGCAGGCGATTGGTGGCCGCGCGGATGGCCCGTTCCTCGGCGTCGGCCGCCGTGGCCTGCTGCGGCGCGTCCGCCTGGCTGTCCCCGGGCCGAATCGCCCCGAGAACCAGCCGGACCAGCCCGCGCAGTTCGGCCCTGATGCTGCGCTGGCGGATCTCGCCGGCCAGTTCCGGGTGGTCGGCCAGATCGTGGCTGCGCACCACCGACTCGGCCAGCGAACGGCTTGCGAGCACCCCGTGCTGCGTGGTCAGAAACTGCTGGGCGCTCTGGCCGCCACCGGCCGATGACTCGAAATCGTCGAAGGCGAGGATGCGGCCGACGTCGGGGTTGATCTGCAGGGTCACGGTTGCCCGGTACTCGGGGAGCATCAGCAGCGTCGCCATCAGCGTGACCGCGAGCACCGTGGCCAGCACGCTGAGCACCACCGCCCGGCGCTTCAGCAGGATCCGCCAGTATTCGTGCAGATCGATGCTGTCGTCCTCTTCCGGGGCCGGCGCCGGGCGCTCGGGCAGCGCCGGCAGCCTGCCGTAATTGGTCACCGGCTTGAGGTGGTGGCCCGGTCGGTCTCGGTCAGTCCCGAAGGTCATGGATACCCCCGAACGCGGGATGTATGGCTAGGCCGCGCCCCTGGCGCGTGACAATCACCGGGCAATGCTCGCCTCATTGCAACGGCCGCCATCCGAACAGGGCGAGTGCCGAGGCTTGGCGCCAGAAACCAATCCAGCCGGCCTTGAGGGTGCTGGTGTCAACGACGACCACATCGCCATCGCGCAGCGGCATATCCCGGGCGGGATTGTCGCGTACCTCCCCGTAGTTCACGTCGAGGTGGTTCCATTCGCCGGTGCCGGTATCCCGCCGAAGCACGCGCACCGCGGACGGATCGGCCTCGAACTTCAGCCCGCCCGCCTCGGAAACGGCCTTCAGCACGGTGATCTCCCCCCGCAGGTTGACCCCGCCCGGCCGGTTCACCGCCCCCTCCACGAAGACGAAGCCGCCGCGCGGGACGTTGATCAGCGCGGTCTCGCCAAGCATCACGTTGTGCGCGGCCGCGTCTTCCATCAGTTCGTCCAAGCCCACCACCAGGGTACGGGTCTGTTGCTGGCCGTTCTCCGGGTGGCGGACCCGGTCGGTGAGATAGACCATGTCGCCGGCGTCCCGGGTGACGCCACCGGCCATGGCCAGGGCTTCGATCAGGGTGGTCTGGCGGCTCACGGAGTAGACGCGCGGGTTGGCGACCGCGCCGACGATGGTGAACTGCTGGCTCCGGTATTCCGTGACCCGCGCGCTGGCCTGTGGACTGCGCAGGTAGGATTCGCCGTATTTCGCCGCGACCGTCTGCTCGATCTCGTCGAGGGTGAGCCCGGCGACCGCGATCTTGCCGACCAGCGGCATCACGATGTTGCCCTGCCCGTCGACGCGATATTCGCGCGAGAGCTCGGGGACACCGAAGAACTCGATCCGGATCTGGTCCTCCGGGCCCACCCGGTAGAGGCCGCCGCCCGTGCCGGACTCCACCGCCAGCGACAGCAGCTGTTCGTTGAGGTCGGCCACCCGGGCCTCGCTGGCGACCTGTTCCTGGAACTCCTCGGCCGAGACCGCCTCGGTCGGCGCGGGCGGCGCGGAGGCGCAGCCGGCGAGGAGGAGTGCGGGGGCGAACAGGGCGGTGAGGGCCAGGCGCCAGGGTCGCGATGGGCAGGGGGACGCGGCCCCGGGGCAGGCATGGTCGGGACGGGGGCCGCTCCGTTCGCGCGCAAGGCACGCTCCTGCAAGAGACAGCCCCCGTAGGAGCGCGCCCCGCGCGCGAAGCCCCTGCCCCGCTATCCCGGTGCCCGCGTGTGCAGGTCCGCCGGCGCGGCTGCCGCGTCCATCACGAATTGCCGAGGCCTTGGTCTTGCAACTCGCGCTCAACAAGGTACTCCGCTGCGGTGCTGCATCTGCAGGGGAATCGCGGTTACGGGCTGGGTGGCGGCTCGGTGGGAGGCGGCGCAGAACCGCCGCCACCCCCACCGCCACCGGCGGCCGCCGCAAGCCCGGCGCCCGCCAGCGCAAGCCCGCCGACCACCATGGGATTCACGCCACCGGCGGCGGGCTCCGGCGGCTCCGGCTCCGGTTCGGGCTCGGCCACCACCTCCGGATCGGGCTCGGCGGGCGGCGTTATGGCCTCGATCTGCGCGATCTCCAGGCCCGGGCCGTCGCCGGTGAAGTTGACCCGCTGGTTGGCCTCGACCCGGTAGTAGGTATTTCCGTCCGGGTCACCGATGTTCATGGCGCCGTCGCGGACGGTCACACGCAGCTGTCCGTCATCCAGGCGCTGCACGATGCCGAAGGAACCGGGGCTGCCAGACGCGGCCACGCGAACATATTCGCCATCGCCGAGGGTCGAGAGCACCTCGCTGCCGCTGGTGATCACCAGTTCCATCCGGTCCTCGGGAATCGCATACAAGAGCGCCCCCTGCTCGAGGTCCACGCGGAGCACGCCGCCGTCGCGGCGCAGCGAGGCGCGGGTTTCGCGCGGAAATCCGATGCCGATGCCGTGTTCGAGGTCCAGGATCGCTGTCCCGCCGCCGGTGTCGATGCGGTCGCCGGAAAACCAGGAGTAGCGGCTGCTCGACAGCCGCATATAGGTATCCGAGTCCGCCTGCGCGACGCGGACCTGGCCCTGGATCTCGAGGCTGCCCGCCGGTCCGGCAGCGGCCGCACTGGCCAGGGTCAGCCCCAGCGCAACCAGCGCGCCCGGGAACAGGCCGGAAAGTACTGTGTTTCCAATCATTTGCCACCCCTGTGTTGAGCGATCAGTCTGGGGCGGGAGACGCGAATGTACGCCGGCCCGACTGTCGTTCGATGTCACTGTATCGGCAGAGCCGTCAAGGCTTCAAGCGGGATGCAAAAGCATCACTCGTGGAGGATCAGGCCCGGAGCCTGCGCAGCCAGCTGGCGAGCCTGCCCTTCCGGCTGGGAAGCGTGTCCTTCAGCACCGCGGTGTCCACGGCCCGGCCGTCCACCAACGCCCGCGGAAAGTCCTCGGTCAGCAGACTCGCGGTCTCCGGGGATGCCCATTGTGCGACCACCTCGCGTCCCGCACTGAGCTGCGGAATCCGGCGGCTGTCGCGGTGGGCGTCCGACGCCATCACGTGGATCAGCCCGTCGCAGACCATGCGGCGCGCCGCATTCTGAATCTGGGAGCCAAAGCGGCCGGTGCAGGATTGGGCGGTCACCTGCGCCAGGCATCCCATGTCCACCCAGTCCGCCAGTTGTTCCGAGTCACCGATCAGCTCGCGGTTGCGTTCCGGGTGCGCGATCACCGGCTGCAGTCCCATCGCCAGGAGGTCTTCCAGGATGCTGCTGGCGCCGAGGGGAATCGTGTGGACCGGAAGCTCGACCAGGACGGCCTGGTTGCGGTCCGCGATCGTGAGCGCGGTTCCCGCCGCGAGCGCTGTCGGCAATTCGGGTACGAGGTGGCACTCTGTGCCGGGCAGCACCTGCAGCGGAATTCCGTGCTCGAACAATCGGTCGCGAAACCGGGCCAGCTGTTGCCGGACGTGCCGGGCCGTATTCGTATAGACGCCGTTCAGGTGGTGCGGCGTGAGGACCGAGACGGCGATGCCGTCCTCCACCGCCAGACGGGCCATGTTCAGCGCCTGTTCGAGGTCCTTGGCGCCATCGTCAATGCCCGGCAGCAGGTGGCCGTGGAGATCCACCATGCCGTCGGAGGTCCGGCGTTGCGCGTGGGCATTGGTCATGTTCATCGACTTCCGTCGTCCTGTCGCGCGGGCGGCCGTCAAGGCTGAGCGGCCGCACGCTGCCACCCGGCACCGCGTGACGACGCCCTCGGATCCTGGGCAATGGCGCGGGGCCCGTGACACCCTGATCGGAGAGAGAGTACCCGATCCGGAGGCGGGACCTGAAGACGCGCACTGCACGGCTCCCGTCTCGACCCGACCCGATATAACCCAACCTGATTTAGGTTCTAGAACTTTCCGGGAGGCTTGTCAATACGACCCGCCCTGCGCGCGCGGCGAGCCCCCATGCCTCGGCGCCCCGGGGGCAGGAGACGGCGAACCGGGGCAAATCCCCCGGTCGCCGCACGACTACACGAGACAGGCCTTGCCCCCGCAGGAGCGCGCCGCGCGCGCGAACCGGGCCTCGCGAGGCCCGGCCCCGGGACCGCAAAAAACGGCCCACCGCCGGAAGGCCCTACCGAAGCTCAATCAGCCTCGTCACCGTACGCAAGCGCGGACAGCGGCCCAAGCGCCACCGATTCCAGGGACCCGGCCTCCGCGCAGGTTGCATAGTCCTTGCTCCCGGCAGCCGTGACCAGCTGCACTGCCGCGCCGGTACCGGTGTCCTCGCCGAAGCGGATCTCCGCGTCGCTGCCCGACGCCCCGGAGATCAGCACGACCCCGGTATCCGGGCAGGCACCCTCCGCGCCGTCGCTCGAGGACTCCTGGTACTCGATCGGCTTGTCCGTGCGCACGGCGATGAAGCCACCCATGCCACTGGATGCCGAGCGGTTGGACAGGGTGATCACACCATTCTCGGTCCAGTTTACGAAGTCATCCGATGTGCTGTAGTCGAAGTCTTCCTCGAACGAGGTGTCGAGCTGACCGATGTACAGCGGCTGGGCGGGATCGAGTGCCAGCAGGGCCTCCATCTTCGGAAATTCGATCTTCACCGTGCCTTCCTCGGAATACGCGGAGCCAGAGGACACCCAGTCGGCAACCTCGGTCCCGCTGACTTCTCCAGCGAGGACCAGGGCGTTCGCGGCGCCGTCGATGGTCCCGCGCAGGTCGATCTTGGTGGCGAATTCGCCGGTCCATGTGCCCGTTTCGGTACCGTTGTCCGCGGTCCACCGGTCCTCGTAGTTGTAATTCTCGCTCCAGGTGCCGTTCAGCACGATGGTCTGGCCGCCGAACTGGAGGGTGCAGTCATTCAGGGCGATGGTGAAGCTGCCCTCTTCGTCATAGGAGGTATCACCGCTGTCCTGAAGATAGAAGAAGTCTTCCGTAAAGGTTCCGTCGACCGGGCAGTCTTCCGTGACGGAGCCGCTGCCGGAATCTTCCGCGGACGGGGTGACTGCAGTGAGCGGCTGCAGCTGGTTCCGGGACGAGCGGCGAAGCTGCTGTCCCGCCGCAAGGGGATTCGGTCCGCCGAGAATGTTCTTCGTTGTCGAGGCCGTACCCAGGGTGGCCACTTCGAAGCTAGACACATCAGCGAACAGCAACGCGTTCAATTCGCCGAAGAAATTGCCGAATTCGTTGCCGTCTTCCGCCTGCGCTTGCGCGGTCCCCTCGACCGCGTCTACCGAGGAGACATCCGTCGATTCCCCAAACACACCGAGGGTGTCAAAACTCGGGTCGTTGACCGGGGCGATGGTATCGCCGTTGTCACCGCTGCTGCTACTACCCCCGCATCCAACAAGCAATGCAGCTACAGCAAGAGGCATAAGGGCCGTGCTAATCTTCATAGTCCGTTCGATTTCCACCATTTTTCTCCCTATTGGGCGATAAAAAGACAAAAGACGCTCGATGAGGCAAGCTCCAGACGGCGCGCAAGCGCCGCCACCCCCTCGAGTAGTATACGCAAATGCATAGGTAGGATAAACGTTCCTTCACATCGATGAAACCTCCACCAGCTCAATCCCACCACCGGGGCCCACCACCGGGGATCACTGGGGTCGGACCAAGCCAAACCGCTGAAATTCATGGATAATATGGTCCGAAATACCCGCTATCGCGCCCTTATCGGCCCATTTTTACCCCAAAAAACGCCTTTCCAAGCCGCTCGCCGAAAGGGGCCTCCCCAACCCCCGGGTCCCCAACCCCCGGGGTCGGACCAACCCAACGCCCTGATATACAACCCCCGGGGTCGGACCAACCCAACGCCCTGATATTACGGGATAAGTAGTCCCAAAACACCCCCAAATTCACCCCTTATTCGGCCATTTTTGGCCCCGAAAACGCCGCTCGAGCAAGGAAACGACCCACTGCCTCGTGCCAGGTCGGGGGCTTTGAGCGACGTCCCCGCTGGACGGGTTATTTTTGGGCCAAAGGGGCTTCCAAGGCATCTCTAACCCTGAAAAACGGGCTTTTCGCTTTACTTCTCAATCACTTGCCTTGGTCCGACCCCCAGAGCTCGGCACGGGCCATTTTTTGGGGGCAAAAAGGTGCTTCTAAGGCCTCTCTGGCCTCTAAAAA
>PWGH01000288.1 GCA_003555285.1 Thioalkalivibrio sp.
CGAGAAACCCCTCGCCATTCTTGCGCCGGTTCCAGATCTCGCCCTGCCACCGCCCCGTTTCCTCCAGGGTCTGCCACAGGTCGCGATAGAAGGCTGCGTCCTGGCGGCCGGACTTCAGCAGATTGGTCTTCCGGTTCACGGCCTCGGTGGCCGAATAGCCGGTGATCTCGGAGAAGCGCGGATTGACCGAGACGATCCGGTTTTCGGCATCGGCGATCATCACGGCATCATCGATCACGTGATAGACCGAGGCGGCGAGCTCCACGGCGTTCGCATTCGCCGGGACCGGCCACGCCGCAGTCACCATTACCAGCGCCTGCAATCCGGATCCGTCTCGGCGCGCGCCAACGCGCACCTGCTGTACCGGCGGACCGCGCAGGGTCAGGGTGGTTTCATGGGGTTTCGGAGCGGGCGGGCCGGCGAAGATCCGATCCAGGAAGGCACGCCACCGGCCCCGTTCCGAAGACGGCAGAAAAAGGCCCAACCGCCGATGCGTCAGACGATCCGGGTCCACGCCCAGCCGGGTGCTCGCAACCTGACTCAGGGCGACGATACGCCCCTGGCGATCGACCACAACATAGGCCGCGGGTGCCCGTTCAAACCATTCCTGATAGGCCTGCGGCACCGAAGCGCCTCCCGTATCCAATCCCAACCGCACCACGATCCCGGTGGCGCCCCTGTGACGTGCCTGACTGCGGCTCCTGGGAAGGCTGCTGCCCTCATCGGCCGGCGGCGGCACGTCATGCCCTGCTTGATAGGTTCGGCCTTAGGAGTATAGACGCGATACCGGCGCCGTGGGCACGGCTGGTGGGATCGGCGATCGTGCTGCCCCCCTGAGCTGTTCTTAATAGAGCAGGTGAGCGTGCCGGGCCGCTTGCCAGGCCGCCTCGTCGGGTGTGGTGATCGCCTCCAGATCGGCCGGGGTGGCGGCGGGGTCGTCCACCCATTCGCGTAGCAGCGGGCTGCCATTGATGAGGTCAATGGCCAGACGATCGTGCTCGTATTCGTAGGCAAACTCGCGCCACAACGGGTAATCCCGGGCCTGCAGGCGCAGGGCCTTGAAGGCCAGCGCCTGCAGCCGCCAGGGCCTGAAGGCGGCGTGGTCGTAGTGCGTGGGATCCTCCACATGGATCTGGAGGCCCACACAGAGCTCGCCCTGGTGCTTGTGGAAGGTGGGTTCGAAGTAGCATTCGCGCAACACGCAGCCCTGCAACCAGGTCGGAGCCAGGCGGTGCATGTCCTGCAGCAGTCGGCGGGCGTCGATGTCCGGTGCGCCGAACAGCTCCAACGGACGCGTGGTGCCACGACCTTCGCTGAGGGTGGTGCCTTCCAGCATCACCGTGCCCGCATAGGTTCGCGCCATGCTCAGGCTGGCGGCATTGGGGCTGGGGTTAACCCAGCTGCGTTCCACCGCCCAGCCAAAGCCGGGGGCGGCCTCGGGCTGCCAGCCGAGCATGGTGATCACCCGGTAGTCCACCTGCAGGCCCAACTGGGCGATGAACCAATGGCCCATCTCGCCCAGGGTCAGGCCGTGCCGCATCGGCATGGGTCCGGCCCCCACGAAACTTTCCCAACCCGCGCGCAGCGTGAGGCCTTCCACCGGCCGGCCTGCGGGGTTCGGGCGATCGAGCACCCACACGCTCTTGCCGTGGCGGGCGGCGGCCTCCAGTACGTAGCGCAAGGTGGTGATGAAGGTGTAGATGCGACAGCCCAGATCCTGCAGATCGACCAGCAGCACGTCGAAGCGATCCATCATCGCCGGGGTGGGCTGGCGCACCTCGCCATAGAGGCTGTATACCGGGAGCCCCAGGCGCGGGTCGAGGAAATCGGGGGACTCGACCATGTTGTCCTGCTTGTCCCCACGCAGGCCATGCTGCGGGCCGAAGGCGGCCGAGAGCTGCAAATCGGACACGGCCGAGAGGGCATCCAGCGAATGGGTGAGGTCGCGCGTGACCGAGGCCGGGTGCGCCAACAGGGCCAGGCGACGCCCGACCAGGGGCGCGCGCAGCGCAGGATCCTCGAGCAGGCGTTCAATACCCAGTTTCATGGGCAGGTGGGTTGGGGGGATCGCCATCGCAGGTCTTCCTTGGATGCACAGTGCGGCAGCGGTTGCATGCTGGTGTTCCGCTGCGCTCCGCGCTCGAACCTGCCAGCTTCGAACCCTGGTACCGCTCTAATCAACATGCAGCAGGCCCCACAAGGGGGCCTGCTGCATGTTGGCTGGGGGACCAGGATTCGAACCTGGGTTGACGGAGTCAGAGTCCGTAGTCCTACCGCTAGACGATCCCCCAAATGGGTTGGCCCTGGGGCCATGCCCCGGGCCTGGACTCAACGCTTGGAGAACTGCTTCGCGCGGCGGGCCTTGGCCAGACCGACCTTCTTGCGCTCGACCTCGCGCGCATCCCGGGTCATGAAACCCGCTTGGCGCATGGGCGGACGCAGGGCTTCGTCATACTGGACCAGCGCACGGGCGATGCCGAGGCGAATGGCGCCGGCCTGTCCGTTGGCGCCGCCACCCTTCACCGTCGCGATCACGTCGAATCGATCCGTGGCCTCGGCGGTTTGCAGCGGCTGAAGCACCACCATGCGCGAGGTCTTGCGACCGAAGTAGTCATTCAGCGACTTGTTGTTGACGATGATATCGCCCTTGCCGGGACGCAGGAACACGCGCGCGGAGGCGGTCTTGCGGCGGCCGGTGCCGTAGTTCTGGGTTATTGCCATGAAGGGGGTTTCCTTGACGTGTTCGGGGTGGCCAACGCTAGAGTTCAAGCGGCTGCGGCTGCTGCGCGGTATGGCGGTGCTCGGTACCGGCATAGACCTTCAGCTTCTTGAACATCGCCCGGCCCAATGGATTCTTGGGCAGCATTCCCTTGACCGCCAGCTGCAGCACCCGTTCCGGTGCCCGCTCGATCATCTGGCTGAAATTGGCCTGCTTCAGCCCACCGGGGAAGCCCGAGTGACGGTAATACATCTTGTCATTGGCCTTGTTGCCCGTGACATGAATCTTTTCCGCGTTGACCACGACGATGTAGTCGCCGGTGTCCACGTGGGGCGTGTAGACGGGCTTGTGCTTGCCGCGCAGACGACGCGCGATCTCGGTGGCGAGCCGCCCGAGGGTCTTGCCGTCGGCATCGATCAGATACCAGTCGCGTACGACTTCGGCCGGCTTGGCGCTTATGGTCGTTTTCATGCCTGTTGCTCCGAATACAGCGCTGCTGAGAAAGCGCGCAAGGATAGCGAATAAAGCGCCTTTGTTCAAGGTGCGTGTCCAACGAACGTCCTACACGGCGCCAACGAGAAGGGCCGGCCCCTGAGGACCGGCCCGTGTTCCGGCGAACCGGGACAGGCTGTTACATGCACCCAGCTACGTGCATCGGCTCAGCGCATACTGCCCCATGCGTCGATTACATGCGCTCTTCGGCCTTCTGCTGGACCTGCTGCATCAGCTCGGGATCCTGCTGCAAGGCCATGGCGACCTCATTGTACTCCTGAACGCTCATGCCTTCTTCCTCGACCGCGCGCATCATTTCTTCCTGGGCCTCCTGCTGCATCGCCTGGGCCTGGGTCTCGTCGGCGGCTTCCTGAAGGCGCTCGGCGAAGTCCTGACGGATCTCCTGCACGGCCACGAAGGCATCGACGAAGGTGTCGACCGTCTGCTCGGTCAGCGCCATGCCCGGCGTGGTTGCAGCGGGCGGCGGAGCCTGGCCGGCCGCGCCCGCTTCGGGGCCGCCGTATTGGGCGACCGCCGTGCCGCCGACGGCGAACAGGGAGGTCAGGGCGAGGGTCAGTACTGTCTTGCGAATCGTCATGGCATGCTCCTATCGGTGACGAGTTAAGTGTCACGAAACAGGATGCAGCAACTGTGCCAACATGGAAGAGATCGAATCGATTCCTTATTGATCAACACTTTGTCGGTACCTCCCAGGTGTAACCCCGAGGTTCACCGGGCGCCCGGTATCGACTTGGCACGGCGCATTCCGCGCCATGGGTCAGAATGACACGGTCCCGACGGGCGCCGCCTACAAGCGCTTGCGCGCGCGTTCCTCGATCCGCTGCATCAGCTCAGGGTCCAGCTGCAGCACGACGGTCGTCGCGTTGTATTCCTGGATGGTCATGCCCTGGGTCTCGACGGCACGCGCCATGTCCTGCTGTGCCTGCTGGCGCATCGCCTGCAGCTCGGCCGCGTCGGCGGCCTGGTCGAGGCGGCTGGCCAGGCGCAGGTGGACCTTCTGTACGGCGACGAAGGCATCGACGAAGGTATCCAGGGCTTGGTCACCCATACTCAGTCTGGCCGGCAGGTAGGCCATGTCGGCGGTACCGGCGTCTGAACGAGCCTCGGATTGCGCCTCGGACTGCGCCTCGGACTGGGCGGTGGCCACACCACCGAAGGCAAACAGGCACGCCAGAAACAGAGAGGCCCGGGTGAAGGCCATTGCGGTAGTACGGGTCGTCATCGGTGGTTCCTTGCGGGGGCCGTGACCCGGCGGTCATGGCCCATGGGCGATGACTGGTTTATACCGCATTAATCCCCATCGTTTTCGGAAACAGATCGCAAAATTAGCGTATCTTCCGGACCTAATTGCGTATATATCCCCTCATTTGGCGTCGGCAACCGCTCTCAGGTGGCGTCGTCCAATTTGCGGTACAGGGTCTTGCGCCCGATCCCCAGGATCCGGGCCGCCCGCTGCTTGTTGCCCTCGGTGAAGGCCAGCACCTGGCGGATGTAGCGACTCTCCAGTTCCTCCAGCGTCTCCCATTGCTCCTCGCGCAACCGAACTGCGACCTCCCCGCCCGGTGCCGCCGTGTCGCCGGCCGGGTTCGTACGCACTCGTTCCGGCAGGTCCTCGATGCGGATGGTCGCGTCCCGAGCCAGGGTGGCCGCCCGCTCCACCAGCCCGGCGAGTTCGCGCACGTTGCCGGGAAAGCGGTAGCCGAGCAGCTGCCGCAAGGCCTCGGGTGCCAGATGGCGAACCGGGGTCTTCTGGGCCAGGGCATGGCGGCGCAGAAAGAAATCCAGCAGATGCTCGATGTCTTGGCCACGCTCGCGCAGGGGCGGCACCTCGATCCGGAAGGTTTCGAGCCGGAAGAACAGGTCCTCGCGAAAATCGCCCTCGGCCAGCAAGGTCGAAAGGTCCCGGTGGGTCGCGGCAACGATGCGCACCTCCGCGCGCACCTCTTCATTGGCCCCCACCGGGCGCACCTGGCCGTCCTGGAGCAGCCGCAGCAGCTTGGTTTGCATGGCCGCCGGCATCTCGCCGATCTCATCGAGAAACAGCGTGCCACCGTCGGCCTCGAGGAACAGCCCCTTGCGCGCCCCGCGGGCGCCGCTGAAGGCACCGGCCGCATGGCCGAACAGCTCGGACTCGAGCAGGCTCTCCGGAATTCCCGCGCAGTTGATGGCCACGAAGGGACCGCGGGCGCGCGGCGATTCCTGATGCAGCGCCTGCGCCACCAGTTCCTTGCCGCTGCCCGACTCGCCGGTGATCAACACACTGCCATCGGAATGGGCGATGCGCCGGATCAAATCGAACAGGCGCAGCATCGCCGGGCTCTTGCCGAACATGCCGTGAAACCCACGCTCGACCAGGACCTCCCGGTACTGCTGCACCTCCGCGCGCAAATGGCGGACCTGCAACACCCGGGCTGCCGCAAGGCGCAGGTGCTCGAGATCCACCGGCTTGGTCAGGAAATCGTCCGCGCCAGCCTTCAAGGCTTCGACCGCCTGATCGATGGTGCCGAACCCGGTCAGCATGATGAACCCGGGCGCCGGCACCAGGGCCCGCACGCGTTCCAGCACCGCAAAGCCGTCCGCCCCCGGCAACCGAAGGTCGCTGACCACCAGGACAAAGGCCCGTTCGGCCAGTTGCACCGCAGCCTCTTCGGCCGTGGTGACGGCGATCACGGCGTGGCCGGCATCGGAGAGTTCTTCCTGAAGCAGGGCCCGGTGTCCCGGGTCGTCCTCGACCACCAGCACCCATTCATGCCCCCGCTTGGGGGCGCCGCTCGTTTTCCGCTCCCCGGCCGACTCCCGATCCGCGATCGGCTCCAGGTTCTTGGGGTCCTTCAGGTCTTCCGATCGCGATTCGCTCATCCGCCGGTAACCTCCTGCGGCAATACGGGCAAGGTGATGGTGAACCGACTGCCGGGCGTCCCGTCCCGATCCAGCCGAAGGTCGCCGCCGTGGTCCGCGATGGCGGCCTGGGCCACCGCCAGGCCCAGGCCGGTCCCCTCCCCGCCCGGTTTGGTGGTAAAGAAGGGCTCGAACAGACGATCCGCATCGGCTGCCGCCACACCGGGGCCATCATCGATCACCGCAATCTCCAGCTTCGGATCGGCCTCTGGACCGATCGGCCCATAGCGCACCCACACCTGCTCGCGGGCCGCATGGATCGCATTCTCCACCAGGTTACCCAGGGCCTGCTCCAGGCGCAGCGGATCGACGGAAAGGGTTTGTTGCGCCGCGGCCTCCGCGGTCCCTACAGCCTCGATGATGACCGGGATCTGTGGCCGACGACTGCTCATACGCACCCGACTCACCACATCGGCCACCAATGCGCCGATCGCCACCGCGCGCCGATTCAACGGATTGCGACGCGCGAAGTTCAGCAACTGGCGCACGATGTGCTCGACGCGACCGAGCTCGGTCAGCAGACTGTCCATCTCCGCCGCGGCACGCGCATCCTCCGCCACCCGACGCCGCGCCCGCTGGGCACGCCCGGCGATCACCCCGAGCGGGGTGCCCAGTTCGTGGGCGACACCGGCCGCGAGTTGCCCGATCGCCGCGAGTTTCTCCGACTGGCGCAGTTTCTCCTCGAGTTCGGCCTGTTGGGCGCGTTGCGTCTCCAGGGCGCGGTCAGAGTCCTCCCGACGGGCGATCATCGCGTTCATTGCGGTGGCCAGGTGGCGCAGCTCCTGCGGCCCCTGTTCCGGTGCCCGCAAGCCCCGCTCGCCCTGACCGACGCGATGCATCGCCCCCGCGAGTCGGGTGACATGCCGCCCCACCGCACGGTGGTGGCCGATCAACACCACCAGCAGAAACACCAGGGACAGCAGGCCGATGGCCACCCCGCCCTGCCAGCGCATCTGGGCGAGGTAGGCCTTGAACCGGGTGACGTCGCGGGTAATCTGCAGCAGACCGATGATCCGTCCGCCGGCATCGCTCAGGGGCAGAAAGAAGGAGAAGACCTCGCGGCCGTGGCGGTCGTCGAAGGCCCCCTGGCTGCCGGTGGCGGTGATCAGACGCGCCTCGTGGCGGCGATCCAGCGAGGGGCTGCGCGGGCCGCTCGTGGCCACCAGATCGCCACGGGCGTCGTAGACGTAGACGCCGAAGACCTGTTCGAGCTGGAAGGCCGAATCCAGTGCCTGCTGCACATCGAGCGCGTCGCGGCGAACCATTGCAGTCGAGATCGGCAGCTGGATGGATCGCGCCACCAACTCGATGTCCTCCTGCATGCGCAGTTCCATCTGCTGCTCGAACTCGCGCAGCGCGAGCATGCCCAGCGCCACCAGCACGCCGAGCAGCGGCAGCAGGACGAAGGCCAGCACAGCATTGCGCAGGTTATTCAGGGACATCATCATCGTTGGGGGGCAGGTCTCCTCGGGGGTGCAAGCGCTACAGGGTAGCGCGAATCATTCCCATTAGGGCGTTGAGCCGCCCTGCCCTCGGGAAATTGCAGGCAAAAAAAAGCGCGGACCGAAGGCCGCGCTAATAAACCACCAAAGGAGGATGGAGGAGTCACGCCGACCGTTGCGGGGGGGCAACGATCAACGTGTCACTATTTTCTAATATACCCATTGTCCTGTCAACACCTCCGGCGTCCTTATCCTTCGCGCACGGCACCCGAGTCGGGATTTGGCCCCGGACATGGCCCAAGACACTCGGCAAAGAAAACGTTCTGAGACAGTCGGGGCGAAAAAACCCGACAAAAGGACAGGGAAATACCAGCGACGCGGGACACGGCGAATGGGGTGGAGGCCGATCCGGCCCTCTGCAACAATGGCCTCCTCCGCGGCCTGTCCTGAAGGGCCGCCCCTACCCCGGGAACACGCTCATGCTCGGATTCCTCACCCTCCCCGTGACCGCCTTCGAACAGAATGCGACGCTGATCTGGTGCGAGGAGACCCGCGAGGCCGCGTGGGTCGATCCCGGCGGCTCGCCGGAACGGCTGCTGCTCGCGGCCCAGGAAAAGGAACTGGATCTGCGCCAGATCCTGCTGACCCACGGCCACCTCGATCATGTCGGTGGTGCCCGTGCGCTGGCGGATCAGGCCAGGATTCCGATCATCGGCCCGGCCGAGGGCGATCGGGTCTGGCTGGAACAGCTGCCGATGCAATCCCAGATGTTTGGCGCACCGCGGGTCGAGCCCTTTCTGCCCGACCGCTGGCTCGCCGATGGCGAACAGGTGCACGTGGGCCAGGCGGCGCTGGATGTCTACCACTGCCCCGGCCATACGCCGGGGCACGTGATCTTTCATCACCCTGAGAGCCGCCTGGCCCTGGTCGGCGACGTGCTGTTTGCCGGAAGTATCGGCCGCACCGACTTTCCGATGGGCAACCACCAGGATCTGCTGACCGCCATCGCCCGCAAGTTGTGGCCCCTGGGGGACGACACCCGCTTCATCCCCGGCCACGGCCCGATGTCCACCTTCGGCGAAGAACGCCGGAACAACCCCTTCGTGAACGACCGGGCCCTGGCTGCCGCAGGCCTGTAACCTCCGCTCCAACGTGCTCCTGAGCCTCCAGCCACAGGGTGGGTGGGTGGCCGTGCCCGAGCCGTGCGGGGTATGCCCGGTCCGGACACGCTCAAGTCGTCCATGAGCGCTCGGAGATGGCCATCCATGGCCATCTACGGTCCGGACCGGGCATACCCCACACGGCTCTTCAGCGCTTTGCGAAAGGTCAAGATCAAGCGTGAGCGGCGCTTCACCCACTCTACAACTCAACGACTCAGTGCATCGCCTTCAGGGCCATGATGCGTTCCTCGAGCGGCGGGTGGGTCATGAACAGGCGCTTCAGGCCGGTCGGTACACCGCCGCGGATCCCGAAGGCTGCCATCTGATCGGGCATGTCCACCGGGCGGCCGGAGGCGCGTGCCAGGGCCTCCAGTGCGCCGATCATCTTGTCGCGGCCGGCGAGGTTCGCACCGGCTCGGTCGGCCCGAAACTCCCGCTGGCGCGAGAACCACATCACGATGATCGACGCCAGGATTCCGAGCAGGATCTCGGCGACGATGGTCGCGATCCAGAACCCCGGTCCGTGGCCGCGCTCGTTCTTGAATACCACGCGATCGACGAAATGGCCGATGATCCGCGCCAGGAAGATCACGAAGGTGTTCACCACGCCCTGGATCAGGGCGAGGGTCACCATGTCGCCGTTCGCGACGTGCCCGATCTCATGCCCCAGCACGGCCTCGACCTCGCCCTGCGACATGCTGCGCATCAGCCCGGTGCTCACGGCCACCAGCGCATTGTTGCGGTTCATGCCGGTGGCAAAGGCATTCGGATCCGGAGCGTCGTAGATGCCGACCTCCGGCATGCCGATCTTGGCGATCCGCGCCTGACGCTGGACCGTCTCGAGCAACCACTGTTCGGTGGCGTTGCGCGGGGTCTCGATCACATGGACCTTCATCGTCTTCTTGGCCATCCACTTGGAGATGGCGAGCGAGATGAACGCGCCGCCGAAGCCGAACACCGCGGCGAAGATCAGCAGCGCATTGAGATTCAGCCCGACGCCCTGCTCATCGAGGATGCGTTCCACGCCGAGGATGCGCAACGTGATGCTGAGCACCACGATGATCGCAAGGTTCGTTCCCAAGAACAGCATGATCCGTTTCATCGTGACTCCGAAGGCTCCGTGAGCAAGGGTTGATCGAGGCCCGCCGGCGGGGCCTCCACTATGATGGGGCCGGACAGCGCAAATTCAAGCACTCGGCACCGATTCATGGTTGGCATGGAAGGTCCAGGATCCGGGGAGCCTCTGAATCGGAACCGAGGCCGGGTCAGGCCGTAGATGCAGGTCAGGCCCGGGCCGGAATCCGGCTCAGGGCTGGACCTCCAGGCGGTCCACCTTCTGGTAGCCGCGCGGCAGCCGGTGCCCCCGGCGCCCACGCTCGGCCTGGTAGTCCGACCACTCCGCCGGTGCCATCCCCTTGAACCGACGCCCGGCATGAACCAGCAGGGTCGCCCCCGCGGGCAGCACGGCCAGCGCGAGCACCCGCTCGAGCCCGCCCTTCAGACGGCCCGAGGGGATGCCGATGATCCGATTTCCCTTGCCGCGAGCCATCTCCGGCCACTCGCGCGCGGGCACGATCAACAGGTAGCCGTCCGTGGTGACCAGCGCGATGCGGTCCTGCTCCACGTCCAGGATCCGCTGCGGCGTGAGCACCTGTGCACCGGACGGCACACTGAGCACCGTCTTGCCCGCCTTCTGGCGACTGTAGAGATCGCCCAGGCGCGCGATGAAGCCGTAGCCGTGATCGGTGGCGAGCGCCCAGCGCTCCTCCGGTGGCCCGGAGAGCAGGCCCACGAAGCGGCCGCCATCGGCGGCGGTCACGCGCCCGGACAAGGGCTCGCCCTGGCCGCGCGCCGAGGGCAACGTGTGGGCGGCCAGCGTATACGCGCGGCCGGTGGAGTCGAGGAAGGCCACCGGCTGATTGCTGCGGGTCGCGAGGGCGGCCAGAAAGCCATCGCCGGCCTTGTAGCTCAACGCGCCGGCATCGACATCATGCCCCTTGGCCGCGCGAACCCAGCCCATTTTCGACAGCACGACGGTCAACGGCTCGGTCGGCACCAGCGCGCTCTGATCCAGCGCCTGCGCCGCGGCGCGCTCGACCAGCGGCGAACGCCGGTCGTCGCCGAAGGTTTCGGCATCGGCCCGAATCTCGTCGGCGACCTGGCGCTTCAGCCGTTTCTCCGAGGCCAGCACCTGCTCGAGCTGCGCGCGTTCGGCCGCCAGCGCATCCTGCTCGCCGCGGATCTTCATTTCCTCGAGCTTCGCGAGGTGGCGCAGCTTCAGCTCGAGGATCGCCTCGGCCTGGATGTCGGTCAGCCCGAAATGCGCCATCAGCACCGGCTTGGGGCGGTCGTTCTCCCGAATGATGCGGATCACCTCGTCGATGTTCAGGTAGGCGATCAGCAGGCCGTCGAGCACGTGCAGCCGGGCCAACACCTTGTCCAGGCGCCACTGCAGGCGCCGGCGCACGGTCTCGACGCGAAAGCCGAGCCACTCGGTCAGCAGGGTGTGCAGGTCCTTGACCCGCGGTCGGCCGTCGAGGCCGATCAGGTTCATGTTCACCCGATAGCTCTTCTCGAGGTCGGTGGTGGCGAACAGGTGCGCCATCAGCGCCTCGACGTCGATGCGCTGGCTGCGCGGCGTGATCACCAGCCGGGTCGGGTGCTCGTGGTCGGATTCATCGCGCAGGTCCTCGACCATCGGCAGCTTCTTCGCATTGATCTGCGCGGCGATCTGCTCCAGCACCCGCGAGCCGGAGGCCTGGTAGGGCAAGGCGGTGACGACGATGTCGCCGTTCTCGCGTTCCCAGCGGGCGCGGGCGCGCACCGAGCCGTGCCCGCTCGCGTACAGCTTGCGCAGGTCCTCGCGCGAGGTGATCACTTCGGCTTCGCTAGGAAAATCCGGACCCAGAACGTGTTCCAGCAGCGCATCGAGCGTCGCCCCGGGGTTCTCCAGCAGGTGCACGCAGGCCGCCGCCACCTCGCGCAGGTTGTGCGGCAGCAGGTCGGTGGCCATGCCCACCGCGATGCCGGTGGCGCCGTTCAACAGCACGTTCGGCAGCCGCGCCGGCAGCACCTTCGGCTCCTCCAGGGTGCCGTCGAAATTGGGCACCCAGTCCGCGGTGCCCTGATCCAGCTCGGTTAGCAGCACTTGTGCATAGCGCGACAGTCGGGACTCGGTGTAGCGCATCGCCGCGAAGCTTTTCGGATCGTCGGTCGAGCCCCAGTTGCCCTGCCCGTCGACGAAGGGATAACGGTAGGAAAACGGCTGCGCCATCAGCACCATCGCCTCGTAGCAGGCGCTGTCGCCGTGCGGATGAAACTTGCCCAGCACGTCGCCGACGGTGCGCGCGGACTTCTTGTGCTTGGAGGTCGCCGACAACCCGAGCTCGCTCATCGCATAGATGATGCGTCGTTGCACCGGCTTCAGGCCGTCGCCGATATGCGGCAAGGCCCGATCCAGGATCACGTACATGGAATAGTCCAGGTACGCTTTCTCGGTGAAGTCCTTCAGCGGCAGACGCTCGGCGTCGGCGAAATCGAGCATCAGGTTCTCGGCCATGGGGTGCGACGTCCTCGTACGGGGAAAGGTTTTAGGGTCAGCAGCCGTTGGGCTTGGCACCTGCGTTGGCCCGGCGACCGTTGGCCCGGCCCCTGTGTGGACTCGGCCGCGGTTTGCCCAGCGACCGTTTTGCGCAGCGACCGTTGGCCCGGCGATTGTTTGCCCGGCATCGGGCCCCGCCGTACTGTAGCCACTCTTGGCGCACCACGCCATCGACGTCCGGCCACGGAGGCTGACCTTGGATCTGGAGACGGGCTGGATCGCCAGTGCCATCGCCGCGGCCGTGCTCCTGCTGGCCATCGCAAGTACGGTGCATGCGCTGCTGCATCGCCGTGAGACCGGTGCCACCATCGCCTGGGTCGGCCTGATCGTGCTGCTGCCGCTGGGCGGCTCGGTGTTGTATTGGTTGTTTGGCATCAATCGGATCCGGCGCCGGGCGCGTTCGCTGCGCGAGGGCCACATGCCGACCTCCCCGGAACGCCCGAGTCCGGCAGTCGATCCCGACCTTCGCCGCCGCTGGCGCGGCCTGCTCGGTTCGGGGGATGCCCTGAGCCCCTTCCCGACCCGCAGCGGCAACCGCGTCACGCCGCTGTTCGACGGCGACCAGGCCTTTGCCGCGATGCTGCAGGCGATCGATGGCGCGCAGTCGCACATCGTGCTGGCCACCTACATCTTCGACAGCGATCGGGTCGGTCGGCATTTCGCCGAGCGCCTGCGGGCGGCACGCGAACGTGGTGTGGCGATCCGGGTCCTGATCGACGGCATGGGCGCGCGCTACAGCCGCCGCAGCATGATTACCCAGCTGCGCCGCCTGGACGTGCGCTGCGCGGCCTTCCTGCCCGTGGTGATGCCGCGCAGCCTGGTTGCCTTCAATCTGCGCAATCACCGCAAGCTGTTGGTGACCGACGGGGTGATGGCCTTCACCGGCGGCATGAACATCCGGCGCGGACATTGTCGGAGCGATCCGGGCCGGCACCCGGTCCAGGACCTGCATTTCCAGATCGAGGGGCCCGTGGTGGAACAGCTGCAGCGGGTCTTCCACGAGGACTGGGCCTTCAGTACCGGAGAGGCACTTCCGGAAGCCGACTGGATCCCGGCCGAGCCGGCCGCTTGCGGAACCGCGGTCTGCCGAGGGCTACCGGACGGGCCGGACGAGGACTTCGAGGTGCTGCCGTTCACTCTGATGGCGGCTCTGGCAGAGGCCCGTGAGCAGGTGACCGTGGTCACGCCCTACTTCCTTCCCGACGTCGGCCTGCTCAGTGCCCTGAAGACCACCGCCTTGCGCGGGGTGCAGGTCGATCTGCTGCTGCCCGCGCGCAGCAACCTGCGCTTCGTCGACTGGGCGAGCAACCCGCTGCATGAGGAACTGGTGGAACGTGGCTGCCGGATCTGGCTGACACCACCGCCGTTCAACCACAGCAAATTGATGGTGATCGATACCGGCTGGGTGTTGTTCGGCTCCGCCAACTGGGATCCGCGCAGCCTGCGCCTGAACTTCGAGTTCAACCTGGAATGCTACGACGGCGACCTCGGCCGGGATCTGACCGGCTGGACCGAGGCGTTGTGCCGGCGTTCGCACCGGTTGACCCTCTCCGAGGTTCGAGCGCGGTCGGTCGCCTCACGGCTGCGCGATGGCGCGGCACGCTTGCTGACGCCGTACCTGTAATGGCGTACACCGGAGCGGCGGAATTGGCGGGGCTATCCGGCTGAAATCGCGTTTGGGAACCGAAGGCGATAGGCTTCACGGATGCCAATGAACCGAATCCGTCCCCGGACCCCCTCATTCCGTTGTTGCGGCCCTTGTTGCCGGCACGGGCGACCATGATCTTCGACTTCTTCCAACGCAAGCCACTGCTCGAGGAAACGACTCGCCAGTGGCTGCATGCGGTCTTCGCCTGGGCGCTGCGTCATCAGGGCGAGGAGATCTTCTTCAGTGCGACCGATCTGGTGCTGCCGACACCGGAGCACTTCCCCGGTCGGGCGACCAGCGTGCACGAAATGGCCCAACTGATGTTCGAGTCCGTGCGCGAACATGCCGGCCTGCATCATTGGCCGTGCCAGCTGGTGGAACCCGGTGCGCTGGCGCCGCAGCCGTATCCGCCACAGCCGGTGGCACCACCCGTCCGCCAACCGCATCGGCCCGGCGCGGCGCTGACCGCCACCGGAACGCCGGCCCTGTTCACCTACCCGCCGGAGCTGGTGAATAACCCGGAGGCGCTGATTGCGAGCTTCGCGCGGGCCTTTGCCCACCACCTCGCCGCCGCCGCGCCGGAGGCACCACCCGGCGGGCAGGAGAACTGGGGGCATGTCACGGAGTTGGTCGGGGTGTTCCTGGGTTTCGGGCTGATGTTCGCGAACACCGCCTTCACGGTGCGCGTGAACTCCTGCGGAGCCTGCCAGGGACCGGCCGCGGAACGCGAAGGATTTTTGTCGCAAGCCGACCTGACCTATGCCCTGGCCTTGTTCTGCCGCCTGAAGAAGATCCCACCCGCCCACGTACGCCGTCACCTGAAGTCCACGCTGAGGCCGTTCTTCCGGCGCGCCCTGCGCGAGATCGACCGCCACCCGGAGGATCTGGCGCGGGTGTCCGGCGCGGCCACAGCCGCCGCACAGCCGGCCCCCTTCGGCGGCTTCACCCAGCCGTTCTGACCAGGGAACGCCTACCAGGAAAGCGCTGTAAAGGGATCAGGGCCTTCACAGCGCACGCTGCACGCTCACCAAGGGGGCATCAAGGTGCTTCGTAATTCGCATCGTAGACCAGCCAGGCCGCGTAGACCTCGTCCGGCCAATGGCTCTGGAACCAGGCGATCACCGCGTCGATCTCGGCCTCAGAGAGCGTCCCCTCAAAGGCCGGCATGTCGCCATGCGCCGGGTCCGAACCCTCGCGAATCTGCTGGCGCAGCTGCCACAAGGGATGATGCCAGGCATGGGCCGTGCCGTTGAGCGCCGGCGCCGGCCAGCGACCATCCGGCAGCCGGCGGTACCAGGCCTCCGCACCTTCGGCCTGAGCGCCATGACAGGCTGCGCACTCGCGCGCGAACACCGGCGCACCTCGGGCAACCTGCTCAACGCTGTACCAGCGCCCCGTCTGCGGATCCTGCCGTTCCGCCTCGCGCGGCGCCTCCCCGCAACCGGCCAAGGCAACCACGGCCACCAGCGCAGCGAAGCACCCAAAAATCCTGCTGCAACGCATCATCAACGACTCCCCAAATAGCCCGGCCAAAGAGCCCGGGTTGTGATTCGGCCATCCTTACGAGCAGCGGATCGAGACCTGGATCAAATTCCGGTCGGAATCTTCACCCCTTGTGCTGTCGTTGACTACACTCCGGAATACGCGGATGCCCTGTTGCATCCTCACCTCTGTAGCACTCGTTCTCAAATACCGACATGGACGCCGTCGAAATGAAATGACCGGCCACCTTGAACCCGTGGCCCATCCGGCCTCAGGCCCCCAATCCAAGGAGACCTCCATGACCGATTCCCTAACTCACACAGCAACCCAGATCACACGACCCATGGGTCTGCGCGGTGGCATCGTCGCGAGCGTACTTCTGATCCTGAGCCTCCCGGGCCTAGCGCACGCCAACGTCGACCGTACCGTAGCAGACGCCGGCAACACCGTTTCCGATACGCTGACGCAGCTGCGGGAGGAACGAGACTCCCTGCTGGATGCGATGGCGGACCTGCAGACGGCCCATGCCCTTCAAGAGGCGGAACTCGAGGCCGCTCGCCTCCGGCAAGCAGACCTGAGCGAGCAGGCGGCCTTGCTGCGCGCGGACGTCCAACGTCTCGAAACCGAACAGCAGACTCGACATGATGAACTGACCCAGCTACGCGAGGAACGGGATTCCCTGCTCGAGGCGCTGGCGGACCTGCAGGGTGCCCACGCCATGCAGGAAGCGGAACTCGAAGCCGCCCGCCTCCGGCAAGCGGATCTGAGCGAGCAGGCGGCTTTGCTGCGCGCGGACGTCCGACATCTTGAAACCGAAGTCGAGACCCTTCGTAACGAATTGGCCGCCAAAGACGAGGAAATCGCGACACTGAAGGCCGAGTTGGAAGCGGCTCAAACCGCACAGAACAACGCCCGAAACCAGATCAGCGCCCAGCGCGATACCATCGCCGCACTCGAAGCCGACGCCACTGAGCTGCAGGCGCAACTGGATACGGCACGGGCCGAAACGAGCGCGACACAGAACGAGGCGGCGGCCCAGCGCGACGCGATCGCCGCACTCGAGGCCAACACCACCGAGCTGCAGGGCAAACTGGAAGCCGCGCGCGCCAAAGCGACGGCGGCCAGCGACGACGCCGCGGCCCGGGCCGAAGCCATCACCGCACTCGAGACCGAGCAGGCGGAACTCCAGCGGGCGAACGACGCACTGGATGCGGCGCTGAATACGGCCCGCAGCGAAGGAAAGGCATTTCGGGCGCAACGCGACCAGGCCCGCGGAGAGGCCGTAGAACTCGAATCCCGGTTCTATGCCGTCCAGGCCGGGCTGGTCAACGCGCAGGGCGCGAACGACGCCCTGGCGGCCGAACACGCGAGCCTGCAGGTGGCGCTTGCCGACGCGACGGCGCAGGAAGGCGCTCTGAAGAACAACGTCGCCGATTTGCAATCCCACCTGGAGGCGACGCAGGCGCAATTGGTCGAGGTACAGCGGGAGCGGGACGCGAGCGAGCAACGCCGAGTGGCCAGCGAACACGAACTGGAGACCCTGCGGGCGGCATTGCCGGCCGATGAGGGCGGCACGCTCGATCTGACTCTGGCCCAGACGGCCGCCGGCGAGACCGCTCAACTCCTGCGCGCAGCCTATCGGGGCTTGCGTCCGGGAAGCGAGACGGAGCCGGTGCAACGCGCCGCGATCGAAGAGAACGCCCGGCGGTTGCAGCAGGAACAATCGCGCGTCGCTCGCATCCAGGGGGGCACACTCTACCGGGTCGAACCCGGCGACACCCTGGGAAGTATTGCGGCCCGTTACTACGGCAATGCCAATGCCTGGCCCCGGATCCATCAGGCGAACCTGCATGTACTGGAAACGCCGGACCAGGTCTGGCCGGGTACTGCCCTGATCCTGCCCTGAGGCCTGATGGACCCAGGGACCGGCCGCGCGGCCGGTCCCTCAGACCCGGACGCGGCTCAGCGCGACCAGCGCGATGGCCAGGAACAGCCATAGCGGCGCGCTGGCCGCAAACCAGGGTGGCAGGTTATAGACCAGCCCCAAGTGGGTCATTGCGCGCATCACGATCACGAAGCCGGCCCCGAGCACCACGCCGATGAACAAGCGGCGCCCGGCCCCGCCCTCGCGCTGGGGCCCGAACAGAAAGGGAATCGCCAGCAGCAGCATCACCCAGGTACTGGCCGGCAAGGTCAGACGCTGCCAGAAGGCCACCTCGTAGGGGGCCGATTCCAGATGATTCTCCTGCAGGTAACGGATATAGCGACCCAGGTCCTGCGCGGACATCTGCCGTGGCTCCACCACCAGCACATCGAAGTATTCCGGCGCCAGCAGACGATCGACGATCTCTTCCGCCGGCCGCTCGGCCTGCACGCCGTCAGGGGCGAGCTGCGACCGGGCGATTCCGGACAGCCGCCAGCGACCCTCCTCGTAGGCCGCCCGTTCCACGGTGCTCAGCGCGACGACCTCCCGATCCGGACCCAATTCGATGATGCGCACCCCGCTCAGCCGGTTCCCCGGCAACAGGGTCTCCACCTGAACAATCCGATTGCCGTCCCGCGCCCAGAGCCCGATTCGCCCCACACTCAGGCGCTCGTCGAAGGCGAAGGTCTTCAGATTCTGCCCGCGCGCCTCGGCCTGCGGCGCCACCAGCTCACCCAGCGCGATCATACCGAGCACCACGAGCAACCCCCCTTGCAGCACCCAGAACACCAAACGGGCCAGGGTGACACCCGCGGTGCGCATCGCCGTCAATTCACTGTTGGCCGCGAGATTGCCAAGCCAGAGCAGACTGCCCAGCAGCGCGGCGGTGGGCACCAGTTCGTAGACCCGGCGCGGCAGCGTCAGCACGACATAGGCGACCGCATCCCAGACGCTGTAGCGCCCACGCCCGACGTCGCCCAGCTCACCGATCAGCGCGAAGACCACATCCAGCGTCGCCAGCAGCAACAGCGCGAACAGCGTGCCCACCAGCACCTGGGCGATCACATAGCGGCCCAGCACCGTCGTCATGTCGCTTTCACCGGCCGGGTGTGCAGGAGCGCCGGGCGCAGAATCTTGTGCCAGGAGAAGAACAGCCAGACGGTCAGCGGGATCAGGTGGACCCACCACAAGCCGAGCCACAGCGGCAACTGCCCGGCCGTCAGCCAGGATTTGCCCATGATCAGAAAATTCGCGTACACAACGTAGACGAGGATGGCCAACGGAACCCGGGCATAACGGCTGCTGCGCGGCGCCACCAGCCCCAGCGGCAAGGCGATCAGGGCCAGCATCAGCACCGATGCCGGCAGCGCCAGGCGCCATTCCAACTCCGCCCGAAAGCGGGCGGTATCCCGCTGGGCCCAGAGCTCGCCCATCGGCAACCCATCCAGGCTGCGCCGCGGCTGGACCAGCGTCGGATCCGGCACGCGCATGCGCAGGCGCTCGAAGTCGAGCATCTGAAACGCGCCGTCGCCGGGCGTGCCCACATAGCGGTGACCGTCCTCGAGCACCAGGTAGCGGGCCTCGTCCGCGATCTCGGCGATCGCTCGACGCGCCACCGTCACCTCGGCCTGGTCGCCGCGTTCGTGGTAAATGAAGACATTCTCCAGGGCCTCCCGGTCGGCACTGAAGCGTTCGGCAAAGAACACCTGATCGCCGACCCGCGAGCGCAGAAAACGACCGGGGGTGATCCCCACCAGATCGGAACGCTGATCCGCCCGATCGCGCAACTGATCGATCAGGATTTCGATCCGGGGCACCGCAAAGGACATCAGGAACAGCAGAAACAGGGCCGCCGGCGCCGCCACCAGGAACAGCGCCCGGTACATGCGGGCAAAGGAAAACCCGCCGGCCTGCATCGCGATCAGCTCGCTGTCGCGCTGCAGGCGCCCGAGCACCAGCAGAAAGGCCAGGAACAGCGCCACCGGCCACAGCAGCATCAGGCCCTTGAACGAGCCGAAGGCCACCAGCGCCGGCAGCACGTCCAGTGGAATACGGCCTTCAGCGACGTCCCGCAGCGCGCGGCCGACCACCGTGCCGACGATCACCAGCAACAGCACCACCGTGACCGCGGCCTGCGTCACCACGATCTCGCGAATCAGAAAGCGCTCGAGCAGCCCGGGGCGGATCATGCGCCCCCCCCTGCAACAGCCGGGACTGCAGCCGGACGGCGGGACCGGCCATGGGACCGGCCATGGGAACGGATCGCGATCGCCGGGTCGGAACCCGGCGTCTTGGTGGTTTTTCTCGTCACACTGCTAAGATTACCGTTCAATTCCCATTTCGTCCCGCGAGGTTCCCGAATGCACTTCACGATCACGACGTCCCCGGTCGACCAACCCAAGGCCGGCCTGCGCGCGGTGGGCCTGTTTCACAAGCGCAAGCTCGGCGCCCAGGCCACCGTTCTGGACGAGGTGACGGAAGGGCGGCTGACCGGCGTCGTGAAGGCCGGTGAGCTCGAGGGGGACGCCGGCAGCACGCTATTGATTCCCTCGGCGGCCAAGGGCCAGGCCGGCAGTCTGCTGGTGGGGCTCGGATCGCGCAAGGCCTTTTCGGCGAAGAACGCACGCAAGGCCTGGAGCGCACTGGCCAAGGTGCTGGTCGCTCGCCCCGTCGACACCGTCGCCATCGGCCTGGAAGATCTGCTTCCCCCCGATCAGGACATCGGCTGGCTGGTGCATGGCCTGGTCGCCGCCATCGGCGATGCCGCCTACCGCTACGACACTTACAAGCGCAAGGAAGATGTGAAGCCGATCCGGCTGAAGACGGTGCACCTGTGCGTGACCGCGGAACAGGCTTCGGCAGCCGAACAGGCATGCACCGAGGCCACGGCCATCCTGGCCGGCGTGAACCACACCCGCGATCTGGGCAATGCGCCGCCGAACGTGCTGTATCCGGAGGCGCTGGCCGAGGCCGCCCGCGAGCTCGCCCAGCAGCATAAGAAACTCAAACTCACCGTGCTCGACGAGAAGGCCCTGGAGAAACTCGGCGCCAACGCCATCCTCGCGGTCGGCCGCGGCTCCGAACGCCCGCCACGGTTGATCGCGCTGGAATACAGCGGCGGCGACAAGGACGCCGCCCCGATCGTGCTGGTCGGCAAGGGCATCACCTTCGATACCGGCGGCATCTCGCTGAAGCCGGGTGCGGCGATGGACGAGATGAAGTACGACATGTGCGGCGCCGCGACCGTGCTCGGAGTGATGACGGCCGTCAGCCAACTGAAACTGCCGCTGAATGTCGTGGGGGTGATCACCAGCGCCGAGAACATGCCGGACGGGCGCGCCTGCCGCCCCGGCGATATCGTGAAGACCTTGTCGGGTCAGACGGTCGAGATCCTGAATACCGACGCCGAGGGTCGCCTGGTGCTCTGCGATGCCCTGACCTGGGTCGAGCGCTTCAAGCCCAAGGCGGTGATCGACATCGCCACGCTCACCGGCGCCTGTATCATCGCACTCGGCCACGAGACCAGCGCGGTGCTCGGCAACGACGAGGGCGTGATCGCTGCCCTGAAGCAGGCCGGCACCACCAGCCACGACCGCACCTGGGAACTGCCGCTGTGGGAGGAGTACCAGGAACAGTTGAAGAGCAACTTCGCCGACATGGCCAACATCGGCGGACGCTCGGCCGGGACCATCACCGCGGCCTGTTTCCTGGCGCGCTTTGCCGAAAAGTATCCGTGGGCGCACCTGGATATCGCCGGGGTCGCCTGGAAGAGCGGCAAGCAAAAGGGCGCCACCGGACGCCCGGTCCCCCTGTTGATGCGCTACCTGATCGACCAGAGCGCCGCGTGATTTCAGAACGGCAGGCAGACGCACCGTCATGACCCGCGTGGTGTTCTACCTGCTGGCGGCACAGCAGGAGCTCGCGCGCCAGCGCTTTGCCTGCCGCCTGGCGCGCAAGGCCAGCGACCAGGGGCATCGGGTCCACATCCACACGCCCGACGCCGAAACCACACGCCAGCTCGACGGCCTGCTCTGGACCTTCGAGGACATCGCTTTCCTACCGCACAGCACCGACGTATTGGACACCGACAGCCCGATCACCCTGCACGAGACCGCGGCGCCGGAGCAGCATTGCGAAGTCCTGATCAATCTGGCCAGCGCCGTACCCGCCTATTTCGGCCGTTTCGAACGCATCGCCGACGTGGTCGGCGGCAACGAAGGCGCCCGAGCCGATGGCCGGGAACGCTGGCGTTTTTTCAAGGAACGCGGGTACCCGCTGGAGCACCATCAGATCACCGATTGAACCGACGCGCGGGGCTGGTTGGCGCTGGGGAATGCTACGCGTGCCAAAGGCCCTGGGTTCACCCTATACTCCTGGCAAATTCCTATCGATAGGGTGGCCATGTCGGACCCCCGGATCACGCCCGATCAGATCGTCGACAGCGCCATCCTGCTGGCCGAGGGCAGCAGCTGGGAGGCCGTTCGGCTGTATCAGGTGGCCGAGGTCCTGGGCATCACGCTGCCGGACATCCAGCGCCATTTTCGGGAAAAGGAAGACCTGGTCGAGGCCTGGTTCGATCGTGCCGACGGCGTGATGCTCCGGGCGGCCGAGACCGCTGCGTTCGACACCTGGCCCTCCCGTCAGCGGCTTCAACACCTGATCATGGCCTGGCTCGATGCGCTGGCGCCGCACCGCGCAGTGACCCGCCAGATGATCCTGGGCAAGCTCGAGCCCGGGCACCTGCATATCCAGATCCCGAGTCTGTTCCGGATCAGCCGAACGGTGCAATGGATCCGCGAGGCCGCGCATCGCGATGCGGTTGCCGTGCGCCGGACTCTGGAGGAAACCACCCTCACCTCGATCTACGTGGCGACCTTCATCTACTGGATGAGCGACGACTCCAGCGGCTCGCAGAAGACCCGCCGGTTCCTGGACCGCAGTCTGGGCGCGGCAGAGCGTCTGGACCGGCTCCTCTTTTCCCGTCCCGGCCGCCGGCCCTCACCGTTCAGGACCTCCGCCCCGGAATCGCCCATCCAGGAATCACCGGTCAAGGAAGGGCTCATCAAGGAATCGCCCCTGAAGAACGCGCCGCTGAAGGAACCGCCTTTGAATCCCGCACGCTGATCCCGTTCGATGGACACCCTCACCCATGCCCTGAGCGGCGCGTTGCTCGCCGGGGCCACCGCGCCGTTGCGGCCGCAACCGGGCGCCTTGTCGTTACGGACGCGTCTGGCCGCCGGTGCCGCCGCGGCGGCCTTTCCGGATATCGACTTCGCGATGCGGGTGTTCGGGACTCTGCCCTATCTGAACGCGCATCAGGGCCTCACCCATTCCGTGGTGATGCTGCCGTTGTGGGCCCTGCTGCTTGCCGTGCTCTTTTCCTGGATCAGCCGTGGAGCGTACCGCTGGCAGGCTTTCTTCGTCGTCGCCGGCCTGGGCATTGCCATCCACATCGTCGGCGACCTGATCACTGCCTACGGGCTGATGCTCTTCGCGCCCTTCTCCAGCGACCGGTACTTCCTGCCGCTCGCCTTTTTGATCGATCCCTGGATGACGGCGATCCTGATCGCCGCCCTGCTCGCGATCCGCTTCCGGCCCCATGCCCGTGGACCCGCAATCGCTGGGCTGGTGGTGCTCACCGCCTATGTCGGCCTGCTTGCGCACCTGCATGTCCGGGCCCTCGAAATTGGCAGCGCCCATGCGCAGGATCGGGACCTGACCCCAGCCGAGATTCAGGCCCTGGCACAGCCGCTATCGCCCCAGAACCGTACGATCATCGTGCGTGACGGCGATACCTACCACATGGCGCGCGTGGCCCTCTGGGGCGGGGCCGCCTGGCGATCCTGGCTGCTGCCGGAGATGGCCGCCGCCTACCGTCCGATCCCGGACATCGAATGGAAGGTGATCCACCGTTTCGGCGACAGCGCCGAAACCGCCGCCTTCGCCCGCAAGGCCTGGTGGCAACCGGACTTCGCCCCGGTGCGCGATTTCGCCTACCTACCGGCCCTGAGCCGCATGGAAGGCGACGCCGCCGCGACCTGCGCCTGGTTCGAGGACCTGCGCTTCAAGCTCCCGGCTCTGCCACCGTATTTCCAGTTCGCCTCCTGCCGCACCGCCGACGGATCCTGGCACCGCCAGGAAGCCGGCGACCCCTTCGCGTTACGCTGACCCGCCCGGGCTGTGGATCCCAGCGGTGGATCCCAATGGAGGGCGCAGCCCTGTCGGGTTGGGGTGGATCCCATTGGAGGGCGCAGCCCTGTCGGGGGGACGCCGTGAATACCTCCCTGTAGGCTTGACGACAGCATCCCTGCTGTCGACACCC
>PWGH01000268.1 GCA_003555285.1 Thioalkalivibrio sp.
AAGACGTCGAGCCGACGCATCAGCGGTGTCTTGAGGCTCTCGACGTCGGACAACATTCCACTGATCCGGCCAATCTCGGTATCCTCGCCGATCCGCGCGACGATGCCGGTGGCCTGGCCTGACGTCACCACCGTGCCGGAATGGGCGAGGCTTGTGCGGTCACCTATATCGGCATCCTCATCGACAGGATCGGTGGACTTGTCGACGGCCGTTGATTCCCCGGTAAGTGCCGCTTCCTGGGCCTGAAAATTCCTGGTCTTGAGCAGCCTGAGATCGGCGGGCACGCGGTCGCCGGCATCCAGGTGCACGATGTCGCCGGGCACCAATTCCTCGGAGGACACCGTCTTTCGCTTGCCATCGCGGGTCACCCGCGCCTCGTGCGAGAGGATCTTCTGTACGCTTTCAAGGGCGCGCTCGGCGCGGCCTTCCTGGATAAAGCCGATCACGCCGATGATCAGCACGACCGCGAAGATAACACCGCTGTCCAGATATTCCCCGAGCAGCCCCGTCACCACGCCGGCGACCAGCAGCAGGTAGATGAAGAGGTTGTTGAACTGGCTGATGAAGCGCCGGAAAGGCGAACGCTGGGCACCCTGCTTGAGACGGTTTTCGCCGAACTCTTCACGGCGCGTCTTGACCTCTTCGCCAGTGAGCCCCTTTTCGGGGTCGGTCCGAAGCGCATTCAGCACATCGTCGCGCGACATCGCGTGCCAGTTTCCGTCAGCAATGTCTTGCCTTGTTGTGGATTCAGTGTTGGTCATGTCTTGCTCGGCCTTTCCACAGGTCGTGTCTGAGTTAACTCGTATACAGGAAAGCACACCAGGCGCTTTCGCTGGTCTCGACAGATCATCTGGCTTGCGGAGGTTCCGTCAGGTCGCAACCTCGCTGTCCTGAAGGCCGCCCTGCGCTGGCCCAGTCGATCGCATCATTCAGCGCATCCCGGTCGAAGCGTTGGATCTCTGCCTCGAGGAAGTGTTGCCCGAGCGTTTCCGCGACCACTGCCAGCTTGCTTTCGGAGGCAAAGGCGACCCGCGGAATTTTGCGATGGTGGCCGCGCACGAAGCGGATGTGTCGCCAGGCGCTGCCCATATCCTCCCATCCGGGGAACGCTCGCAAATGGATCACGAGTCCGTTCACCGTGCCCCCGCCTGCGTCGATCCAGTCATCAACTGCGGCTTCAAGCGCGTCGAAACCGTCAGCGCTCAGCTTGCCCTTCGGTTCCACGATCACGACGCCACGGTCCGGCAGGATGCGGAAGTGGAGCGAAGTGTCCGGGGCGGCACGCAGCCATTCGATAGCCTCCTGCAGCGCATCGTTGCCGAACACGCGCACCGGACAGGGCACTATGGCCGCGACAGTATGTGCGCCGGTTCGAATGGCGCTGTGATCGCTGACCACAGCGCAGCGTTCCAGGAGCCGAAGATACCGCCAGCCCACCTTCAGGTCTTCCCAAGCCGCGGTTGCGGTGAACCGCTCGAACTCGGGACCGAAATGGAAGAGCAGGCGGATCCGTTGGCCTTCGTCCCGAGCCTCCTCGAGAAGCGGGATCACGACGCGCTCATAGTCCTGCTGCGAAACCGTCCCCGTGGCGCGCAGGCCGGTCAATTCCGCCGGGATGTCATCCATTCGTTCCAGCACAGGCTTTTCCCCTCAAACAATCGTCCCGCAGGCGGTATCGCCGCGCGCCGGTCAGCGTGCCACCATGCGCAGGCCTTCGCGCACCATCTGCGCGGCATAGCCCCATTCGTTGTCATACCAACTCATAATCTTGACCAGGTCGCCGTCAATGACCTGAGTCATTGTCAGATCGACGATCGAGGCACGCGGATCGCGGATGATGTCGGACGAGACGATCGGATCGTGCGTGACACCAAGAACCCCGTCATAACGCGCGCTCGCGGCCTCTTCCTCGAAGATGCCATTCACCTCCGCCACTGACGTGGAACGCTCGCTCACGATTGTGATGTCGACGATGGACCCCACCGCAACCGGCCCGCGGATCGCCACGCCATCGAACTTGCCAGCATAGTCGGGCAGCACCTTCGTCGTCGCCTTTGCAGCACCGGTCGACGTGGGCACGAAATTCGCCGCCGCCGCGCGACCGCGGCGCCATTTGCTCGCCGGTGCATCGACCACTGTCTGCGAAATCGTGTAGGCGTGGATCGTGGTCATCGCCGCCTTGTGCAGACCAATGCGGCGACCGAAGACCTCGACCACCGGCGTGATGCAGTTCGTCGTGCAACTCGCGCAGGAGATGATGGGCTCGCCCTCAGCCGTGTTTGCGCCGTAGACAACGAAGGGCACGCCTTCGCCCTTGGCTGGCGCGGACAGGATAACCTGCCGGGCGCCAGCCTGAAGATGCTTCTCAAGCTCCGCGCGTCTGGTGAAGCCCCCGGTGCATTCGAAGATCAGGTCGACGCCCATGTCCCGCCACGGCAACTTCGCCGGATCCGTCTCGCTCAGAATCCGGTAGCTGGCATCGTCGACGACCAGTTGGTCGCCTTCGCTCCGGATCTCCGTGCCGTACCGGCCATAGACCGTGTCGTAGCGCAAAAGATAGGCGAGGTTATCGGGCGCGGCGATGTCATTGATCGCCACAAGCTCCAAGTCGGGCGTCTCGTGAATGATCTTGAGGACCGCACGCCCGATCCTGCCCAGCCCGTTGATTGCCACACGCTTTGTCATGATGCTTATCCTTTCCTTTGATCCATCTTGCGGGACCCGTCCCTGGCCGCGCCGAGGGCCACGAGGCCGGGCAGGTCTCTCCCTTCAATCCATTGGAGGAATGCGCCGCCGGCGAGCGAGACGTAGGTGAAATCGTCGAGCACGCCCGCGCGCTCCACAGCCGCGTTGGTATCGCCGCCACCGACGATGCTAACAAGGTCACCCGTGCGCGTCCGATCGGCGATCATCTTCGCGACCTTCTCGGTCGCCCTGGAAAAAGCCGGGTACTCTGCGGCACCAAGTGGGCCATTCCAGACCAAGGTGCGCATGTCCGCGATGTGCTCCGCTATACGTGTCGCGCTTTCGGGGCCAATATCGAGGATCTTCGCATCCTCGGAAACGGCGTCGATGGAGACCACTTCGGTCGGAGCGTCATCCTTCATCTCCTTGGCCACGACGGCATCGGTCGGCAGCAATATCTCGCACCCCGCCTCTTCTGCGGCCTTGCGTATGGCCTTCGCCTCGTCGATGGCATCGGCGTCATGGATAGAGCGGCCTACGGCCTTGCCCTCGGCGGCCAGCAGGGTGTTGGCCAAGCCGCCTGCGAGCGCCACGCAGTCGACCCGGCCAACAAGGACGCGGAGCAGGCCGAATTTTGTTGAGACCTTCGCGCCGCCAAGGATCGCCATGACCGGGCGCACGGGCTTGCCGAGATGCTTCTCGAGGCTGGAGATCTCGCGCTCCATCAAACGCCCGGCTGCTGACGGAAGGTGCTTTGGCATGCCCACGATTGACGCATGAGCACGGTGCGCCGCCGAGAATGCGTCATTGACATAAACATCACCGATCCCCGCGAGCCGATGTGCGAAGCCAGCATCATTGCCCTTCTCGCCGGCATCGAAGCGCAGATTTTCCAGAAGGATAACCTCGCCAGGTTTTAAGTTTCTTGCGAGTTCCCCGGCGGCGGCGATGCTCTTCGCAAAGCACACATTCGCCCCGTTCAGTGCCTCGGACAGCACTCCACGCACGCGGTTTAGCGACAAGGAAGGGTCACGGTCGCCCTTTGGTTTGCCGAGATGCGACATAACGACTGGCTTGCCGCCCCTCTCAATGACTTCCTGAATTGTGGGCGCGGCTGCCTTGATGCGTGCGGGGTCGGACACGCCGTCCTCGGTCAGGGGAACATTAAGATCGGCCCGAACGAGAACACGTTTTCCGGCCATCTCCAGTTGATCGAGTGTCGGTAGCATGCAACTCTCCAATTATGAAATAACAATTCCTTCGGTACAACGCAGCCGATCGTGCTCAATTGATTTCGTGGCGCGGCCCGACCCGCAGCCGCTCGTCGAATTCGTAAACCCATGCCGTCGCCATCGGGATCTCAAGCCCTTCGACCTCCTCGTCTCCCATGCCCTCAAGATGCTTGACCAGCGCCCGCTGGCTGTTGCCATGCCCCGCGATGAGAAGCGTCTCGCCTGCAAATAACGCCGGCGCGGCCCGCTCGCGCCAGTAGGGCATCACCCGTGCGAGCGTGTCCTCGAGAGACTCGGTCAACGGCAACTCGTCGGGCGGCACCGCGGCGTAGCGCGCATCCCCAGCCGGATTGCGCTCATCCTCGGGCTCGAGCGCCGGTGGCCGCACGGCATATCCGCGCCTCCAAGCCTGAACCCGCGCATCGCCCGCGCGCTCGCTGAGTTCCGCCTTGTCGAGGCCCTGGAGCGCCCCGTAATGCCGCTCATTCAGCCGCCAGGTCTTGCGCACCGGGATCCACGCGCGATCAAGCTCCTCCAGCGCCAGCCAGAGCGTGCGGATGGATCGCAAAAGTACCGATGTATCGGCGCGAGTGGGCCGTATCCCGGCCTGCGCAAGACGACGTGCGCCCTGACGCGCCTGCGCTTCGCCATCCTCGGTCAGGTCCACATCCGTCCAACCGGTGAAACGGTTGGCGCGGTTCCACTCGCTCTCTCCGTGGCGGAACAGAATCAAATTTCCGGTCATCAAGTTCCTTTCCTTGAGTAGCCCGACCGCTCAGTTGCAGCGCTCGACCTGTTCGCAGAGTGCAAGGATATCTTCGCGGCGGCTGAGGCTCGTGCCCTCGGTTTCGATCGTCGCGGCCGCAGCCGCGACGGCGAGTTGTGTTGCCTTCTCAAGCGAAGCACCCTTTCCCAGCGCGTAGATGGCCGCCCCAAGAAAGCTGTCGCCCGCACCCACCGGGCTTCCGCGTGAGACTGCAGGCGGCCGGAACTGCAGGCGCTCTCCGTCACGACTGGCTACGACCACTCCTTTCGCTCCAAGTGTCAGAAAAACAACGCCAACCCCCTCGTCAAGCAACCGCTCGAGAAGGCCCTCTCGCCGCTCCGTGTCATCGACGATGTCGCCACCTGCCAGTTCAGCAGCCTCGTCGTGGTTGGGCTTGACTATGTCCAGAGCGGGGCCAATCGCGGCGGACAGCGCCTCACCGGACGTATCAAGCGCCACCCGCGCGCCGAGATCCGCAACGCGCTCTGCTGCCTTGCGATAGAAATCAGGCTCGCAACCCGGTGGAAGGCTGCCACTCAACACAACGAAATCGGCATTCCCGGCAAGCCTCTCGATACGCTCCAGCGCCAGTTCGCGCTCGCCGTCGCTCAGGCAAGGACCCGGCAGGATGAAGCGATACGTGCCTTTCGAAGCATTCTCGAACACTTTCAGGCTCTCGCGCGTACGGCCCTCTATTGGGATCGTCTCTGTCTTGAGCTTCTCGCGTGCACACAGTTCCAGAAGCATCTCGCCGGGACTGCCACCACACGGGAAAAAAGCCAGCGCGTCGCTGCCAAGTGCAGAAACCATGCGCGCCACGTTAATACCACCGCCCCCCGGATCGAACCGCGGTTCGCCGCAACGTACCTTCTGTCCCCGCTTGACAGTGTCTGCGGTGGTCGTGATGTCCACAGTCGGGTTCATGGTCACAGTGAGAACATGTTTCATGAAATGTTAACATTCGCGTGACAAATTATGTTCCCGCAATTGAGAGTTTTTCCTCCAGCGGCAAACCAAGACGGCACTGTACGGCATTTGGCAGGTGTTCAAGCCGGGCCGGACCACACGATACTGTATCGCTTCCACGGTAACAGCGCCCCTATGCGCTGGCCCTCGGGCCGATCGCGCTCGTGCCAGCCGCGCTCCGGCCCGAACAGAAGCCCAATAGCAAGCGCCAAACCGAGACGCGCGAATATCTCCGGCACTTCCATGGCGTAGAAAGTAGATCGGAGTGGCAACTCGGCTATCAGCGACGGCTTTTGGTCGGTGGCGGGAACCCCGCTTCAGGAGGAGCAGGGGATTGAGGACTCTTCCGAGAAACTGCTTGAAGACATGCTCGCCGCCGGGCTCAGCATGAACCATGTCGACCTGGCTCGAATCGTCGCCGAAGACGCCGAGTCACTGCTATGGTCGATCGAAGAGATCGGCGCGGAATATCGTGACAATCTGGTCCATCTGGGCGGTCATTCCGTTGCGCGCTCA
>PWGH01000309.1 GCA_003555285.1 Thioalkalivibrio sp.
CCGCGCCACGGCGATCTCAGCAACCCCATTTGATCCGCGTGCCGGCGGTCACGGCTTGCGGCTCTGGCGCAGGGTGGGGTGGTGGGTCAGCAAGCGATCCACGCGGGCGCGAACCTCCGGGCGCACCGGGCCAGGGGTCAGGGGGTCCAGGCGCCGGGTGAATTGCCATTCATTGTCGTCTTCGTCGTCGTCCAGGTCCCAGTCCACGGCGCGCAACAGCGCCGTACCGGCGCTGGGAAGCGCATCCGGCAGTTCGCGCCCGGAGAGCAGCGCCCAGACGCCGGTCCAGCAACGGGCGAGCAGCAACGGGTGGTAGCCGCCGCCGCCGAGGACCAGCAGGCGGGGCGTGCCGTCCGGATGGGTCGGGGCATCGTTGCCGATGCGCTCGACCACCTCGAGGAAACACTGGGTCGACAGGCGGAACTTGCCCAGCGGATCGGCGCCGAGGGCATCGGTTCCCGCCTGCAGCACGACCACCTCCGGGGCGAAGGACTCCTGCACCGCGGGCCACAGGCGCAGGAAGGCATGGCGGTATTCGGCATCATTGGTGCCCTTGGGCAGCGGCAAATTTACCGCGTTGTGCAGGGGACCCGTGTCTTCGAGGGCACCGCCCTGAAACGGGTAGGCATAGTCGGTATCCATGTGCAGCGAGACCGTGCACACCCGCGGATCCCGCTGAAAGGCCATCTCGACCCCATCGCCATGGTGGGCATCGATGTCGACATACAGCACCCTTAACCCGGCCCGGCGCAGGTGCAGAATGCTCAGCACCGGGTCGTTGAAGAAACAGAAGCCCTGCGCGGAATCCGCGCGGGCGTGGTGCATGCCGCCAGCGGGTGCAAAGGCGATCCGGCCGTTCAGAACCTCGTGCGCGCCCTGCAGACTGGCCTGGGTGGCGGTGGCGGGTGTGGTAAAAAACCCGGGGAAGAAGGGATTTTCAAAGTTACCGATGTTATGGCGTTGCCGGTGGGCGTGGCTCACCCGGCCTTCGGCCTCGCAGTGACGCATCGCAGCGACATACTCGGGGGTGTGAAAGGCCTCGAGTTCCGCCGGTGTGGCCGCGCGCGGGCAGTGCCGTTCGGCCTCGGCCAATGCCCCGTAGCTGCGGATCAGATCCAGCGTCAGCGATACGCGCGGGATGGCCAGCGGGTGATTGGCGCCATAGGCCGCCCGACGATCCGGAGGCGGAGCGATCAACACCGCCTTGCGGGTGGCCGGCACGACGGCGGAATCGCCTGCAGCAGCTTCGGCCGCCGTCATGGCCATGCTGCACCCCGTGCCAGCGCGTGGCCTCGGCGCGGCACAGGACTCAAGCCTCGTCCTCCGGTGCGGCCGTGATCAATGCCAGGTGTTCGAGGCGATCGCGGATCTCCGGTTCGTGCAGCAACCCGAGCAGATACCGCACGGCCGGGCGCTCCAGGCGGGATCGGGGCACGATGAAGTCGTAGTGTTCCTCGAGGTACGGGATGAAACCCAGGCCATAGGCCTGGGCGACGCCGGCGATGGCCATACCCCAATCGGCGCGGTCATTGGCCACAGCGGCGGCCACCGCATGATGCGAACGGGGCTGTACGCCATACCCCGGCGGGCGGTGGTCACCCAGGAGTTCGTCGATCAGCACCCGGGTGCCGCTGCCGGGGTTGCGATTGATCATCAGGCAGTCGGAATCCGCCAGCGCCGCCGCCAGCAGATCTCCGGGTTTTTCCGCCTCGAAACGGACATCGCCCGGGCGGTGGACGATACCCTGCATCCGCCGATAACCGGGGTGGCACTCGAGATCGTCGGTCAATAGATGGCGGTTGTAGGTGCGGGTCTGTGGGTCCAGCAGGTGCATGCCGGCGATGTCGCATTCGCCGCGGCGCGCGGCCGCAAGCCCCCCCATACTGCCGACATTCAGGGCCTTCACGGAAAAGCCCGCCTCCTGCAATCGGCCCAACAGCAGGTCCACACCGGTGCAGTGGGATCCGACGAAAACCAGATCCGCGGGCTCCAGACCCGCGCCCAGCACCTCGACCTCGACGGTGGCACCAGCGGCCACCGCCTCGACCTCGGCCTCGATGGGCAAAAAGCCATCCGCGGCGCTGAAGGAGGTCACCGAGCCGGAGCCGCTGCCGCTGGGATAGGCCACCAGGCCGTGGTCGGCGCGCAGCAACCCGACCATCACGAATTCCATACGCCCCAGTTCCGAGCGCAGCGGCACCGCGAGGCGCGCCGACACCCGTGTGCGCGTGCCCGGGCGCCGATTGCCGCCGAGCCGCCGCAGCACCGGGGCCACGAATTCGTGGAAGGTGAAGATCGCCGAGGTCGGAAAGCCGGGGAGAATCACCACCGGACGTCCGGAGTGAGCCGCCAGGCACAGCGGCTTTCCGGGTTTCAGGGCAACCCCGTGGGCGCGGATGCCATCCGCGCCGACCAGCTCCTCGACCACGCGATACGACAGATCGCCGGCGCCCTTGGAGGTGCCGCCCGACAGGAGGATCGCATCGTGCGCCAGGGCCCGGTCGATCATCGCGCGCATCGCCTTCGCGTCGTCGCCGACGATGCCCAGGAACTCCGGTTCGCCACCGAGCTCGCGGATGGCGGCCGCGAGGATCGCGCCGTTGGAGTCGAAGACACTGCCCTCACGCGGGCGTGTCCCGGGCTCGATCAGCTCGTCTCCGGTGGAGATCAACGCGACACGGGGACGGCGGAACACCGGAACCCGCGCCATGCCCAGTGCGGCGAGGATGCCGATTTCCCGGGAGGTCACGAGGACCCCCTTGCGCAAGGCCAGCTCCCCCCGGGCGATATCCGATCCGGCGCCGGCCCAGGCCTGGCCGGGCATCGCGACCGCGTGCATCGCCACCCGGTCGCCGTCGGGGGCCTCGATCAGTTCTGTCTGCTCGACCATCACCACGGCATCCGCACCGCGTGGCAACATGCCGCCGGTGGCGATGGCCGTGGCAAAGCCGGGGGCCAGGGCAATCCCGGGGCTCACGCCCGGCACCAGGAGCTCGGCATTGAGCCGCAGGAACACCGGTTCCTGTTCGCTGGCGCCGAGGGTGTCCTCGGAGCGCACGGCGAAACCATCCATGCTCGCCCGGTCGAAGCCGGGAACATCGAGCGGGGCGATCACCTCTTCGGCCAGGATCCGACCCAGGCTATTGGTGAGTGTGACCGTCTCCTGACCGAGCGGCGCCAGCGACAACGCCGCGGCAAAGCGTTCGCGAGCCGCCTGGGCCGTAAGCACCGACAGAAACTGGCGCTGCTTCGCGCCGTCGCGGATCCGGGCCAGCCGATCGGTGGATTCCTTCAAAGCCATGCGCACCTCAGTGAGTCAAACGTACCTGCAGATCCGAACCGGTTCCCCGGGCGGATGGCCCTCGGACTCCGGGGGCACCCAAAAAAATCCGTCGGCGGCGGCCAACTGCGCCAGGGACAGCGGGCCGGACAGCGGCAGCGGATCGACCGTGTGCGCATCCACCACTCGGACGCGGCACCAGTCGGTGACCCCCAGGCGCGAGGCGACCTTGCGGGCCAGACACGTCGTCTGGAGCGGCCAGGGCCATTCCAGGGAGCGGCCCCCGAGTCGGCGCACCAGCCGGGCGGTCAGCGCCTCGTAGCCCGCGGCGGCGCCCACCGGATGACCGGGCAACAGAAGGACCGGGGTCCGATCCACAAGGCCCAGGCCCGGCGAATCACCCGGACGCAGGTTCACGCCATGGAACACCAACTGCCCGATACGCGAAAACGCAGCGATTGCGCCGTCGTTGAAACCGGGTCCGGTGCCGCCCACCGTGAGGATCAGATCGGCCCCCGGGCGGGTCAACGCCGCGTCGAAGGCCGCAGTGTTCGGAAGCACCGCCGCGAGGCCCTCGACCTCGCCACCATCCCGCAGCACCAGCTGGGTCAGCAGCAAGCCAGTCGTATCCGGTGCCGGTTCCGATACTGGCGGCCGTGATCCGATCCGTTCGACACCGCTTGCGCCGCCCTGAGCATCGGCGCCCGCGACCCGAAACCCCGGCCTGAGCAGCAGGATCCGGACCCGGGGCCGGGCCAGCACCGACACGCTGTCGAAGCCCTGTGCCGCGAGCCAGGCCAGATCCGCCGGACTTAACACGCGGCCGGCGGGCAGGCCGAAGGCGCGGCCCGCGTCCACGTTCGGTGCGGCTTCGCGATAGCTTCCCGTCCCCGGACCGGCCGTCGCGAAGACCTCGATCATATCGCCGCGATCGTCCGCGGCATCGACGGGCAGCACGGCATCGGCCCCGGCCGGCAAGACGGTGCCCACGGCGATGCGCGATGCCGTCCCCCGTGCCAGGCTCGATACCGTGGTGCCGACCAGGCGAAAGGGCAGCGGATTATAGGGGCTCGCCCCGATGGTGTCCGCCCCGGCCAGCGCATAGCCATCGATCAGGGCGCGCAAGCACGAATCGCCGTCGCGCCGGGCGTTCAGGGCCGCTGCCGCAACCCGGCCCGCACCGGCCGCCAATACCACCGTCTCCCGGCGCAACACATGACCCTCCAGGGCATCGACCTGCGCAATCGCGGCCTCCAGCGACTGTCGCCGGGCAATCGGTACATTCATGGGCGGGGCGTTACCGGGCATGTTCAAACGGGGACGGCATCATGCTGCGCAGGCCTTCGGCTCCAGGGTCGTCCATCTTCGGAGACCGGCCGCGGCATGTCCAGAGCGCGTCGGGCACCCGCAACGGCGCGACAAGCCCCACCCGATCAGGAGCCTGAAAGGTCGAGACGCTGATAGCGAAGGACTCGGTCCATCTCGGCGGCGCTCGGATTCAGGCCGTACTGCGCCTGCAGCCGTTCGCGGGCCTCCGGCAGATTGACGGGCGGCGGGTCCATGTCCCGGATGAACTGTCCGATATCCTCCACCACCGCCCAGGGATACAGCACCCAACGCCAGTTTTCGATCACCCCGACCCGAAAATCGGCGGGACAGCAGGTGGTGGTCTTTTCGTCGAGCACCGCCGTGCGGATCGCGGCCGACGTGTGTTGGCGTAGATGATCGAGCGCGGCCTGCAGGGTGTTCCCGCTGTCGTTCACATCGTCGACCAACAACACCCGCTCACCCGTGATGCGCGCCGACACCGGATCCGTGACCCGGGCCCCGCCCTGCTTCCGGGCGCCGGGACCATAATGTTCGACCTTCAGGCTGAGCAGCTGGTGCACCTGCAGGAAATCGCACAAGAAACGGGCCGGCATAAAGCCCCCGCGGGCCACGGCCACGATGGTATCCGGCCGGTAACCCGCAGCGACGACGGCAGCGGCCAACCGATCGCAGGCCGCAACCACCGCCTCGACCTCGACCAGTTGCACCGCGATCCTTTGCGCTTCAGCCACTTCCGGCCCCTTCCACAGCGGCCTCGTGCATCCGTTGCAGGGCTTCCCGCCCGCCTTCCGGGGTGATCGCGCGGGATGCATCCGGAATCAGGTGGATCTCAAGACCCGCCTGCCGGCCATCCAAGGCCGTCGCGGCGACACATACATCCAAGGCCAGTCCGCCCAACCAGACGTGCGCGATCTCGCGACGGTGCAGATCCGCGATCAGCCCCGTCTGATCGAACGCGGAGTTCTGATCGTGATCGAAGCGAACCCCCTTGGTGATCTTGATGGTGTTTGGAGGCAGGGCCAGATCCGGATGGAATTGCGCGCCTTCGGAATCCTGGAGGCAATGCGGCGGCCAGTTCCCGCCCTCGGCCTCGAAGCTGATATGCCCTTCGGGATGCCAATCCCGGGAGGCATAGACGGGAATACCGGCGGCGACGGCCGCCTCGATCCAGCGATTCAATACCGGCACGACCGCATCGCCGTGTTCGATCGGCAACGCGCCACCCGGGCAGAAGTCCTTCTGGACGTCGACGATAAGCAGGGCATCGCCAGGTTTCAGATGGTTCTGAAGCTCAAGCATGGTCGGATTCCTCCGCTCCGTTACGGCAAACCAGCGTCTGCCGGTGGGCCGCTGATCTTCATGTGTGGCCGCCACTGGGGGAATGCCAGGGTGAGCCACGGAAAACACGGAAAGCACGGAAACAATCTACTGATTTTATGATCCATTCCGTGGCTCCCGTGGCTCCCGTGGCTTCCGTGTTTTCCGTGGCTCCCGTGGCTTCCGTGTTTTCCGTGTTTTCCGTGGCTCCCCTCGTGTTTTCCGTGGCTTCCG
>PWGH01000030.1 GCA_003555285.1 Thioalkalivibrio sp.
GCTGAGGACCAACCCGCGTATCGGGGAACAACTCTTCGCGTTCGAACCGCGGGAGGTCCGGCGGCTGCTCGTCGGACACTATGAAATGCGCTACGAGATTCAGGGGACGACGATCTATGTGGTGCGTCTGTGGCACACGCGCGAGGAACGGTGAAACTGGGGAGAACCGGCACCCACCTCAGCCGCGCCTGCGGCGCGTTCGCGGGCGGGGCCCGTTCCTACACGAGGGCATCGGCGCTATGGCAATTGCTCCGGCTCGTGATGCTTAAGCCAGTCCTGCAAGGCTGCGTCCATGCGTCGCTGCCAACCGGAGCCAGTCGCACGAAAGCGTCGCACCAGCGGCTCGGAGAGCCGCACCGCTACGCGTTCCCTGCCGGAATCCGCCTCGGGGCGGACCGCGCGAAGGCGGGCGTCATTCCATTCGTCATCGCTCAGGACAGGGTTATCGGGATCGTCCGCAGCGGCTGCCGTAAGGGCTGCCTCCTCCTCGGGTGTGGGCAGGATCACCCTTCGGCCCGATTTGGTTTTCAGATGCATAGCGGTTTACCAAAATTGCGCGAGAAGCCCCCCGGCTTTAGCCGTGGGGAGGATGTCAATTCGGAGCGGCGATTCTGGACAGCGCCTCGGCTTCGATTTCATCCATGGTTCGCTGGCCCTCACCAGTGGCGAGGGCCTCGTCCACCATAGCCTGGATCTGGGCGATTTTGGCGGAACGTTCCTGATCGCGCCGTATCAGGTCACGGACATAATCACTCGCGTTACTGTATCGACCTGAGCGAGAACGCTGATCAACCCAGGCTTTCATCGCATCGGGTAAGGAAACATTCATCGTTGCCATAACACCACCTCCATGCCTGATTATGGCAATCTTTGTCAATTGTTGTCAAGGATGCGTCTACACACCCATACGCAAGAACCGAAGGCTCCCTACCGTCATCTCGAGGGCCGAAGGTCCGTGGCGATCCAGCGGCGTGTGGACTGCCGCGTCGCCTGCGGCTCCTCGCAGTGACGGTGGGGCGGCAGGATTCTGAATTCCGAGAGGACGTTGGTGTCCAGCAGGATCAATCGGGCCGATCCAACGCAACGGGAGGACGCGGCAAGCTGCGCTTGGGCAGCGGCAAGTCACCCACCACATCACGAAACCGACTGACCAGCCGGCTGCCGAGGCCGCCTTCCGAAGCAGGCCCCATCAATTCCTGGCGCAGAATGCTGCGGACCTCCTCTTCCATGGATCGCCCGTGCTCAACGGCGCGAATACGCAGATGGGTCTTGAGGGCCTCGTCGACGTTACGAATCGTGAGGGTTGCCATGGGGCACCTCCCGGAATCCGAATGACAGCATTGCTAGCATAGCGTGGGATCGCGAGGGCTGGAGGCTTCGGCAACGGTGCGCAAGGCCAGCAGGCCGGCCGCGCGATCCTCGGGATCATCGAGAGAAGCCATCGCAGCCTTCAGATACGCCACGGCAAGCTCGGGATCCGCACGCAATTCCCGAACTTCGGCTTCGTGGTGGGATACGGCGGCTTTTTTCAGAGTGAATCTGGCCACTGCTGTGCACCATGAAGAATGCGGAGAATGAGCACCGAACCCGTACGCACCTGATAGGCGACGATAAACGGTGTTCCCTGAACGACCAGTTCCCGTGTGCCCTCCACCCGCCCGGAACGCCCGATTTCCGGAAACTCTTTCAGGAGGTTCAGTTGCTTGCTCAGGGCTCCGTCTACAGCCAACGCAGCCGACGGACTATCCAGCGCGATATCGTCGAAGATCTGCTCGCGGTCCTGCACCGCGTGCGTCGTCCACACCAACCTCACCGGCCGGCCTTCTCCATCAGGGCATCCCGTTTCGCCGCAAACCGTGCCTCAACCTCTTCGTGTTCGAGATGCGGAGCCACATCATCGAGCGCTGCGCGTACCTTGGCACGAAACCATGCATCGTACGCCTCGGGCTTCGCCGCCAGTTCGAGCGGCAGCGCACCTTCGTTGGCAATCCGCGTCAGCAGCATGCGGACCGCATCCGAAACCGTCAGCCCGAGCCCCTCGAGTACCGCCGACGCGCGATCCTTCACATCCGGATCAACCCGCGTTTGCACCAGAGCATTATTGGCCGCCATCACTGATCTCCAAGAATGCAGTCAGGACCCAATTGTAATGCATTTGAATGACGCCCGCACGGCGCATTGGCTTACAGGCACGGTACGAGGGCCCTAGGCTTCCCCACCCGTCACCGCGTGGCAGTGCTCCTGTGGAGCGTGCCTGCACGCGAAGCGGCGTCTTCTTCGGCCGCCACGCCGGCCCGGCCGCTCACGTACCGGCCTCCCCCCGCAACTCCCGCCGCAGCATCTCGATCTCCTGCTCGATCGCCCGGTACTCCGCCTGCTTCAGCGCCAGGAAGGCGCGGGTCACGCGCAGCTTCTCGGCAAGACCCGCCGGGGTGAGCAGGTAAAGGTAGGCGCGCTTGCGGTGGCTCTTGCGGAGGTTCTCGGCCTTGATCCATCCCTTGTCGATCAGCGCGCGCAGAACGCAGTTCGTCGCCCCCAGGCTGATGCCCAGGACATCGGCCAGCTCGCGCTGAACGACGCGACTCAAAAACTGAAGGCGATTTAGCTGTTCGGGGTCGATGTTCAAAGAAGTTGTCCCTTCTCCTGGGCAACCCGATGGACCGTGTGTCGGCGGAGGTTCGGAGCGGAGAGGACGACATCGACGGAACGCCCATCCAATCGGCGGCTGAGCATGGCCGAGAGCCGCGCCGAAACCAGCGCGGGGCGTTCTACCGGCCAATCGAACTCGACGAGCACATCCACATCGCCGCCGCGCCCCGTATCGTCCAGGCGTGAACCAAACACGCGAACGCGTGTGTCGGAACCGCATTCGCGGCGGACCACTTCACGGATCGTTTGCCTGTGTTCCGGACTGAGACGCATGAGGTGGATTGTAGCAGGGGCTTCGCGGCTTCACGGGCGGCGCGTTCGCGAGCAGGGCTCGCTTCTACCAACCCGCGCCGCAGTGCTCCGCCTATAGCCGCGCAACGGCTTAGGGGGTGGTGAAGCGGCGCATGGCGCGCAGCGCCATCACTCCGGTGCTTCCTGCTGTTCGATGTATTGCTTTAGCACCGAGAGTGGCGCACCGCCGACGGTGATGATGCAGTAACGGCGAGACCAGAACACCGGCTTGCGCCCGTAGTAACGCTGCAAGTGCGCTCCGTATTCCTTTCGGATCAGTCGTGAGGTGACGGTCTTGAGATTATTCACGAACGCAGACGGCGCAGTGCGCGGCGTCAACTCCAGGAGCAGATGCACATGATCCGGTTCGCCGTTGAACTCCAGAACCTCGCCGTCCCACTTCTCGGTAGTGGCCCGAGCGATTTCATCCAGGCGGGAGAGCATCGGTTTCGTGATGCACTTTCGGCGGTACTTGGTCACCACAACCAAATGGTACTGGAGCCTGTATGTGCAGTGATATAAACGGTTTAGCACTTGTGAACTCATATTAACCAAGTATAATTAGTGCATGGTCCAGCGCAAGGTCACCTACCGGCTTTACCCCACGGCGGCCCAGCTTGCCGCCCTGGAGCACCAACGCTGGGTCCACTGTCTGTTGTGGAACGAGGCGCTGGCCGAACGGCGCCGGGCGGGGGGCGAGAGGCAGGCGTCGTTGGGGTTCTCGGCACAGTGCAAACGCCTGACCGAGTGGCGCCGCCAGTCGAAACTCCTTCGCGGAATCAACGCCCAATCCGGGCAGGTCACATTGAAGCGCCTGGATCTGGCGTTCCAGCACTTCTTTCGCCGGGTGAAAAACGGCGAAACGCCGGGGTTTCCCCGCTTCAAGCCGCTGCACCGTTGCAAGGGCTGGGGGTATAAAACCCACGGTGACGGCTGGCGTCTGATGACCAACGAGCGGATGAAGCACGGGACGCTGCGGCTCAGCGGCATCGGCAAGGTCGCCATCCGGGGCAAACCCCGCACCCCCGGTACGCCGAAGACCTGTGAGATCATCCAGCGGGGCCGGCGCTGGTACGCCAGTATCACGCTGGATTGTGCGCCGGAGCGTCAACGCGGGGACCAACTGGGCGGCCTGGACTGGGGGCTGGAAACCTTCGCCACCGTGGCCACACCTGCGGGAACCGAGACCATCGACAATCCCCGCTGCCTTGCCGGAACCCTGGAGAAAATCCGCCAAGCCCAGCGGGACATCTCCCGCCAGGAGGAGGCGGCAAAGAAGGCATCCGGGAAGACGCGCCGGTTTCCCGTCTCCAACCGGCTCCAGAGGGCATACGAGCGCCTGCGCGGCCTTCACCGCAAGGTGGCGAATCAGAGAAACGATTTCCTGCACCAGACCACAGCGCAGCTTGTCGGGCAATTCGGCGCCCTGGGCCTGGAGGCGCTGAACATCCGCAACATGACCGCCGCGGGCGGTCAGCACAAGAGGGGCTTGAACCGCTGCATCCTCGATGCCGCCGGCGGGGCCTTCCATCAACGGCTCGGGTACAAAGCGGAGGAGGCTGGTACCTGGACGATGGAAGCACCGACGCGGCAGCGCAAGCCCTCGCAGACCTGTCACGCCTGCGGGCGTCAGGAGAAGAAGCCACTCAGCCAGCGGCGCCATGAGTGTCCCTGCGGCGCGTCCTGTTCGCGGGACGAAAACGCCGCCCGGGTCCTGATGGCCTGGGCCGAGCAGCAGTTATCCGGTCGGGAACCGGCCGAGGCGTGGAGGGCGGTAAGACCGAATCATCCCCCGGATGATCCGGCCCGCCCCGAGAAGCGCGAAACTCACGCCATAGTCTGAAAGGCTTGGCGGGAGTAGTTCATCTGGCTTCGCTGTGCCGCTTGCAGGACATCCACTATCTCTGGCGCCCGTTCCTGCGCGATCCGAGCGACGACATGGTGCTCGAATGCGCGGTTGCTTCTGGAAGCCGCTTCATCGTTACGCACAACGTCAAGGACTTTCGGCGTTCGCAAGAACTGGGCATACAGGCCATCGCGCCCGGCCATTTCCTTCAACATCTGGAGACGCTCCCATGACCGCCCTGACTGTCCGTCTGCCCGACTCCGTGCATCTGAAAATCAAGGAACTCGCCGCCCGGGACGGCGTGTCCGTCAATCAGTTTATCGCCAGCGCGGCCACCGAAAAGATGGCCAGTGTGATGACCCTGGACTACCTGCGCGCCGAAGCCGCCCAAGGCCAGCGCGAGGACTTCCTGTCCGTGCTGGATCACGCGCCCGACGTTCCGCCTCCGCCCAGCGATGAACGGCTCTGAACACGCCAGCCCCCAACACCCTCAGCAGCGGTGACCGTGCTCACCCACCCTTATCGCGGCGACCTGTCATTGCGAGCCCCGAGGCCCTAGCGATAGACCGCATTGCGGTGAGCCACACGCACCAACAGCACCCGAAACCGTTGATCCTCTATCGATGCGATGATTCGGTACGGGCCCACGCGGTAGCGCCAGTATTCGCCCAATTCCCCGGTGAGCGACTTGTCCAGACGCCGCGGGTCGTCCAATGGCGCGATACGCTTTCACCAGCACGCCCCGGACCTGTCTGACCCGGTGCACGGCAAGCCCCGCCGTTCGGGCCGGGGAGGATGTCAAACCGGCACACGTTGCGCCCGCGCGCGGGCTGGTGGACCAAGAGGGCCGTCCGGTGAAAGAGGTGGCCGCGCTTCTGGGCGTGCACCGCTCGACACTGTACCGGGCGCTGGATCAAGTCCAGTGGCGCGGAAATCCGAAACCTGTTCACTGATTCAGTGTTAATCATGATGATAAACTATGAGTCAGTGGTGCCCGGATCAGTCGGCCGCGCCCCGTCGGAGCCGTGAACGGACGCGACACCGGCGCGCAGGGTGCGGTGATCAGAAGTCCGATCTGCGCGATGGGCGTCGGCAGGCCGATAGGCTGGGTGGTCTGGCTGGAGACTGGAGGGGTGCCCGCACCCGAGGATTGACGATGGCAAAGGCTGAAACCCGAGTTCTTACCGCGCACGTACCCGTTCCCCTGGCCGAGAAGGTCGATCAGTTGGCTGCTCGCCTTGAGCGCTCGCGGGGCTGGGTCATGAAGCAGGCGCTCTCGTCCTGGGTCGCCCAGGAGGAAGA
>PWGH01000231.1 GCA_003555285.1 Thioalkalivibrio sp.
CAGGCCGTGATCGACGCCGTGCAGGCCAGCGTGGATCAGGACGTGCCCTACGACATCGAACACCGGGTAATCCGACCCGACGGCAGCGAGCGCTGGCTCCTGGAACGCGGCAGCATCGTTCGGGACGCTGCGGGCATCGCAGTGCAGATGCTCGGCATGGTGCAGGATGTCACCGATCGCCTGGTCACCGAGCAACGGCTGCAGATCTTCCGGCACATCTTCACGTCAGTGATCGACGGCGTGATCACCTTCGATGGGCAGGGTGTCATCCATGCCGCGAACCCGGCCGCCTGCACCCTCTTTGGCTACAGCGAACGGGCCTTACTGGGTTGCCATCTCGACCGTCTGATGCCGGCCCCCAACGGGCCCCCGCTCCACGACGCGCAGAAGACGAATCTCGCCAGCGAGGTCGGCGGGATCATGAACGAGCAATTCGAGCGCATCGCGATCCGGGCCAACGGCTCGGAATTTCCGCTGGAGATGGCCGTCAGCGAGGTCCGGTCGTCTCGGGACACGCTCTTCGTCGGGGTGCTGCGCGATATCAGTCAGCGCAAGCAAAACGAACAGGAACTCATTGCCGCACGCGAAACCGCGGAGCGCGCCAATCAGGGAAAATCCGACTTTCTATCCAGGATGAGTCACGAACTGCGTACGCCGATGAACGTGATCCTCGGCTTTGGCCAATTGCTCGAATACAGCGACACCCTTCCGGAGGAACACCGGGACGACGTCCAGGAGATCCTGAAGGCCGGTCAACATCTGCTGGAGTTGATCAATGAAGTCCTGGACCTCGCCCGGGTCGAATCCGGCCGGATTCATGTGTCGATGGAGCCGGTGGACGTCGCCACGGTCGTCGCAGAATGCGTGAGCCTGATGAACACGCTGGCGACCAAGCGTCAGATCCAGATCCGGTTCCCCAGCGGTGCGGGGCCGCAGGTGCACGCCGACCGAACCCGGCTCAAGCAGGCCTTGCTCAACCTGCTGTCCAATGCCATCAAATACAATCGCGAGAAGGGGCATGTGAATCTGCACTACGAAGCTCGGGCCGACGGCCGGCTGCGTATTCGGGTTACCGATACCGGGCCCGGGATCCCCGCCCACCGCCTGGGGGAGCTGTTTCAGCCCTTCAGCCGCCTCGATGCCGAACAGACCGCGATCGAAGGCACCGGGATCGGCCTGACCATCACCCGCCGCCTGGTGGAACTGATGGGCGGCACGGTGGCGATGGAAAGCGAACTCGGTGCCGGCAGCAGCTTCTGGATCGAGCTGCCGGTTGCCAGCCCGCACGAATCCGCCAATCATTATGCGATGGCCGCTCAGACGGCGCCCGATGGCACCGATGGCACCGATGGCACCGATGATCCCGATGATCCCGATGATCCCGAGGACGCCGATGATCCCGAGGACGCCGATGGCCCCGATGAGACGCTCGGTGAAGGGCATGTTGACGAATGCCTAGCGCTCTATATCGAGGACAACCCCTCCAACACCAAGCTGGTGGCGCAAATCGTCGGTCGCCGCAGGAACACCCGCTTGCTGACGGCCCACTCGGCCGAACTGGGTATCGAATTGGCGCGAGCGCACCGCCCCGGGCTGATTTTTCTGGACATCAACCTCCCCGGTATGGACGGCTATCAGGTGCTGAAGGTCTTTCAGAGCGATCCGGTGACTCGAGCGATCCCGGTCGTCGCGGTCACCGCCAATGCGATGCCCCGGGACATCCAGCGCGGCCAGGCCGCCGGCTTCGTCGAATACCTGACCAAGCCGCTGGATATCGCCCGGTTCCGTACCGTCCTGGATCAATTCTTCAGCACCGAACCGCCCGTTGAGGAAAGGTCATGAGCCGGCAGTATTCGGATTCGTCAGGGCGTCATCGGCCGGAAGTCGTGCACCGATCCACCCCGTTCATCCGATCCCTCTCTTCCACGGTCATCGCGGCCTCGCTTATCGCAGCGGTGGCGATCCTGCTGCTGATCGGCACCCTACTGATGACGCATGAGTCGCATGGCGCGGCCACGCACATCGCCCAAATGGGTCTGGCGTTTCTCGTGATCACCGGCATGCTGATCATGCTCACCGGACTGCTGCTGCGCCAGCGTGCGGAGGGTGCAAAGCTTGCGGCACAGGGTGCCGCCCTGAGCCTGGCCAATCACGCCCTGCTGAACGAGATCGTGCAGCGCAAGGCGGCGGAGCAGGAACGCGATCGCATGGTCAGTGTCGTCGAGGCCTCTCCGGATTCCATCGGCATCGCCGACCCCGAGGGCAATATCATCTACATCAATCGAGGCAGTCGGGTGATGTTGGGTCTGGACGAAAGTGCTCCCGATGGTTTGCGTGTTGCCGACATGCACCCGCCCTGGGCGTTGGAGATCATCCAGAACCAGGGCATCCCGACGGCGCTGCGCGAAGGCAGCTGGCTGGGCGAATCCACGGTACGGACCCAGGACGGCCGGGAGATTCCGGTCTCCCAGGTCATCATGGCCCACCGGAACGACCACGGCGAGCTGCTCTACTTTTCGACGGTCAAGCGCGACATCACCGAGCGCAAACAGGCGATCGCGGAGCTGGAACAGAGTCGGCGGGAACTCGAGACGTTAACCGAATCCCTGGAGGCCCGGGTCCTGGAACGCACGACTGAGTTGCTCCACGCCCGTGACGAGGCCGAACGCGCCAACGCCGCCAAGTCCGAGTTTCTGTCGCGCATGAGCCACGAGCTGCGCACACCGCTCAATGCAATCCTCGGTTTTGCCCAACTGCTGGAGTCCGACCCGGACCATCCGCTGGCCGAAACCCAGGCCGACAACGTGCACGAGATCCTGCATGGCGGCAAACACCTGCTGGCGCTGATCAACGAGGTGCTCGATCTCGCCCGCATCGAAAGCGGACGACTGGAGGTCAGCCTCGAGGCCGTAGCCCTGCGGCCGCTGATCGAGACCTGCATGGCACAAATCAAGCCCCTGGCCGCGGAACGCGGGATCGACATCACCGTGGACATTTCGGGCGCACCGACGGTACAGGCCGACTACACGCGGCTGCGCCAAGTGCTGCTGAACCTGCTGTCCAATGCCGTCAAGTACAACCGCGAGGCGGGCCGGATCCTGATTCGCGGCACCACGATCGACGATCAACGCCTGCGCATCGAAGTCGAGGACACCGGCAATGGCATCCCCGCCGAATCGCTGTCGCGACTGTTTCGGCCCTTCGAGCGGCTGGAATCGGCCTACCTGGGCATCGAGGGCAGCGGCATGGGGCTGGCGCTGGCCAAGAAACTGGTCGAGGCGATGCACGGGACGATCGGCGTGCACAGCGTATCCGGCACCGGCAGCACCTTCTGGTTCGAATTGCCCCCCGGCACCACACGGCGGCCGGTCGATACCCCGCTGCACGCCGCGCTCGCCGCGCCGATCCAACCGGGCGGCGCACGGAAGCTCCTGTACGTCGAAGACAACCCGGCCAGTCTGAAGCTGGCGCAGAAGATGCTGGCCAAGCGCGAGGACCTCGAATTGCTCGTCGCGGGGAATGGGGAAGCCGGAATCACCCTGGCCGAACGCGACGGACCGGACCTGATCCTGCTCGACATCAACCTGCCCGGCATCGACGGCTTTCGCGTGTTGCGCCAGTTGAAGGATAACCCCGCAACGCGTGACATTCCGGTCGTGGCCGTCACCGCCAACGCGATGCCGCGCGACATCGAGCGCGGACGGGTGGCGGGCTTTGCCGACTACCTGACCAAGCCGCTGGATGTCGTCATCCTGCTCGAGGTGATCGACCGCAACCTGGACCGGGACCCCTCGTACCGCCGTGCAGGCTCGGAATCCTGACCACACCGACATCGCCATCGTCGGGGCGTGGTCCAGGATTGGCCCCGATTCCACCCGGGCCCCACTCCGCCTGGGGGACGGAAAGCGGCGCGAGACCGGCGACACTCGGTAAACTGGCGTCCCCGACAGGATTCGAACCTGTGACCTGCCCCTTAGGAGGGGGCCACTCTATCCAGCTGAGCTACGGAGACGTGGCCACAGTATAACCCGGTCGCTCCTCGACCCGCGACACGACCCGCGACCCGCGGCCCGATAACCACGGACCCAGTGCGTCCCGCCCTTCGCGTGCGGAGGGTTATGGCGCAACGCAGGCAGCTTCGCCAAAATGGGCGCACCGTGATCGTCACCGCCCGACGATCCGCCCCACCGGATGCCGCCGATGCTGTGCCCACACCAATCCTCCCAGCACCCCCCCCCGCCCGAAACGCGACACCGGCTGTGCGGCCAATGACGCCGTGTCGATGAGTTCGTCCCGATGAGTCGGTGGCCATGAGCCCGACGCCCCTCGCCATCGCGGCCGTGCGCCTGCTGAGTCCGCTGGTCGGCATCCAGGGGCGCTTCGAAGGCAAGACCTTCGAATTGCTCGAGGTGTTGGAGGACGGGCCCCGGGTGGCGCTGATGGAGATCACCGCCACCCCCGGGATCCGGGTCAACCAATACGGGAACGCGCTGTCTCGGCAACCGCGCATCCTCACGGTACCGGTGCTCAGTGTGATCGACTCCGATGCGCACCCGGTGCTGCGCGCCCTGCTCCCGGAGGCCGTACTCGAGTCCTTGCGTGCCCTGATCCGCGACCATGTCCAGCCTTCGGCCTGAGGCCGATCCGTCCCTCCCGTGCTAGCGGCTGCCGGCCAGCGCAGCCTCGGTCTCCTGCAGGGCCCCGTCCTCGCCCTCGACCCGCTGCAACACGGGCTCCAGGCCTTCCCAGATGTTCTCGAGAATCCGGGGCTGGGCCTCGGCCCGGGGGTGGATGCCATCGTCCAGCATCAGGTCCGGGTCCAACGCGACGCCCTCGAGCAGAAAGGAGACAAAGGCCAGATCCCGGGCCGCGGCCAGATCGGCGAAGACCTGGCGGAACCGCTCGGTGTAAACGGGTCCATAATTGGGCGGGATCTGGATGCCTGCCAGCAGCACCTCGGCCCCAGACGCCGCGATCGCGTCGAGCATCGCCTCCAGATTCTCGCGGAAGGCCCGCAGCGACAGGCCGCGCAATCCGTCATTGCCGCCCAGTTGCAGGATCACCACGTCGGGGGCTTCGGTTGCCAGCAGGTCCGGCAGGCGGCTCTTCCCGCCGGCCGTGGTTTCGCCGCTGACCGAGGCATTGCGCACCGCCCAGTCCGGCCCCTCGCGTGCCGCGAGCCGCTCGCGCAGCAACGCGACCCAGCCGTTCTGGCGGTCGAAGCCGTAGGCGGCACTCAGGGAATCGCCCAATACCAACAAACGGTGCGATTCGATGGAATTACTGGCGCTGCCAGGACTCCATAGCAACGCCAGGATCAACGTCATCAGGAAACGAAACATGGATGCATCCTCAAGGACTGTGCTGGAAGCCAACGGGCTGGACAAGCGGATCGACGGCCCCAGTGGGCGGCTCGTCATTCTATCGGGCGTGAGCCTCGCGATCGCGGCGGGCGAGACGGTAGCCATTCTCGGCGCCTCGGGCTCGGGCAAATCAACATTGCTCGGACTTCTTGCTGGTCTGGACGCCCCAAGTGCCGGAGAAGTTCGACTCCTCGGCCAGAATATCGGATCGCTGGACGAGGATGGCCGCGCCGTCTTGCGTGCCGGCCGGGTCGGCTTCGTCTTCCAGTCCTTCCAGCTGCTGCCGGCCCTGACCGCATTGGAAAACGTGCTGTTGCCGCTGGAACTGAACCCGGCGCACGACCGGATCCGGGGCCACGAACTGACCGCACGGGCCCGTTCGGCGCTGGCCGCGGTGGGTTTGACCGCGCGCGAACGCCACTACCCGCACCAACTCTCCGGCGGCGAACAGCAACGCGTCGCCATCGCCCGGGCGATCGTCGACCAACCCGCCGTGCTCTTCGCCGATGAACCCACCGGCAATCTCGATGCCGCGACCGGCGCCCGCATCATCGAGTTGCTGTTCGGGCTGGCGGGCACCGCAGAGACACTCGAGGCCGGCCGCCACGGGGCCGATGGCACGGCCGGCGCGGCGCTGGTGCTGGTCACCCACGATCCGGCCGTGGCCGAACGCTGCGATCGCGTGCTGCACATTCGGGATGGCCAGCTCGGCGATGGC
>PWGH01000084.1 GCA_003555285.1 Thioalkalivibrio sp.
GATCAAGTCCCGGCGCGTGTCGAACTGGGCGACCCGATCTGCAAGAGTGCCGCCCTCGAAGGAATCCAGTTCGTCACGGGATTGGCTGAGGGCCAGTTGGCTCTGCCAACGCGGGGTCACGAAACCGCGTACGCCCACGCGCAGTGCGGAATGCACGAAGTCATTTTCGGCTGGCGTGTAGGGGCCCACCAGGGCAAAGCTGTCGGGATCGAATTCGTTCGCGTCGAATTCGGTAGTGCCTTGGGAATACAGGAGGTTGCCAAAGAGCTCGACGCCGTTATCCAGCCGGTGCGACAGCGAGCCGGACAGGGAGGTATTGTCGTAGCCGTCGCGGTCGTCATCGCCGATGCCGGTGAGCACGTCGATACCGTCGGTATCGAAACGGCTGGCCGACACGCTGTAGCGGGTATTTCGCGTGCCGCCGGCCACACCGGCACCGAGCTCGCGGGTGTTGAAGCTGCCGCCGCCGATGAAGGCATTCACGCGTGGCGGCCCTTCGAGGCCCTTGCGGGTGAAGACCTGGATCACGCCGCCGATCGCATCCGAGCCGTAGATGCTGGTGCGGGGTCCGCGCACGATCTCGATGCGTTCGATCTCCGAAGGAGGCAGGAACTGCCAACTGGCCAATCCGAGGGTCGCCGAACCCATGCGTACGCCATCGACCAGCAGCAGCGTGTGGCCGGCGTTGCTGCCGCGCATGAAGACGCTGGAGGCCTTGCCGAAGGGGCCGGTGTCGGCCACGTTGATGCCGGCGCGCCCACGCAGCAGGTCGGTGAACTGCTGGGGTTGAAGGCGCTCGATTTCCTCGCGTTCGATCACGGTGACCGAGGACAGCGTTTCGTCGACCGTTTGCGCGAGTCGCGCGGCGGTCACCTGTACGGGGTCGAGGGTGATGCTGAGTGAATCCGCCAGCAGCGGTGCAGGAAGCAGCAACAGGGCTGCGTAGAGGTGTTTCTGGTTCACGTTTCGAGTTTCTCCCCGGCGGCCGCCCGCACGCCATTCGATTGCATGGGATCACGGGCGTTTCGGGGAACGGCACGAGGGGACGCATCGGCGACACAGGGCCGCCGGCTGCATATTCCGCCTCGCGCGCCCACCGCACGCCGGGTGATCATCCACTGGCCGGTCTCCGGACTGACGAGCGGGGCGAACCCGGTCGGCGGCGCCTTCCCATGTGCAACACACAGTGGCGCGATGCCGCCGACCCGAACCCGCGAAAAGCCATCCATCGCGGGCAGGCGCTCGATCACCGTTGCGGGGGCAGTGTCGGATTGGCGCAAACACGAGGACCACGCGCACCGAACTTCCCGTTTAACCCACGGCCAAAAGACCGATGGGCACCAGCGAACGAGCGCAGCATACACAGACCCCCCCGGCATTACCAACCGACTTCGGGCAGGGGTACCTGTCCCGAAGCGCGATGCCGTTCGCGCGGGACTTTGGTACCCTTTCCGGCTGAGGTTTTCCCGTTACAGCGAGCCATTGATGAGCATCTGCACCCGTTTTGCCCCAAGTCCCACTGGGTATCTGCATATCGGCGGGGCGCGGACCGCGCTGTTCTCCTGGCTGTACGCGCGCCACCACGGGGGCGAGTTCGTGTTGCGCATCGAGGACACCGACCTCGAACGCAGCACTGCGGAATCGGTGAATGCGATTCTCGAGGGCATGGTCTGGCTCGGCCTGACCTACGACCGCGGGCCCTTCTACCAGACGCAGCATTTCGCGCGCTACCGCGAGGTGATCCAGCAACTGATGGATACCGGCCACGCCTATCACTGCTACTGCACGCGCGAGGAACTCGACGCGATGCGCACCGAGCAGATGGCGCACAAGGAAAAGCCCCGCTACGACGGTCGCTGCCGGCACCGCACCGAGCCCCGGGAGGGCGTGCCGCCGGTGGTGCGTTTTCGAACCCCCGATCACGGCGTGACCCTGGTCGATGACCTGGTGCGTGGCAAGGTTGCGGTCCAGAACAGCGAACTCGACGACCTGATCATCGCCCGTTCCGATGGCACACCGACCTACAACCTGACGGTGGTGGTCGACGACATGGACATGAACGTCACCCACGTGATCCGCGGCGATGATCACCTGAACAACACGCCGCGCCAGATCAACATCTTGCGGGCGCTGGGTGCCGAGCCGCCGCGCTACGGCCACCTGCCGATGATCCTGGGTCCGGATGGCACCAAGCTCTCCAAGCGCCACGGTGCGGTGTCGGTGATGCAGTACCGGGACGAGGGCTACCTGCCCGAGGCCCTGCTCAATTACCTGGTGCGCCTGGGCTGGTCGCACGGCGACCAGGAGATCTTCAGCCTGGATGAACTCGTGCGCCTGTTCGACATCGGCGACGTGAATCAATCGGCCTCGGCGATCAACCCGGAAAAGCTGCTGTGGTTGAACCAGCACTACATCAAGACGCTGGACCCGGATCACGTCGCACTCGAATTGGGCTGGCACCTCGGCCGGATCGGGATCGACCCCTCGACCGGGCCGGAACTGCGCCGGGTGGTGCTGGCCCAGCGCGACCGGTGCCGGACCCTGCGCGACATGGCCGAGGACAGCACCTGTTTCTACCGGGAGTTCACCGACTACGACGAGACGGCCGCGCGCAAGAACCTGACCCCAGAGGCGCTGCCGGTGCTCCAGGCGCTGCACGACGGCTTCCGCGCGCTCGGCACCTGGGAGAAGGAGCCCCTGCACCAGGTCGTGCTGCGCACCGGCGAGGTCCTGGACCTGAAGCTGGGCAAAGTCGCTCAGCCGCTGCGGGTCGCGCTGACCGGCGGAACCGCGTCACCGTCGATCGACGACACCCTGCTCCTGGTCGGTCGCGAGCGTACGATTACCCGGATCGAACGGGCACAGCAGAAGATTTCTGCACAATCCGCTTGACAGGCATCGGCCCCATGGGTAAATTGCGGCCTCGCCTTTAGGGGCCATAGCTCAGCTGGGAGAGCGCCTGCATGGCATGCAGGAGGTCGGCGGTTCGATCCCGCCTGGCTCCACCAAAGGTTTTGTACGCAGGTCTTGATATGCACAAGTTTGGGATCATTTCCCTGTATTTGGGCCTGGTGCTGACGGTCATTGGCCTGATCGGCGGTTTCGGGTTGATGTGGGTCGGTATCGATGATTGGGCCAAACCCCTGATCGCGACGGTCCCATTAGGATTTCTGTTGGTGTTCAACGGCGTTGTAACGACCCTTCTCTACCGTCCGGGTAGCGGGTCCGGGCCGCAGGGCCCTCCGGAGTAAGCGCAGTACCGCAGTACCCGTGAAAGCGGTATCAGTGAAAAGACGTTGCCTCTGCGTCCCCATCGTCTAGAGGCCTAGGACACCGCCCTTTCACGGCGGCGACCGGGGTTCGAATCCCCGTGGGGACGCCACTAATTTCAAGTGTTGACGCAAGCCGGCGCAGAATCTGTGAAGAATCTGCGCCGGCTTTCGTGTGGGCGGGCAGGTGCAAGAAAGCCCACAGGGCGGACCATCCTGAACGGGAGCCCGGCATCTGCTCAAGGGCGGAATTCGCGTGTACGATCGGATTGTCCGGCCCGTGGGGGGTCGGAGGGTCTGAATTACGGGATGTAACCGCGCTCAGCGCCCGGCAACGTGCCGAAGGAGGAGTCACCATGCCTGATCTGCCATGGGAAATTCGCACGGCCCGTGCCGGCTGGGCGCACACGGGCGCCACGCGCCCGCCGTTCGCACAGGAACCCGGTCCCGGGCAGGAGTCGGTCTGGGATTATCCGCGTCCTCCGATCGTCGTTCCCGATTCGCGCGAGGTCCTGATCAGGACCGGGGACCAGACCGTTGCCCTCAGCACGAGAGCTGTGCGCGTGCTGGAGACGGCCAGTGCACCGACCTTCTACCTGCCTCCGGACGATGTGGAAGAAGCGCTGTTGATCCCGATGTCCGGGCATTCATTTTGTGAATGGAAGGGACCGGCCCGGTACTTCGCACTCGCCGATGCCGCAGAACGTGGTGTACCGGTCGCCTGGATCTACCCGGAACCGTTCCCGGAATTCGAGACGCTGGCCGGCTGGTATGCCTTCTACCCCGATCGCGTCGCCTGCTTCGTGGCCGGCGAGCGCGTTCTGCCGCAAGCCGGAGGCTTCTACGGTGGATGGGTCACCAATGACGTGGTGGGACCGTTCAAAGGCGAACCGGGTACGTCCGGGTGGTGATTCCGGCGGATCGCGATTGGCATCGCGGGGGCATCAGAATCCCATCAGCGCCGTTGGCGGCTCAGGCGCTCGGGTTGCGTCCGAGCCAAGCTGAAGGATGATGATGGAGCCCCTTTCCCGGAAACGGGAAAGGGGCGGTGGTGGTCAGGTCGCTGCCGGACCCGGATCGCGCATCAGGAACTGCTCACCGAGTTTGATCAACGCGGCGGCCACGGCAATTCCGAGTACCAGGATCAGCATCTCGGGGATGTTCGGCTGGTAGGACTGCACCGCACCGTACCAGTGGGCCATCTGTCCCAGCGAACCCAGTTGCCCCGTGATGATGAAGCTGTACTGCACCCACAGCACACCGACGATGCCGATAAAGGCGAAGAACCGCGGCGCCGATTTCAGCAACACCAGCGACAGGATGAAGGGCACGAGCATCCAGATGCTGGCCCAGCCCAGCATGCCGATCACGGTGCTTTGGGCCTCGTACACCACGCGGATCAGCAACAGGGCGGCGAACAGCAGCGCCGTTTGCCGGAAGATCCGACCGGCGGTCTCCGTCAGCGCGCTGTGCGGACGCAGCAGTACGATCGCGGCCGTACCGCTGACCAATGCGGAGACGAGCGTGACCACGGATAGGAAAGCCCCGTGGTAGTCCGGACGCCCGATCACGGTGCCGAACACGGCGCCGATCGTGATGGCCGCAGCCGCCGCGATCACCAGCGTGCCCCAGGCCAGCGGCAGGTCGAAAACCCCGTGGCGGCCCTTCAGGTCCAGCCCCAACTTCACGACCAGGAGCACCAGCTCGATCGAGTACAGCGTGCCCATCCACCAGATCGGGGAACTGGGGTTGGGTGAAAGCAGGATCCAGACCATGTTCAGCAGCGAACCCAGTTCCGTGGCCAGCGCAGTGAAGGCGCCGAGGAGGATTCCGATGGCCATGATCAGCAGGGGTCGCGTGTGCCGGGTAATGGACTCGTCCTTCATGATCAGGCCATAGGCCAGCACCAGCGAGATGCCGGTACTCATCAACGCGAGGAAGATGTAGGTGATCAACGGCAGTGTCCAGACCAGCGAACTGTTGGTCGCGAACAGGTGGCCGAAAAACATCTCGTACAGACCGACGGCACCCCCCGCCACCAGTCCAGCGGCAATCAAAAACCAGGTGGGTGTCAGAAAGTCGTTCCGACTGACAGTGAAGTTCATGGTTTATGCTCCTTGATTTTCGCCGGCGGGGCGGGCGGGTGTGGCGCGGCGCTGTGGCTTGTAGTCGCGGATGTAGATGACCCGGGGCCGGGTCCCCAGCTCTTCGCGCAGCCCTCGGCCTCCATGCCTGGCCACCAGCTTGCTCACTTCGCTATTCGGATCGTCGATGTCCCCGAACTGCCGAGCCCCCGAGGGACAGGCATCGACGCAGGCCGGCGCCAATCCTTCGGCCAGGCGGTGGTCGCAGAAGGTGCATTTCTCCACGGTGCCGGCGGCCCGAACGACCGGGTAGGTGGTGCCCCGCTCCGGATTCCCGTGGGGACTGCCTTCGCCTCCGGCCTCTTCGACCATTTCGCTGGGCGAGAAGCACCCCTCGGCCAAGCGGTCCTGTTGGGCCCAGTTCTGATGCGGCGTTTGCCAGTTGAAGCTGATGACGCCGTAGGGGCAACTGACGATGCAGGCCTTGCAGCCGATGCACTTCTTCGGGTCATGCAGGGTCAGGCCGGTCTTCTGGTCCTTGTACATCGCCTGCGTCGGGCAGGCATTCACGCAGGGCGCGTTGTCGCAGTGGTTGCACATCGTCGAGATGTACTCGTAGCGCACGTTCGGAAACTTCCCGCTGGTGCGGGTGATCTTGTCGCACCAGTTGAAGCCGACCGGCGTGTTGTTTTCGATCTTGCACGCGA
>PWGH01000017.1 GCA_003555285.1 Thioalkalivibrio sp.
CGTGCCGTGGCCGCCGTGCGTTGGGAGGAGTTCATCGGCGAATACCAGGTGGACCTGCTCTACATCCCGTTCTTCCGTGCCGCCGAATTGCCGCCCGAGGACAGCATCTGGTCCCCGGTGGATCATCGCCGCGGCCGAATCATCGGGCAGCCCGAGGATCCGCTGCTGGCGCCGCTGGTCCGTGACGGCCACTTCATCGCGGACGACGGCGGCCGCGGCGGCTGGGGCGTGCGGCTGAGCCGGACCGGGCGCGCCTTCGATCATGCCATCACGCTGCAGGATGCCCGGCAGTCCCTGCCCTATTACGTGCTGGATCCGCGGGTGCGTGCCGCGTTGTTGGCCGATCCGACCGACATCCCCAGCGCGCTCGCCGCGTCCCCCACGACCTTCGAGGCCCGGCATCCACGCACCTGGGTCGTCGGCGGTGATGTGGGCTTTGCCACCGAGCGCAGCACCTGGCGCATCGAGGCCGCCTGGCTCAGCGATCAGCCGGCCACCACCGACGATCTGCGTTTGATCACGCTGGAAGCGGTGGAATGGGTGGTGGGTACGGAGTTCTTTCCCGGTGATCGAGAGGTGCGCATGAACCTGCACCTGGCGGGCCGCCACCTGCTCGATGCCCCGCAAGCCCTGCTCGACCGGGAAAACGTCTTCTCGGTGTTCGGGGATGTGGAAGCGAGTTTCGCCAGGGATCGCTGGCGCGCGCGGTTGCGCTTTTTTCAGGGGCTGGATGAGGGGGATACTTACCTAAATCCCCGCATTTCCTTTCTTGGTTGGGAGCCACATGAACTCTCACTAGGGTATTACTACTTCGGCGGTGAGGAAAGAGCCTTGAACGGCTTCCATAGCGATCACGATCTCGTTACCCTAGGCTGGACTGTACAGTACTGAGGTCACTGCGGCATCGAGTGCGGTGGACTCAGGCAAAAGACGGACCCTAAAGTACGGACCCTAAAGTACGGACCCTAAAGTACGGACCCTAAAGTAAAGTTGAGGTCCGAAAATAGAACGGGATCCAGCTTGGCAAGAAAGAAGCGCGGATTCCAGTCGCATCACGCGCAGTAAGGCGGCACAAAATCCAGGACTTGCCGGAGGCGAACGATGCACTCATCGCCAGAGGCGGTGTATTGACGCACCGCGGCATTTCCTGCATCCGCTCAAGATGCCCGGCAAAGGTACCGCGATGGAATGCCCGCTGGAATCCCTTAAGGCATCCATTGAATCAGGGGCTTATCAGGCGCGGACCCTCTCATTGGTGCCTGTTCTTCAGGTGCCCGCTCTTTAGGTTTCAGTTATGAAGGTTCCGGTTGTTTAGGTGCCGGTCAGTTCTTTAGGTGCCGGTCATTGCGGTGATGGGATCCCTATCACCCTGAATCAGCATGAGGAGGACCGTGGTGGCTACTTTTTTTTCTCTCGGTAAATCAAACCCTCTGTTCCTGGTGATGCTCGTCAGTGTGGCATTCCTTCTTGCGGCGTGTGCGAGCAACCCCGATTACGCACCGCCGCCTGTCGTGAGCGCCGATGATCGAACGGATTACCTGATCGGTCCGGGCGACAATATCAATATCTTCGTCTGGCGGCAGCCGGAACTCTCCTCGTCGGTGCCGGTGCGTCCGGATGGCAAGATCAGCACGCCGTTGGTGGAAGACGTGATTGCGAGCGGCAAGACGCCCACTCAGTTGGCGCGGGACCTGGAAGCCGAGCTTGCCACCTATGTTCGCGACCCCGTGGTCACCGTGGTCATCAGCCAGTTTGCCGGTCCTTATAGCCAGCAGGTGCGTGTGGTGGGTCAGGCGCTCAACCCGCAGGCGATTGCCTACCGGGAGCACATGACCGCGCTGGACGTGATGATCGCGGTCGGCGGGTTGGCCGAGTACGCGGCCGGCAATCGGGCCAGCATCATCCGGGTCGTGGATGGCGAGTCACACCAGTTCGGGGTCCGGCTGAACGACCTGATCAAGCGCGGTCGAATCGAGGCCAACGTGCCGATGATGCCGGGCGATATCCTGATCATTCCCGAGACCTTGTTCTGACGGGTCCGAATCCCGGTTCTGACGGAACCGGGTTCTGATCTGTGCCGAGGCCGACGTGCCTCCATGCAGCAACGTCGATGAATCAGCCCGGTCGCGCCCCTCGGGTCGCGATCGGGGCGACTCGAGGGATTTGATGTATGCATGATCTTCTTGGTTTGGCCCTGGTGTATGTCCGTGGCATCTGGCGCTACCGATGGTTGGTCCTGGGCTTGGCCTGGGTCGTCTCGCTGGCGGGATGGGTCTACGTCACCCAGATTCCGGATGAGTATCGCGCTTCCGCACGCGTTCATGTGGATACGCAATCGGTGTTGCGGCCGCTGCTCAGCGGTCTGGCGGTCGAACCCAATCTGAACCAGCGCATCGAGATGATGACACGGACGCTGTTGACCCGTCCGAACCTGGAGCAGGTCGCACGGGCCACGGACATGCACCTGCACGCGACGACCGAGGCGGAGATGGAACAGGTCATCGAAGGGCTCCGAAGCGGCATTCGTTTGCAGGGCACCAGCCGTGAAAACCTGTACACCATCTCGTATAACTCCGGGAATCCGCGTCAGGCCTATGATGTGGTGCAGTCCTTGTTGAACCTCTTCGTGGAGGGGGCTCTGGGCGGCGCCCGGTTGGACTCGGACATGGCGCAGCGCTTCATCGACGAGCAGTTGCGTGAGTACGAGCGACGTCTCGAGGCCGCGGAACGACGGCTGGCCCAGTTCCGGCGGGAGAATGTGGATCTGCTTCCCGGAACCCTCGGCACCTATTACCAGCGTCTGGAGGCGGCCCAGAACGAGCTGCGTCAAGCCCAGGTCTGGCTGCGTGAGGCCGAGAATCGCCGTGATGAAATGCAGCGGCAACTGACCACCGGCGTTCTTGAGGGGAACTCGACGCACTCGCTGACTCCCGCGCTGGATGAGCGCATGAACGACATCCAGCGGCGCCTCGACGAACTCACGCTGAACTACACCGAACAGCATCCGGACATCATCAGCCTGCGGCGCACCCTGGCCGATCTCGAGCGGCAGAGAAACGAGCAGACCGAGCTTCTGCGTTCGGGGCTGCTGGGGGGCGAGGCCTATCTGGATGACAACCCGATCTACCAGCAGATGCGGATGACCCTGTCCAATGCCCAGGTCGATGTGTCGTCGCTTCGCGTTCGGGTGGAGGAGGCGCAGCGCCGGGTCGACAACCTGCAGCGCATGGTGGAATCGGCACCGGAGGTGGAGGCGGAGTTGAAGCGCCTGGATCGGGATTATTCGGTCAATCAGCAGAACTACATGGCCCTGCTGCAGCGCCGCGAGCAGGGAATGATTGCCCAGAGCGTCGAGGATCGGGGCGAACAGGTGCAGTTTCGGATCATCGAACCGGCGCGGATTCCACTGGCGCCTTCCGCGCCGAATCGTCCGGTGTTGTTCGCGGGTGTGTTGTTGCTGGGCCTGGGCGTGGGCGGCGGTTTCGGTTTCATGGCCTCACAACTTCGACCGGTCTTCGACGACCGCCGTCTGCTCAATGCGGTGACGGGTTTCCCGGTGCTCGGGACGGTTTCCCTGTACCAGGACTCGGGCCGCCGCCTGCGTGATCGCATCGAACTGCTGTTGTTCGGGGCGGCCGGCGCGTTGCTTCTGTTAGCCCTGGGTCTGGTGGTCGTGCTGGGCGGCATACATCTTCCGATCGTGGAGCGACTTTTCCTATGAGCCAGAATGATGCCGATCGCATGAGCCTGCTCGAGAAGGCCGCCAACCGCCTGAGTCACTCGGCGCCGCACAAGACCCGGGTTCAGGGTGCACCCGTGGCCTCGGCCTTCGCGGGGGGCGCGCAGGGTATCCCTCATGCATCGCCCGGTACGTCGGGTGCCGACCGGCCGGATTCCAACTCCCGCGATCGCGGTCCTCACGTACCGCAGCCTATGGATCCGGATTCGCAGGGTCTGGACTCTCAGGGTCAGGGCGAGGCGGTGGCGATCGATCTGGCGGGTCTGAAGGCGAATGGCTACCTGACGCCGGATGGTGAGCGTACTCGCGTGGCCGAGGAGTTTCGCATCATCAAGCGTCCCCTGCTCGGCAATGCCTTCGGACGGGAGGCCGCCCTCGTGCAGCAGGGCAACCTGATCATGGTCACGAGTGGGCATCCCGGCGAAGGCAAGACCTATACCGCGGTCAATCTGGCGATGAGCATTGCGATGGAGATGGACAAGACGGTGCTGCTGGTGGATGCGGATGTCGGTCGCGCCCGGGTGCACGAGCTGCTGAAGGTGCCGCTCGGTCCCGGCCTGATCGATCTGCTGACGGACCGGTCGCTGGACGTGAGCGACGTGATCATTCGCACCACGATCCCGAAGCTCCGGGTCATCCCGATGGGGCAGTATCACGCCAAATCCACCGAGTTGCTCGCGAGCGACGCGATGCGGGATCTGACCCATGAATTGGCCACCCGCTATCCCGATCGCATCGTGATCTTCGACTCACCGCCGCTGCTGGCGACCAGCGAAGCCGTGGTGCTGGCCGGACTGATGGGGCAGTTGGTCTTCGTGGTCGAGGCCGAGCGCAGTCAGCAGCACACGGTGCGCGATGCGTTGTCGTTGCTCGATGACACCAAACCCGTGGGGCTGGTCCTCAACAAGATCCGCAGCGGCAGCCGTTCGGGGTACTACGGTTATGGCCACTACGGCTATCACGGGTCCACGGCATGAGCGGCGGCTGGAGGCGTTGGTCGGCCCGGTGGACAAGGCTTGGGTTGCGGATCGGGACGGGGGTGACTCTGGTTGTGGCGGCACCGTTCGCGCCGGCGCAAGACGCGCAATGGGATTTCACTCCCCGTGTGGCGGCCGGGCAGATCTTTACCGACAACATCACGCTGGCGCCTCCGGGGGAGGAGGATCACGAACACGTGACCGAGCTGAATGCCGGCTTCAGCCTGGAACGTGCAGGTCGCGGCGCTCGCGCCGAACTCGATTATAACCTGCAGGCCCTGGGCTATTGGCGCGACAGCAGCCGCAACGATGTCTTCCACCAGATGGCCGGCCAGGGATCCATCGATGTCGTGCCGGAACGCTTCTTCATCGAGGGCTCGACCGCCTTCGGGCAGCGGCAAGTCACCCGGGATGGGGCGATTGGCGACAACATCAACGTCACCGGAAATCGCACGGACGTCTTCAACCTTCGGGTGAGCCCGGTCCTCCAGCAGCGCCTGGGTGAGGTGGCCACCGCACAGCTGCGTTATACCTATGATCGTACCGATTACAGCGGTTCGGGGGTCTCCTCGATCGATAGCGAAAGCAATCGGGTGCTCGCGCGTCTCGACGACGGTCCGATGTTTTCACGCATTGGTTGGGGCCTGCGGTTTGAGCGTACGGAGACGGATTTCGACGACGGGTCCTCGGTGACGTTCCAGAGCGCCGAGGCACTGGGCCGCTGGAGATTCACCGAGCGTCTCAGCGTGTTCGCCGCGGTTGGCGAGGAAGACAACGACTTCGAGCAGGATCCCCGGCGCGCACGGCCCGATGACAGCTTCTGGCGTGCGGGGGCGACCTACGAGCCCGGTGCGCGCACCTTCATCGAGGCCTATGGCGGTGAGCGCTATTTCGGAACGACCTACGGCGGCACGCTTCGGCACCGGCTACGCACCGGTCGGTTGACGGCCACCTACGATGAGGGCCTGACGACGGTGAACGAGTTCGTGCTCTCTCCGGTGATGTTGCCCGTGTTGGACGGGGTCACCGGCGAACCGGTGATTATCGATGGTAGACCGCTCTTCGCGGAACTCGAGCTTCCCGATCTGCAGATCGGGGTCTTTCTCAGCAAGCGATTCACCGCCGGCTTTGCGGGTGAACGCCGCAAGTTGGGCTGGGGCGTTCGGGTCTTCGACGAGCGGCGCGAATTCGAGCTCACGGATCGGCGCGAGCGGGTTCAGGGTGTTACCGGCAATCTGGCGTGGCGCTGGAGGCCCCGGACGCAACTGTTCGCAAATGCCAGCGTGCA
>PWGH01000096.1 GCA_003555285.1 Thioalkalivibrio sp.
CCGTCGGGGTGCTGCCGGCACCACGCCTTCCAGGCCGCCATCCGAGCCTCGCGCACCGGACCCCCGACCAGGGCCTCCCCCAGTTCGATCGCGGCCGGCTGCCCGTGCTGGTGATAGCAAAGACCGACCTTGTGGCGCTCGCCGTCGGTCATCAGGGGCAGGTTGTGGGCGCTCGGAAAGGCGCCCTGGGCGAACTCGCCGGGTGCGCGCAGATCCAGCAACGCGGCGCCGGATAGAAACAGGTTCCGATAGTGGGCGTTCAGGTCGTCTTCGATCATTCGGTGTCCTGCAGCGGAAAGGTGGCCTGCGGGCTTCGGATCCCGGATGCCGAGCCCATGGATCGAGCGCCGGCCTCGGCCGTTTTCCCCAGATTGCGCCGGTCCGGACTGCAACGGCCCGAATGGCGCAAACCAGGTTGCATGGGTAAGAGATCCGCGGTCCGACCAGCGGCGCCTATGGAATCCCTACAGGATAGCATCTGAAGGGAAACGGCCCAGCCGAGGCTCCGGGTGGCGGGCGAATTATTCAGAGGTGGTCCGCTGTTCCATGCGGAAACGATCGCGAGGTCGAAGACCCGTGAGGTTCAGGGCGGTGGGCCCGCTGCGCTTGGCCCCCGCTAAGGGTTGGGGACGGGATGGGGCTGCGGGTGGGGGTGAACTGATCTACCATCAGGAGTAGAGGACTAATCTCTGCCGTTTCGGCGGGGCGCGACCAGGAGATGCGTCATGGCTGGAATCGTTGTGGGTATGGATGGTTCTGCAGGGTCACGCCACGCGTTGGCATGGGCGCTGGAGGAGGGCAAGCTGCGCGATACCGAGGTGCGCGCGGTGTTCGTTCTCGAACGGCAGTATGTGGATCCGGAGTGGGCTTCGTTGATGAAGCCACCCATCGAACAACTGCGCGAGGAAGCCGAGCGGCTGTTGCAGGAATGGGTCGAGAAGGCGGGCGTCAGCCCGGGCCGCCTGCGTCAGGAGGTGGTGGTGGCAAAGCGCCAGGGGCCGGCGAAGACCTTGCTGGATGCCGCTGAAGGCGCCGAACTGGTGGTGGTGGGATCGCGCGGCGGCGGTGGTTTCCATGGCCTGTTGCTGGGGGGCGTGAGCCAGCAGGTGCTGCATCATACCGGCTGTCCCGTGGTCGTCGTGCCGCCGGGCGACTAGGCTTCTCGGCGGCGGGGGGGCGATGAGGCCCGACCCGCGGCCATGCCCTCGAATTCCCGCGCGGTGCCGTTGCAGGGGCTCAGGGCGGGAGGGGCTTCGTTTCGAGGGCCGTTTTCCGGATGGGTTCTCCGGTTCATGGGATGACGGCGTTTTCCGGACTGAGTCCGCCCTCCGGGCTGGCTCCGTCGGCCGGTCCATCATCGGTCGTCGCCTCTTGAAGGCGGTCCGCGACCTCGTCCAGATTGGTCCGGATGATCTGCGCTTCCTCTGAATTCGGGTCGAACAAGGTCAACAGAGTTTGCCAATGGCCTTGGGCCGTGCGGAAATCCGCCGCTTGGAAGGCCGCCAGGCCGGCAAGCCAGCGCCCGTTGATATGATCGGTGTCGATCTCGAGTGCGCGCTCGATGAAGGGCCGTGCCCGGGAGGCGAGGTTGCCGTTGTCCAGCGTGCCGAGCAGGTCGGCATAGCTGACCAGGATGTCCGGATCCTCACCGCCCCCATAACGGATGGCCTGGGCATAGGCCCCGGCGGCCTCGCGCGGTTGGTCCAGGAACATCAGGGAGCGGCCAAGGAGGGCCCAGCTTCCGGGATCCTCCGGATTGGCTTCCAGGCGGGCATAGAGGGCTTGGATGGCCGATTCGATGCCCAGATTCTCGCTGGTCTGCGCCTGCGGCACCCGTGCCTGCGGATCGAGGCCGGCCGCCCCGGCGCCCAGGCCCTGATAGATCAGCACGGCGAGCACGGGCAGGGTCAGCAGGCTGACGACCCCAGCGGGCCAGTGCCACGAACCCGTCCGGGCGCTCGTCGGGGCGCTGCTGTGGCCTTCATTGGCCTCCAGCAGGCTGCGTTGCAGGTCCACCTGTGCGGTATGGAACTGCGCCTCGGAGATGGTGCCGGTTTCACGGTCCGCTTCCAGTTCCGCAAGTTGACTGCGGTAGACCGAGACCTAGGCTTCCATGGCCTCGTTGGTGACCGGTCCACCGCCTGCCGAACGGTACCGACCGAGCGGTACAAAGATGAACAATAGGGACACCACCGTGAACAGGGCGGCCAGGGTCCAGAAAAACGTCATGCCTTACCTCCACGGTCTTCGCCGAGCAGTCGGCGCAGGCGTTGTTGTTCGTCCTCGGAAAGCGGTGCCGGACCCAGCTGACTGCGTCGGCGGTAGAGAATCAGACCCAGCGCACTGAGGCTGATCAGCAACAGGGCGCCCGGGCCGAACCAGAGCAGGTAGGTGGTCCGGTTCATCGGTGGCCGAAACAGTACGAAGTCCCCATACCGCGCCACCATGTAGTCGACGACTTCCTTGTTCTCCGCGCCGTCCTTGACCATCAGCGAGATCTGTCGGCGCAGGTCCACCGCCAGCGGCGCATTCGACTCGATGAGGTTCTGGTTCTGGCAGACGGTGCAGCGCAACTCGCGGATCAGGTTCTGGTAACGGGCCTCCTGCTCCGGGGTGTCGAAGGTCAAGGGTTCCATCGTGGGCGCCGTGGGCCCGGCGAACAGGGCCGTCGGGGCGATGAACATGGTGGCCGCAACACACAGGAGTGTCAGCAGCATCGGATGCGATTTCATGATTCAGCCTCCAGTTGCCGGTAGAGGGGGAGGATCTTGGTTTCAATGATGTCTGGCGTGATCATGCCGATATGCTTGAATCGGATGATGCCCTGGCGATCCACCAAAAAGGTCTCCGGGGTGGCATAGACGCCGAAGTCGATCCCCACCATCCCGCTCTCGTCGAAGCCGATCGCGTCATAGGGGTCACCGTAGCGGGCCAGAAAGCGCAATGCGTCCGTGCGGGTATCCTTGTAGTTCAGGCCATAGATCGGCACACCGGCGCGCCGCAATTGCGCGAGAAACGGATGCTCCTGGCGGCAGGTCACGCACCAGGAGGCCCAGACGTTGATCAGGGCCACCTCGCCCTGCAATTCCGTACTGGCAAACCGGGCCTGGGGATCGTGCAATTGCGGCAGATCGAAGTCCGGGGTCGGTTTGCCGATCAGGGGCGAGGGCAGGGTGCGCGGGTCCAGGCTCAGCCCGATCCAGAGCACGCCGACCAGCGCGAAGAACGCGAACAGGGGAAGCAGGAAACGGAGTCTCATCGCATCGGGACCTCGAAAAAGGCGTTAAAGAAAGGCGAGGCCAAGGATGCCTCCCCGCGTGAGAGGAGCCCTTGGGTCGCTGTCGCCGTCACCAGCCCGCCCGCAATGGGACAGGCTGGCTCAAGACAGGGCACACGATGGCACATGCAATAACCCGCGGGAGCCGGCATCGGTCAGCCCGCCGAGGCCGGCGCGGCCTTGCCGGAGTGCCCATCGGCCCCATCGGACCCGGGAGAACCGTCCGCATCGGGCAGGTCCTCCTCACGCCGCACGCGCAGCCGGTAGCGGCGGTCGGTCGCGGCCAGGAATCCGCCCAGACCCATCAGCACCACGCCGGCCCAGACCCAGTTCATGTAGGGCTTGTAGTACACCCGCATCAGCCAGGCATTACCCGGCAGCGGTTCGCCCATGTTCACGTACAGGTCCCGGAACAGGCCCCGATGCAGCGAGGTGTGCGCCATCGGCTGGTCCTGGCTGAAGTACTCGCGCATCTGCGGCACCAGCGTGGTCATGCGCCGGCCGTCCTTGAACACCGCCACCGTGGCCTGGTCAGCCTCGTAGTTCGGTCCCTGGACCCGCTCCAGCGCATCGAGGCGGAAGCCGTAGCCGCCGACTTCGACCGTCTCGCCCACCGCCATGCGTACATCGCGCTCGTCGTCGTAGCCGAGCACGAAGGTGATGCCGATCACCGCCAGCGCGACACCGATGTGCGCGACCTGCATGCCCACATAGCTGCGCCCGAGCCGGCGTACCCGCGTGCCCACCGTCTGCTGACTGCCCTTGGGCGGCCGGATCCGTTCGACCAGGTCCTTCAGCCCCGAGCCGATGATCCACAGCCCGAGGAAGGCGCCGATCCCGGCCAGGAACGACCAGCTGCCGACGAACAGCGGCCAGAGCATGCCAAAGCCGAGGCTCACCACGAAGATCCAGCGCAGCCGCCACAACTGCTCGGTCGGGCTGTCCTGCTTCCAGCGCAGGCGCGGCCCAAAGCCCAGCAGCAGCAACAAGGGCAGCATCAAGGGCAGGAACACCGCCTCGAAGTAGGGCGGACCCACCGAGATCTTGCCCAGGCCAAAGGCGTCCAGGAACAGCGGGTACAGGGTCCCGAGCAGCACCGCCGCCCCGGACACCGCCAGCAGCACGTTGTTGGTCAGCAACGCCGACTCGCGCGAGACCAGCCCGAAGCCGCCACCCAGGCCGACCTTGCCGGCGCGCCAGGCGAACAGCGTCAGCGAACCGGCGACCACGACCACCATGAACATCAGCAGGTACAGCCCGCGCGCCGGATCGACCGCAAAGGCATGCACCGAGGTCAGCACCCCGGAGCGCACCAGGAACGCCGCCAGCAGCACCAGCGAGAAGGTCAGGATCGCGAGCATCACCGTCCAGTTCTTGAAGCCGCCGCGCTTTTCGGTCACCGCCAGCGAATGCAGCAGTGCGGTGCCCATCAGCCAGGGCATGAACGAGGCGTTCTCCACCGGATCCCAGAACCACCAGCCGCCCCAGCCCAGCACATAGTACGCCCACCAGCTGCCCAGGCCGATGCCGATGGTCAGAAACGCCCACGCCACCGCGGTCCAGGGCCGCGACCAGCGCGCCCAGGCGGCGTCCAGGCGCCCGCCGATCAGCGCGGCGATCGCAAAGGCGAAGGCCACCGAGAAGCCGACATAACCCATGTACAGCATCGGCGGGTGAATGATCAGCCCCGGATCCTGCAGCATCGGGTTCAGGTCGCGGCCTTCCAGCGCCGCCGGCAACAGCCGCTCGAAGGGGCTCGAGGTGAACACCGTGAAGCTCAGAAAGCCGATCGCGACCAGACCCATCACCCCCAGCACCCGCGCCAGCACCTCGCGCGGCAGGCTGCGGCTGAAGGTCGCGACCGCCGCCGACCAGAAGCCCAGGATCAGCACCCACAGCAGCAGCGAACCCTCATGCCCGCCCCAGACCCCGGAGACCTTGTACTGCATCGGCAGCAGCGTGTTCGAGTGATTGGCCACATAGGCGATCGAGAAGTCGTCGGTGACGAAGGCGTAGGTCAGCGCCGCATAGGCCACCAGCAGGAAGAACAGCTGCCCGTAGGCCGCGCTGCGCCCCACCGCCATCAGTGCGGTGTCGCCGCGGGCCGCCCCGATCAGCGGCAGCGTGCCCTGCGCCAGCGCCAGCAACAGCGCCAGGATCAGCGCAAAGAGTCCCAGTTCCGCCAGCATGCTCAATACCCTCCCGAATAGCCGATGGGCTCGGAGATATCCCCCGTCTGGCCCACCGTCTGGCCCACCGTCCGGGCCTGTTCGCGCTGCGCGCGCTCGATCGCCTCTGCCGCCTCCGGCGGCATGTAGGTCTCGTCATGGCGCGCCATCACCTGGTTCGCCCGGAACACCCCGCCTTCCTGCAGGCTGCCCACCGCCACCACGCCCTGGCCCTCGCGGAACAGGTTCGGCAGGATGCCGTGATACACCACCGGCACCGCCACCGCGGTATCGGTCACCCGAAAATGCACGGTGACCCCGTCCTCGCCACGCTGCACGCTGCCGTCTTCGACCAGCCCGCCGATGCGAAAGGTTCGCTCCATCGGCACGATCTCGGCGGCAATGTCCGAGGGCGTGTAGAAGAACACCAGGTTGTCCTGAAAGGCATTCAGCACCAGCCCCACCACCGCGGCCACACCGGCCAGACCCCCCGCCACCAGCAAGAGTCGCTTCTGACGCTTCTTCATCGCTTCGCCTCC
>PWGH01000308.1 GCA_003555285.1 Thioalkalivibrio sp.
ACAAACCGAAGGGCTGGATCAGCACGACCCAGGTCGGCACCGGCTCGAGGAAATAGCGCAAGTGACGCAGCAGGACCAGTGCCAGACCGACGTGAAACAGGATGCCGAACAGCCAGATCCACTTGTTCGCCTTGAACAGGCTGTTGAATAGGAAGACTTCGGTGGCCATGCGGCGGACCACCCCCGCGCGCGTCGTCGGCGCCGGCGTGGTCGGAATCTTCAACGGAGCGGGGGCCCGTGCATAGGCCACGATGCGCATGCCGAGGCCGACCACGAAGATGGCGATGGCCACATAGAAGATCAAGGCAAAGAGCACGGTGACGAACACGGGCAATCCTCCAGAAACAGGGAACCGGGTGAGGCCGAGGCCTCACCCGGTGGGGTCGTGCAGACGGGTCAGACGCAGCCGGTCGGCTTGGGCAGGCCGGCGTATTTGCACGCCTGCTTCGCCGGGCCGTAGGGGAACAGTTCGTACAGGTACTTGCTGTTGCCCTTGTCCGGGCCAAGCTTCTTGCCGATGGCCTTGGTCAGCACGCGAACGGCCGGGGCGATCTGGTATTCCTCGTAGTACTCACGCAGGAAGTTGATGACTTCCCAGTGGTTCTCGTCGAGGTCGGCGCCGTCGGCCTTGGCCATGGCGGTCGCCAGATCGGGATTCCATTGGGTCAGGTCGGCCAGGTAGCCTTCTTCGTCGGTTTCGTAGGATTTGCCGTTGGCTTCGATGGGCATGGGATGCTCCTGTTGATTGCAGTGCAGGTGGATAGTGGGACAAACCGGGCCGCTACAGCCAGGACTGAACCTTGTCGTATTGCGTGGTCAGTTCGACGAAGCCGTTGTAGTCCACGACGGCGATGCCTTCGATCACGTGTTCGGCGGTCATGCCCCGGGCCAGCAGATCCGGACCCAGGACATAGACGGCGCGGTCGGCCAGCGCGGCGCGGAGGGTGTCCGCCTGTGCGGTGCCTTCGACCGCCCCGAACACGCCATCCTCGATCAGCAGGATGGCCGAGCCGGGCAGGGCGTGACCCAGGCAGGAATTCAGGGTGTTGCGCTCGAACGGCGACTTGTTGACGGTATGCAGCATGCTCATTTCATTCCCCTCAGAAGCTCAGGATCACGTCTTGCTGGTCCATCAATTCGGCCAGGGCGGCACGGCTCATCACCTCGACCGGAACCAGCAGATCATCCTCGGTCAGTCCGCGTTCGGCCAGCGATTCGGCTTCCACGTAGAGTTTTTCGACGTCATAGCCCTCGAGTGCCCGGTAGGTCGGCGAGAAGTTCTTCATGCCGATGCCCTTCGTGTCCTGGCCCTTTTTGATCTGGTACACGCCGTCATCCAGGAAGGCCATGCTGACGTCCTGTTCGAAGGCGGCGGCGATCAGCACGACCTCCAGCGATTCCAGCGCATAGATGGTCCCGTACGGGGCCTTGCGGTTCACATACAGGAACTTCTTGATCGTGCCTGGACCTTCTTCTTCCCAAGGTTCTGACATGGGTTCTACCTTCAGTGTTGAGGGTTGCGTGCCCACGCGCCCATGTGGGCCGCGGGTGCGAATCCGGGGCCGTAGGCCCGTCGGGCATCAGTCGCCGAAGACCATCATTCGGTCGCACTGGATACCGGCCTCGATCAACTGACCGAGACCCGAGATGCGAAAGCCCGGGGCGATGTTGTTGCCGTCCTTGCCCTGGCGCTTGGCTTCGCCTTCGTCGAGCAGGCCGCGGCGTTGGGCGGCGGCGATGCAGATCACCAGATCGGTGCCGTGCTGCTCAGCCATCTCGCTCCAGAGGTCGGGGATCTTGCGGTCATCCTGGGGTGGCACGGCAAAGCGGGTGCCGTTGTTCACACCATCGTGATAGAAGAACACCCGGAAGATTTCGTGCCCTTGTTCCATCGCCGCCTTGGCGAACTGGTAGGCGGTATCCGAGGCCTGGTGCTGATAAGGACCCTCGTTGACCAGAATTCCATATTTCATGGGCTGTGTTCCTGTTGAGCCTGTTGACGAACCGGCGGCCCTGGGGCCGCCGGTCGTTCCTTTGCGGATCGTCCGGGATCAGATCCGGCGCGCTCCGGACCGGTGTGATCAGAACCGGATGTGAGTCGAGGCGTTCAGCGTGTTGCGCGCGCCTCTCCAGTTCTCGATGTGGTAGCGGGTGAACGGCAGGCCGGTCTTTTCGAAGAAGGCGGGCCAACCGATGCGCTCGATCCAGTCGTTGATGCGCTCCCAGTCCTGACCGTCTTCCTGATAAACCTTCAGGATCCGCTTGACGATCGACGTCGCTTCCGGCCAGCGCGGCGGGTTGTTCGGGATGCCGGAGGCGACCAGCTTCTGGAAGGTCGGCTTGCCGCGGGCATTGGAGTGGTTGCCACCGACCCAGATCGCGAACTTGGTGTGCTCGGCATCGTTGATCTGCATCGGGGGGCAGGGCGGGTAGCAGGCGCCGCAGCAGATGCATTTCTTCTCGTCCACTTCCAGCGACGGCTTGCCGTTCACCAGCGCCGGACGAATCGCGGCGACCGGGCAGCGGGCGACCACCGAGGGGCGCTCGCAGACGTTGGCGACCAGGTCGTGGTTGATCTTCGGGGGCTTGGTGTGCTGCACGTTGATCGCGATGTCACCCTGGCCGCCGCAGTTGATCTGGCAGCAGGAGGTGGTGATATGCACGCGGTTGGGCATGTTGCAGGTGCGGAACTCGTCGATCAGCTCGTCCATCATTGCCTTCACCACGCCGGAGGCGTCGGTGCCGGGGATGTCGCAGTGCAGCCAGCCCTGGGTGTGGGAGATCATCGACACCGAGTTGCGGGTGCCGCCGACGATGAAGCCGGCCTCTTCGAGAGCGTTGATCAGCGGCTCGACTTTCTCTTCGGCGTCGACCATGTACTCGATGTTCGAGCGGATGGTGAAGCGCACGTAGCCATCGGCGAACTCGTCACCGATGTCGCAAAGCTTGCGCAGGGTGAATACGTCGAGGATGCGCTGGGTGCCGGCCTTGACCGTCCAGATGCCTTCTCCGGTGTCGGAGACGTGCAGCAGAACGCCCGGGCGGGGATGGGTGTGGTAGCGCCACATGCCGAAGTTGCGGCGCATGACGGGATGCATGTACTGAAAGCCGTCCGGGCAGCCGGACTCGATCGGCGGACGCATGGCGGGTTGTGACATCGGTGGCTCCTGCTATCTGAAATGGGGTTGGATTGGGTCAGAAGGGCAGTGCGGGATCAGCCCGCGGCCGCCTGCTTCTGTTCCATCTTCTGGCGCAGGTAGTCCTCCGCGGCCTCGTCGTACTCGTCCAGCCGGATGTAGGAGCTCTGGCGCGGGTGGGTGACCATGTTCGGGTCGGCCGCGAGGCCCATGCCCTCCAGGAAGTTCACCAGACCGATGCGCTCGATCATCTCGCCGCAGCGCTCGTGCTCCAGCCCGTTCTCGGCCCAGAAGTCGATGATGTTCTCGGCGAGTTCCACCATGCTCTGGTAGTCCTCTTCGGTTTCGAGCTTCATGAACGGCACGATCACGGTGCCCATCAGGTCGCCGATCTTCAGCGTGCGCTTGCCGCCGACCAGGATGGTCACGCCCTGGTCATCGCCGGGGGACAGCGCCTTGGTCATCACGTTGATGCAGTGCATGCAGCGTACGCAGTTGCTGTTCTCGATGTGCAGGGTGTTGTCTTCGTTCAGGGTCATGCACTTGCTGGGGCAACGGTTGATCACGTCCAGGTGAACCTTGTCGCGACCGTATTCGGCGACGAAGTTCTTCACCTCGGCCTGGTCGATCTTGATGTCGTCGCGCCAGGTGCCGATCACCGCGAAGTCGGAGCGCTCGATTGCGTTCACGCAGTCGTTCGGGCAGCCGGAGACCTTGAACTTGAACTTGTAGGGCAACGACGGGCGATGCACGTCGTCGGTGAAGCGGTTCAGCAGGGTGCGGTGGGCGCGCTGCTCGTTGGTGCAGGACTGCTCGCAACGGGCCGCGCCGACGCAGGACATGCCGGTGCGTACGCAGGGCCCGGCGCCGCCGAGGTCCCAGCCGTATTCGTTGATCTCATCGAAGAAGGCCTGGGTGTTGGTGCTGTTGACGCCGATGAACATCGCATTGCCGGTCTGGCCGTGGAAGGTGATCAGGCCGGAACCGTGCTTCTCCCAGCTGTCGGTCAGCTGACGCAGGGACTCGGTGGTGTAGAAGTTGCCCGCCGGGGGCTGCACGCGCACGGTGTGGAATTCGCGCGACTCCGGGAAGGCCTTCGACACCTCGGAGAAGCGCGGGATGATCCCGGAGCCGTAGCCGAACACCGACACCGTACCGCCCTTCCAGTAGCCCTTGCGGGTTTCGTAGGAGTGCTCGAGTTGGCCCAGCAGGTCGTTGGTGACGTTCTGGATGCGCTCGTCGGGGTGGTCGTCCCGAAGGCGCTTGATGCCGGAGATGAAGCTCGGCCAGGGGCCGTTTTCCAACTCGTCGAGCATGGGGGTCGGATGATGTGGGTTCGCCATGGCGGTCTCCTTGGATCGGTTTCGGTATCCGGGACGACCCTGTGTCCTGAGGGTCGGCCCGTATTGGGTTCGCAGGGTTGGCCTTGCCCGCGTTCAGGCTGCGGCCCGCCGATTCACTGTCGAGGCAATCCCAGCGGATTCCCCTCGTCATACGGTGGGTTACTCTAGGTTCCAAGCCCCGTTGAAAACATCCTACTCATGGGGGGGGAGGGGTGGGGGGTCCTATCTCTCAAGGGATAGGGGAAAGTAAAGAGCCGTGTCGTCGTGCGGGTTGCCTATCCCGGATGGATAGTTGCTGCCCACCAGGAGGCCGGTACACTGCGGATCACTGTCCGGTGAGGCCGTTGTCCGGTAAGCCCCGTTGTCCAGTAAGCCCCGTGCGATGAAACCCGTACGATCAACCCCGAGAGCGTACCATGAGTTGCCTGCCATGAGCCTCGTATCCCGCCCGGTCGGCCGCCCCGTCGCCCCGGTTCCCGTTCCCTCAGGCCCCTTCGCACTGGACGATGCGCTGACGTACCGCCGCTGGCGCGCGGAAAAACGGCAGCGGGCCCCGCAGGCAATCGAGGATCTGGTCGTCCCGATCGCCGATGCGGGGCAGCCTAATGCGGCGGAACGTGCGGCGCTGATCGACCGGATCGGTCGGGCCAACATGGCTATTTACCGCAGCGCTGCGCCGGTGGACCGGGCGGCGCTGCGACGCCTGGGTGCGGCGCTGGGGCTTGCGCGCCTCGATGGGCACCTGTGTGCCGAGGAAGACGGGATCAGCCAGCTGCAGGTCAGCGCCGACCGCGCGCAAGGCGACTACATTCCCTATACCGACCGTCCGCTCAGCTGGCATTGCGACGGGTATTATAATGAACCCGAACAGCGTATCCGCGCGATGGTGTTGCACTGCGTCCGTGCCGCCGCCGAGGGCGGTGAAAACGCACTGATGGATCACGAGATGCTGTACATCGCGCTGCGTGACCGGGATCCCGCCTACATCGAGGCGCTGATGCACCCGCAGGCCCTGTGCATTCCCGCGAACATCCAGCAGGGCGAGGTGCTGCGTCCCGAGCGCACCGGCCCGGTGTTCAGCGTGGATCCGGGCGATGGCCGGCTGCATTTGCGCTACACCGCACGGGGGCGTCACGTGCGCTGGCGCGAGGATGCGGCCACGCGGGAGGCCGTGGCCTGCATCGCCGAGATTCTGAACGCCGACGATGCCCCGGTCTTCCGGTACGGTTTGCGGCCGGGCGAGGGTATCGTCTGTAATAATATATTGCACAATCGGACCGGTTTTGGTGATGATCCCGACCCGGGTCGGCAGCGGCTGGTCTACCGCGCCCGCTTTTTCGATCGTGTGGCCGAAACCTGAGGCGTTCCCAGAGGTGTTGCGATGATGTGCCAGAGGTATTTTGACCAGAGGTGTTTGAATGATTTGGCTTAGCGAAGTGCTGCTGCAAAACCACGAACTCCAGTCCTTCCAGGAGTTGCTGGATCTGGTGGTCCAGCGGGCCCGGGAGGGTGAGCGCTTTCTGAGTTCCGATGTGCGTCCGCCGTTCCCGGACACCCCGGTGGACTGGGAAGAGCGCATCGAAGCCGCGTTCACCTCGGCGACGCCATGAACGGCGTCGGCTGATGTTCTGGGACGACGCCCCGCGCGAGGAACCGGCGCTGCCGCAGGATGTGGTCGATGTCGCCTTTCGGATCGACTGCCCCTGTCTGCCGCTGGATCATGCGCATGCCTTGTCCTCGGCGCTGTTGAGCGAGCTGCCCTGGTTGGAGACGGAGGCCTTGGCCGGCGTGCACCTGATTCATGGTGCCGAGTCCGGCAACGGCTGGATGCGTCCTCAGGATCCGGAACACGACCTGTTGCACCTGTCACGCCGTGCCCGCCTGCGTCTGCGCGTGCCGGTCGACCGGATTGCGGCGGTCGAGGCCCTCGCCGGTCGACGCCTGGACATTGCCGGCTTCACCCTCGCGCTCGGCGCCATGAATGTGGTGCCCCTGGTACCGCTGCCGGTGGTCTTCGCCCGCTATGTGGTCTGTGACCCCGAACAGGACGAGGCGGCCTTTTTGGTCGAGATGGCGACGGAGCTGCGCCGCCTCGGGGTGCCGGTGAGCAAGCTGCTGAGTGGACTCCGGCATGTGCTCAGCCTGCCCCAGGGCGGCGTGCACACGCGCAGCCTGATGGTGGCGGAACTGGATCCCGAGGCCTCGCTGCGGCTGCAACGCAGCGGCATCGGATCCCATCGGGCCTTGGGCTGCGGCCTTTTCCTGGGGCATCGGGACATCGCCGCGGTGGCTGGCGGCGCCTGAATGCCGCAGGCCCGGGTGAGAGCGGTTTTTGAATGAATGATCCATACAACGGTAAATGACCAACCAAGGGAGGATGTGTGATGAGTCTGGAAGTGGACGGTGTTGCTCTGGAGACGAACCCCAACGGGTATCTGATGGATGTGATGGCCTGGAACGAGTCCGTGGCTGAGGCCATGGCCCAAAAGGAGGGGCTGGAACTGACCCCACGGCATTGGGATCTGGTGCGCTATTTGCGTGACGAATACCTGAACCACAACGAGAATCAGCCGAATACGCGGACCATCGTGAAGGCGATGCAGCAACTGTGGGAGGACCGGAGCGTCGATGCCAAGACCATCTACGATCTGTTCCCCCTCGACCCGAGCAAGCAGGGCGGACGCATCGCCGGGCTGCCGGAGAGCCGCCGCAAGGGCGGGTACTGAGGCGCCCACCACTTGAGCCTATCCCCTAAGGGAGGTTAAGCGCCCCGCCGGCCGGTGGTACAGTCGGCCCCGTTATTGCGGACGCGCGCGCCATCCCCTTTCATTGGAGACACCGAATCATGAGCAAGAAGCAGGAATTGATCGAGCAGATGATCGAGATGCAGAAGCATTTCATGGACTACGAGCATGTCAATGGCGTGGATCCCGTGGATTATTATCTGGCGCCGGAAGGGCACCCCCTGCACGCCTATCACAAGAAATACCGGGATATCGCGATGCAGCTGGTGGATATGGCCCACGAAGAAAAGGGCTCGCGCCGCTAGTCGCTCATCGGACCCGTGCCGACGCACCGAAGCCGACAACCCAGGTCAACCAGCCCGGGTCATTGGCCTCGGGTCGTCGGCGCGGTGCCTTCGGGCCTGGGCGGGAGCGGGTCGGCCTGACCCCCGGCCCGCCGTGGTTGCCGTGACGTCACGGCGCGCCTCACCCAGACTCGGGTACCCTGATGCCAGAATTTCCCGAATTCGATCCCACGCGTGCCGATCCCCCCGGCTTCGATCCGGCGGTCATCGCTCCGTTGCGTGAGCGCCTCGATCAACATCCCGTGTACGGCCTGCAGGACCTTCGGGCACTGCGCGTCTTCATGGCGCACCATGTGTACTCGGTGTGGGATTTCATGTCTCTGATCAAGTATCTGCAACACCACATCGCGCCGGTCCGCTACCCCTGGAGCCCGGTGGGCGATGCTGCGGTGCGCCGGTTCATCAATGAACTGGTGCTGGAAGAGGAATCCGATGTTGTGCCGGTGCCGAACGGGCCGGATCGCCATCTCAGCCACTTCGAACTTTACTGCGAGGCGATGACCGAACTCGGCGCCGATGCTGCGGGTCCGCGGCACTTCGTGGCGATCGCCGCCGAGCAGGGCATCGACGCAGCGTTGGCGACGGGGATTGCCCCGGCACCCTCGGCGGGCTTCGTGCGCAGCACCTTCGACTTCATCGCAACCGACAAGCCGCATGTGGTTGCGGCGGCGCTGGCGGTCGGGCGGGAACACGTGATTCCGGGGATGTTCCGAAGCTTTCTGCGCGCGATGGACATCGGCCCGGACGTGGCTCCGCAGTTCCATTTCTACCTGAACCGCCACATCCACCTGGACGAGGATTTCCATGGCCCGCTGTCCCTGCGCATGCTGAACCTGCTGTGTGCCGGCGACCCGGTGAAGCTGGCCGAGGCTGAGGCCGCCGCCCGTGCGGCGATCGAGGCGCGCATCCGCTTCTGGGATGGCGTTCACACCGACTTGAGGGAGGCCGCATGAGCCTGCGTCTGCGCAATCGCTGGAAACACGAACGGGGACGGAGCCTCGAGGATCTCGCCTCGGTGGGGGCGGCCAATGCCTGGCGCTCCGCCTGCAACGGCGTGCTGAACCTGGAAAACGAGGACTTCGAAACCACGTCCCGGGCCCAGCGTCTGGATATCATCGAGGAATTCGTGGCCTTTTTGCTGCTGCTCGCCGACCGCCTGGTCTATGCCCGCTTCACCGGCGAGGATCGTGCGCGCTTCATTACCGCGATGGCGTTGCGCCTGGCCGATCTGGTGGAGGAGAACCGCACCGACGCCCAGGGTCCGGGTGCCTATCGCGATGCCTTCATCGACAAGCTGAATGCGCGCACCGGGGTCTATGCCGAATGCCGTTACAGTGAGGACGACGGCCCCGGCTTCTCGATGCTCTGCTGCCTCGGAGACCGCGTGACCGAGGTGCTGGGGCCGAAGAACCAGAAATGGGCCCAGGATCAGGTGGTCGCCATCGAAGGCCCGGACGCCGCACAGGCCTTCACCCGGGCCCTCGAAAACCTGCTCGAGGACTTCGAAGACCAACGGACCGACGAGCCGACCGCGCCGCCGAATAACCCGGCGCCCGACGAAAAGACCCCACATCGGCCGCTGGCCGACGAAGACTAAGAGCCCACCGGGTCCTGTCCGGGGTCAAGGGTAATCGGTGCGTGCGCTGCGCTTCAGCCGCCCGTTGTTCAGTTGTCCGTTGGTGTATCCGAGGGGGCCGGGGTACTTGAGGGCGCCCATTGGACCGCCAGGTGCGCGGCGCGTACCGGCCGGCTGAACAGGTACCCCTGACCCAGGTGGCAGCCCTCGTGGCGCAGGAAATCGGCCTGTTCCTGCGTCTCCACCCCCTCGGCGATGACCTCCAGACCCAGGCTCTTGGCGAGCCCGATGATCGCGCGGGCGATGGTTCGATCGTCGGCGCTTTCGGCCAGATCCTTCACGAAGGCGCGGTCGATCTTCAGCCGGTTCAGCGGCAGACGCTGGATGTAGCCGAGCGACGAGTACCCGGTGCCGAAGTCATCCACCGCAATGGCCACGCCGAGAGCGCGCAGCGAGCGCAGCGTGCCGATCGCCCGCTCGGTCTGGCGCATGATCATCGATTCGGTGACCTCGAGTTCGAGCTCGGCGGCCGGCAGATGGCAACGTTCCAGGATCTCGCCCACCCGATCCGCCAGCACGCCGCGTTCGAGTTGCTGCACCGACAGGTTCACGGCCATGCGTGGGACCGCGAGTCCGTCGGCGTGCCAGGTGACCATTTGCTGGCACGCCTCCTGCAACACCCAGTCCCCGATGTCGCCGATGATGCCCATCTCCTCGGCCAGCGGAATGAAGGCATCGGGTGGAATCAGGCCGCGTTCGGGATGGTTCCAGCGCACCAGGGCCTCGACGCCGGCCAGGACGCCGGTGATCAGGTCGACCTGGGGCTGGTAGTGGAGCAGGAATTCCTGTCGGGACAACGCGCCGCGCAGGTCGTTCTCCAGGGTCAGCCGATCGAGGCTGTCGGCGACCATCCCCTGCTGATAGAACTGCAGGGTATTACGCCCCTCGGCCTTGGCGCGATACATCGCCACCTCGGCATTGCGCAGCAGTTCATTGGGATCGCCGCCGTCGTCGGGATACCGGCTGATGCCGATGCTCGCGGTCAGGAACAACTCGCGGTTCTCGAAGCCGAAGGGCCGTTCGAACATGGTGGCCAGGGCCTTGGCGAGCTGATGAACCCGCGTGGTCGTTGCCTTTGATCCGTCCTCCAGCAGCACGACGAATTCGTCGCCGCCGAGGCGCGCCAGGGTGTCATGACCCTGGATCAGCGTCGAGATGCGCTGGGCCAGTTGGCGCAACAGATCATCCCCGGCCTCGTGGCCGAGGCTGTCGTTCACGTTCTTGAAGCGGTCCAGATCGAGGAACAGCACGGCGAGGCCTCCGCCCCGACGCTGGACCCGTTCGATCGCCTGTTCCAGACGATCGCGCAGCAGCAGACGGTTGGGCATCCGGGTCAGCGGATCGTGGTAGGTCAGAAAGTCGCGCTCCTCCTGCGAGCGCCGCAACTGGCTGACATCGCTGGAAACCGCGACGTAGCGGGTGATCGCACCGGTGGTATCCTTCACGCTGGCGATGGTCATCCAGGCTGGATAGAGCTCGCCGTTCTTGCGCCGGTTCCAGATCTCCCCCTGCCAGCGTCCGGCCTCCTTCAGGGTCGTCCACAGGGCCTGATAGAAGGTCTGGTCCTGGCGCCCGGATTGCAGGATGCGCCGGTTTTGGCCCAGGGCCTCGCTTTCCTCGTAGCCGGTGATCTCGGTGAAGGCGCGGTTGACGAACAGGATGTTCCCCTCGGGATCGGTGACGGTGACGTCCTCGGTGGTGTTCTCGAAGGCGCTTGCGGCCTGCTCCAGGCGATCTTCCGCTTGTCGCAGTCGGGTCAGATCCACGTCCAGACTATAGAGTTCCACCTTGCCGTCACTGTTGATCCGCGAGGTGTGGTCGGTATACACGCGCACCGGGGTGTCGTCCTTGCGCCGCAACTCCAGCTCGCCGTGCGGAATGACGATGCCGGCTGCGAAGGTCTCGCTCGACAGGGCTTGAATTTCCTCGCGCATGGATGGCGGTATGATTAGATCTTCGACCCGCTGACCCAGGGCCTCCTCGGCACTGAAGCCGTACAAGGCCTCCGAGCCGCGGTTCCAGAAGATCACCCGCCGCTCCTCATCGTAGCCCTGGACCGCGATATTCGCGACCTCCTCGAACAGCGACCGAAACCGCATCTCGCTGTTGCGCAAGGCCTTTTCTGCCTGCTTGCGTTCGGTGATGTCGTTCAGCATCGCGAAGGTGCCGCAAAACTCCCCCTCGGCGTCCAGGATCGGGGTGGCCGAGATCAGTCCCCACAGCACGCTCCCGTTCTTCCGACGTAGGCGCCGCTCATAGGTCTCGGCCTGGCCCTGTTCGCGCCGGCGCAGGTGCTCCTGTTGCTGCGCCCAGTCCTCGGGAAAGAGGAAGGGTTCCAGCGTTTGGCCGTACATCTCCCGGGCGCTGTAGCCGAGCGCCCGGGTCAGCGCTGGGTTCACGTGCGTGATGTGATGATGCTTATCCAGGGACCAGACGCCCTCCTGCGTGGTCTCGACGATGCGTCGATACCGGCCCTCGCTCTCCTCGAGGGCCTGCTGCCGGATGAAATGCTCGAGGGCATAGGACAGGTCCATCGCCATTTCCTCGAGCAACCGGGTCACGGCGGCCGGGAAGGCCGCTGTCCGGTTGCTGAACAGGCTGAAGACCCCGGTCACGCGCCCATGCGAACGGATCGGGTAATGAGCGCAGGTGCGGATGCCCGCCGCTGCGGACCAGGTGTTCCACTCGACGCCCGCCGACGGATCGGAACAGCCTTCGCAGAGGATCGGGCGATCGGCGAACAGTGCGGTGGCGGCGGGCAGGCTCTCGGCGTCCGCCGCGCTGGGTAGCGGCATGGCCGCTATGGTCTCGGCCTCCAGGCCGTGGTGGGCGACCACACCGACGACGCCCGATACGGGATCCCGCTGAATCACCACGCAGGCCCGAAAGCCGCCGACCTCCACCGCAATGCGCGCCAGCGCCGCAAAGATCGTGGCGGGATCGGTGGCGCGGACCATCGCCTGATTGGACTGGCTGAGAGTCGCATACAGGCGCGAGACCTGCTCCACTTCGTGTTCGGCGGTCTTGCGCCCACTGATGTCGCGATTGACCCCGCGGCGGCCCAGATACTGCCCCTGATCGTCGAAGGCGGCGCAGCATTCGTGTTCGATCCAGCGGATTTCACCGTCGGGGCGGACCACGCGTAGATGGATGCGGTCATGTCGATGTCCGGCCTTCGGCGGATGGGCCTCGCGCAGGTGCTCGCGCCAGTAGGCTCGGTCCTCCGGGTGCACCACCTGTTCCATCAGATCGGGATCGGCCAGAAAGGCCGTGGCCGGATGGCCACAGATCGTCTCGCAGGCGGGGGAGACATAGTGGTAGGTGCCATCGACCCCCAGCCAGTAGTCCCAGTCCGGCGAGTATTCGGCGAGCACCCGATAACGCGTCTCCCGGTCCTGCGCCTTGGCGCGGGCGGCGCGCAATTGCGTTTCCTGGCGCTGGCGCTCGCTCAGATCCACCACCGCGCAGACGAACTGGTCGGGCCCCTCGGCCACCGGCGGCAGGCGGGCGAGGTGCAGTTCCCCGCGAAAATCCTGGCCTCCGGGGCCGCGAAAGCGCACGTCGCCGGCCACCGCGGCGCCGGTCTCCTGCGCCAGCACCATCGCGCTGCCGACCTGACGCGCAGAACTCGGGTCGACCAGTCGGTGCAGGAAGTGCTGGCGCAGGTGTCCGGTGCCTGTGCCGAACAAGCGGGTGGCCTCGGTGTTGCTTTCCAGGATCAGGCCGGTGCGGTCGATGACGAGTTCCCCGAGGGGAATGCTCGCGAAGAAGGTTGTGAAGCGATGCAGAGCCTCTTCGGCGGTGTTCTGGGCGGTGCGCAGTTCGTCGTTCTGTATCTCCAGTTCCGCCTGATAAATGCGCAGATTCTCGATGATCTCGGTCAGTCCGATCTCGTCCTGGTCCAGCAGTTTTTCGACCAGGTTGAAGTCGCCTCGGCGCAGCGCCTCACGCGCCCGTTCGCGAATATCGGTCGGGTCGATATCGGTAGGATCCGGGACCGATGACCGATCGCCTGGCGTGCGCGCGCTCATCGGGCGACCCCTGCCGTCACGGCAGGAACCCGAACACGGCGGCCGGCAGGCCGAGTTGAGAGGGCGTCAATGCGCATCATGTGTGTTGACCCATTCCGTGATGTTGATATGACTGACCACCGCCCCACCGCCCGCACCCTGGATCGGCGCCGCATGCATCAGGAACCAGCGTTGTTCGTCCGGCGAATGGCAGGGGTATTCGAGCGCGAAGGTCGCACTTCGGCCAGCCAGGATGGCGCGCAGCCCGTTGCTCGCGGCATAGGCGGTCTCGTCGTTCTCGATCGGGCTGGGGGTGCAGACGTCGAGGTAGTTCCGGCCCGGCCCGGAGTATTCGAACGTGGGATCGCCATTCGCCTGCGCGAACGCGCGCCAGGCCGCGTTGACCAGAGTGATCATGCCATCCGGATCCACCACCGCCACGTGGGCCGGCAGCGAGTCCAGAATCGCCTGCAGGCGTGCCAGATCGCTGAGCTCGGTCACGTCGATGAACGTCGCCACCGCACCGCCCAGGCCGACGCCCTGCGACGGCCCCGCGTAGGGGAGGATGCGGGCCAGGTAGCAGCGCCCATTGTTCGCGGTGATCTCCTGTTCGAAGGTTTCGCCGCTGGCGATGGTCCGGCGCAACGTGCCGACGAAGTCCGGGTGGTCCAGGCGATGACTGAAGTCCTCGAGCGGCCGCCCGACATCGGTGTCGCGAATGCGGAAGAGCTGGCTGGCCTCGGTGGTGAAGCGGGTCAGCCGCAGGTCCCGATCGACGAACAGCGTCGCGACATTCGAGGCCCGAGCCATGCCGTCCAGGTCCGCGTTCAGCCGGTTCAGGATCTCGATCTTTTCCTGGTTTTCGGCATTGACCGTATACAGTTCCTCGTTCACCGACTGCAGTTCCTCGTTGCTGCTCTGGAGTTCCTCGTTGCTGGCCATCAATTCCTCGTTGGTGGCCTGCAATTCCTCGTTCGCGGTCTCCAGTTCCTCGATCGTGGCCTGCAGGTGCTCGCGCGCCGCCGCCAGGTCCCGTTCCAGGCCGGCCATGCGCTGCGCCTGCTCGGCATCGATGTCCAACAGGCCGTTCGGGTGGATCCGCGCGGGTTCCGAGGGCGCCACGTCTTCGAAGACCAGCAGCAGCGTCGATTCGCCATGTTCCGGGCCGGTCACCGGGTGCGCCCCCAGGCGAAGCTGCCGGGATTCGCCTGCCACCGGCTCCAGTAGCAACGGCTCGGAGTGGATCACCGCCTGGTCACGCGCCGCCTTGTGCAGCAGCGCCACCGCGACCGTGGCCAGTGGATTCGGCAACAGGCGACCGAGATCCAGACTCGCCTGGCCCTCCGGCATGCGCAGGTAGCGCTGCATGTCGCCAAACACATGCAGCAGGTCGTGGGCTGCGGTCACCAGCAGCGCCGGTGGGGCATGGGCCCGCAGCAGCAGGGCCTGCCCGGCATCGATCGCGAGGCTGTCGACCGAGGCCCCCGACGGGCGCCCGCGGTTGCGGCGTCCGCGAACGCCGCCGGCCGGCGGGCTGAAGGCCATCCCCGCGCTGCCCATGGGCAGGCTGGCCGGGCGCAACACGCGGTAGAGCTTGTACGTGCTGCTAATGGCCGAGAAGTCCCCTTGCAGGCCGGACAAGGACTCGCTGGAGCCCAGGAACAACAGCCCGCCGGGGGCCAGTGCGTACTGCAGGCGGCGCAGCACGCGTTCCTGGGCCAAGGCCTGAAAGTAGATCAGTACATTGCGGCAGGTCACCAGGTCCATCCGGGTGAACGGCGGGTCCTCCAGCAGGTTGTGCCGGGCGAAGACGATGTGCTGGCGGATTTCGCTGCGGATCACGAAATGATGGTCGCGCGACGTGAAGTAGCGTTCCAGACGTTCCGGTGAAATCTCCGCCAGCAGCGCCTCGGAGAAGATGCCCGCGCTGGCCGCGTCGATGTTCTTCTGTTCCACATCGGTGGCGAAGATCTTGAAGCCGAAGTCGCGGCCGCTCTCGGCGAGGATCTCGGTCAGCAGGATGGCGAGGGTATAGGCCTCTTCGCCGGTGGAGGTGCCGGCGACCCAGATCCGCAGCGGCTCCGAGCGTGCTGGCTGTTCGTGGACGATGTCCCGCAGGGTCTGGCCCAAGGCCTCGAAGGCAGCCTCGTCGCGAAAGAAGCGGGTGACCGGGATCAGGATCTCCCGACGCAAGGTGGCGGCCTCGGCCGAATCGCCCTCGATCAGGTTCAGGTAATGGAGGAGGTCCGGCACATGGCGGACCTGCATGCGCCGTTCGATCCGACGCAACAGGGTGCCGGGCTTGTATTCGCGGAAGTTCACCCCGCCGGTCTGGAGCAACAGGTTCAGAATTTCCTCCAGCGGCGCGGCGCGCGGCGGGAGTGCGATCGGCAACGGCGGCTCCGGTGCATTGGCGAGCCGGGGTTGCAGATGCCCGATGACGCGCGGTCCCAGAGCCTCCGGGGCCAGAATGGCATCGACCAGGCCGGTGGCGACGATGCTGCGCGGCATGCCGTCGAAGCTCGCGGTTTCCGGATCCTGGGCCAGCAGCAGACCGCCGGCCTCGTTGATCGCGACACCGCCCCGGGTGCCGTCAGATCCGGTGCCGGAAAAAATGATCCCGATCGCCTGATGGCCGTAGGCCTTGGCCAGGGACTTGAAGAACAGGTCGATCGGCAGCGACAGCACCCGCGGATTCTTGGGCGCCAGATACAGGCGGCCGTCGACGACGGTGAGCAGGGCGCCGGGGGGAATCAGAAAGACCCGATTCGCCGCCAGGGTCATCGCATCCTCGACCGGCACCACCGGCATGCCGGTGTGGCGCGACAGCAGGTGCGCCATCATGCTCTTGTGGTCCGGCGACAGGTGCTGCACGACGACGAACGCCGCCCCGCTGTCGATGGGCATGTGCTGAAAGAATCGCTCGAGGGCATCCAGGCCCCCGGCCGAGGCGCCGAGCCCGATCACCGGACCCGCGAAGGGGGCATTAGCCATGCCTTTCCCGTCCTCCGGGATCGGTGCGTCCTGGATAGGCACGTCGTGGGGAGATGCGTCCTGAGGGGATGCGTCCTGGGTGGGCGCGCCCAGGATGGGTTCGCCGGTCTGGCTCGGGTCGGTCTGGCTTGTGGCTGAGCACATCATAGAATGTGTCTTGTAAGCGATGAATAGGGGCACAGTCAGGGACAAGAGCCCGATTTCCATGTTTAGTGTACAGGATTTACAAAATATGCGAAAAACGAAACGCGGGATGATGCAATGAGGTTGAATGCCCACAATCTCGAAATCGGAGTATGGCAAAGAATGCGTATGGTGCGCGAATTTATAAGACTTTTTCTTAGCTCGAAGGCAGCGCACGCGGAGGGAGTCGGGACCCGGGGCTCGGGGATCCGGTTCGGTGCGAAGGCGGAAAAGTGCCGAGGGTCCCTTCCGGCGATGGAGTGTGCGACGATGTCGCGCTCGGTGGGGCTGGAGTAGGGGCATGCAGGAAGTTCTCGGGCGTATTCGCGTGGTTCTGGCGGGCACAAGCCATCCGGGTAACATCGGTTCGGCAGCCCGGGCGATGAAGACCATGGGGCTGTCCGATCTTATATTGGTGGATCCGCAACGCTTTCCGGCGGCGGAGGCCACCGCGTTGGCGGCGGGCGCGGACGATCTGTTGGCCCGTGCGCGGGTCCTGTCCCGGGTCGAGGATGCGGTGGTCGATTGCGTGTGGGTCGCCGGCACCAGCGCCCGCCGGCGTGGCCACTCGGTCCCGGCGCAGCCGCCGGATGCGGTCGCCGCCGAACTGGTGGCCCGGGCGGCCCACGGGCCGGTGGCCCTGGTCTTTGGCCGCGAGAGCAGTGGGCTGCGCAATGACGAACTCGATTGCTGCAACAGCCTGGTGCAGATCCCGACGGCCCCCGACTTCAGTTCGCTGAACCTCGCCGCGGCGGTCCAGGTGATGGCCTACGCCTGTCGGATGGCGGCTCTTTCAACGATTGAACCGGCCCCGACGGCCTCCCCTGCGGTCCCGATGCGCCCGGCGCAGGGAGCCCCAGCACTGGGCGAAGCGGTGGACCCGCCGGCCAGCCAGGCCGAGATGGAGGCCCTGTTCGAGCATTACCAGCGCGCGCTGGTGCGCATCGAATTCCTGGACCCGGAAAAGCCGCGGCAGCTGATGCGGCGCCTGCGTCACCTCTACCAGCGCAGTGGCCTGACCGCCAGCGAGGTCCGAATGCTGCGCGGGATTCTCACGCATACCGAGCGGGGTGGGGGCCGTCCGCCGCGGGAGCCATGATATCGTTCCGCTTTAATTCCTGGTGATCCTCGCTCATGTTTCAGCGGCTTCGTGAAGACATCCGGTGCGTGTTCGAGCGCGACCCCGCCGCGCGCAACAGCTTCGAGGTCTTCACCACCTATCCCGGCCTGCATGCGGTCTGGTTCCATCGTCTGGCCCACGCGCTCTGGCGCTATCGCTTGCGTTGGCTGGCCCGGGTGCTGGCGAATGTGGGGCGTCTGCTGACGGGTATCGAGATTCATCCCGGGGCACGCATCGGGCGGCGTTTCTTCATCGATCACGGCATGGGTGTGGTGATCGGCGAGACCGCGGAGATCGGGGACGACTGCACGCTCTACCATCAGGTGACGCTGGGCGGCACCAGTTGGGATAAGGGCAAGCGGCACCCGACACTGGATGCGGGTGTGGTCATCGGCGCCGGAGCCAAGGTGCTGGGGCCGGTACATATCGGTGCCCGGGCTCGGATCGGCTCGAATGCGGTGGTGCTGAAGGACGTGCCCGCGGACGCGACCGCCATCGGCATTCCGGCCCGGGTACTGACCCCGCGGCCGGAGCCGGATCCCCGGGTCAAGGCGATGGCCGCGCGCATGGGTTTCGATGCCTATGGCCTGAGCGGGGACATGCCGGACCCGGTGGCGGATGCCATTCATCGCATCGTCGATCATCTGCATGAACTCGATGAACGCCTGGAATACACCCGCAAGACACTCAAGGACGCGGGTATCGACATCGAACCGAACCAGGACCTGCACCCGATCACCAATTGCGATCTTGAGGGTTTGGAGCCCGAGGATTGTCCAATTCCTCCGCGCAAGACGTCCGGTCATACTTGATCGTTTCCGGGGGGCGGGGCTACTCTCGACGCCAAGGCCATCTGCCTGGACCGCCATGAAATTGACCACCAAGGGCCGCTACGCCGTAACGGCCATGCTCGATGTTGCGATGCACGCCGAAGAGCGGCCGGTTTCGCTCGCCGATGTGGCCGCCCGGCAACACCTTTCGTTATCCTATCTGGAGCAACTCTTTGCGCGTCTGCGCCGGGAGGGCTTGGTGCAGAGCAGCCGGGGACCGGGGGGCGGCTACCGCCTCGGCCGCAGCGCGGAAGCCATCAGCGTGGCCGATGTCGTCCTTGCGGTGGATGAGCCGCTGGACGTGACCCGGTGCGGCGGCCACGCCAATTGCCACGACGGCGGCCCCTGCCTGACCCACGAGTTGTGGACCGAGCTCGGGCGCCAGGCCCACACTTTCCTCAGCCAGCGCTCCCTGGCCGATGTGCTGCAACGCCATCGCCACGCCCGCAGCGAAGCCACCGGCGCCATGCCCTCGCCGGCAGATCCCGCGCGCACGCACCCCATTCTCCCCATCGTTCCAGCCCCCACCCCCATCGCCAAACCCGGCAACACCCCCTAACCCGCGCACGCCGTGCCCGAGCCGCTCGGTCCCGACACGCGTAGGGTGGGCCAAGCGCAGCGGGCCCACCACGGCCCTCGCCGAAGCGCCGATCCACGCTTGGTGCCGTGCCCGAGCCGTGCGGGGCGCGCCCGGTCCGGACCCGCTCAAGTCGTCCATGAGCGCTCGTAGATGGCCATCCATGGCCATCTACGGTCCGGACCGGGCACACCCCACACGACTCTTCAGCGTTGGGTGTAGACCCAAGGGCGTGCTGCCAGCGATCGGTGGTTTCGTGGAGATCGGTGCATGCACTCGGCGCTTGGGGTGGCTGGGCCTGCGTTGGGGTTCTACCCAGGCCGTGCCCGAGCCGCGCGCCCGGCGTTCGGGTCGGCGAACCCATTCGCTGCGTGCAGGGCCCTGGGGAACGGTGTTTTGGGCACGAATTCAAGCAGGGCGCCGGTGCAACCCCGATGTTGGGAACCCCCGGGGGCAATGCATTGCCCTCGGTCTGGGGTGTCGCTAGACTACGCGGCCGAACCCGCTGTATGGCGGGTTCTCGACTTTCCGCATCCATCCGATATTTGACCAAGGAGATTGTCTGTGGCCGAGGAACGTACGCTGTCCATCATCAAGCCCGATGCCGTTGCGAAGAATGTGATCGGCGAGATCTATTCCCGGTTCGAGAAGGGTGGGTTGCGGATCGTGGCTGCCAAGATGCTGCACCTGACCCGCAGCCAGGCCGAGGCCTTTTACGACGTGCATCGCGAGCGGCCTTTTTTCAAGGACCTGGTCGATTTCATGATCTCGGGTCCGGTGATGGTGCAGGCCCTCGAAGGCGAGAATGCGATCGACCGGCATCGCGAGATCATGGGGGCGACCAACCCGAAGGACGCCGCGCCGGGGACCGTTCGCGCCGACTTCGCGACCAGCATCGACGAGAATGCGGTGCACGGCTCCGATGGCCCGGATACGGCCCGTCAGGAGATCGCCTTCTTCTTCGGCGGCCTTGAGCTCTGCCCGCGGACCCGCTGAACCCGCATCGCCCGTTCCTGATCATCGGGTCCGGATTGTCTGGAAGTGCCGGTGTTACCGGTGCTTCGCGGGTGCAGGAGCCGGAATCCCTTCGACCCCGGTGCAAACATGCGCCGGGGTGTCCGGTGCTTTACACTGACGCATGACTTATACTTATTGATTGCGGTCCCCGATATCGAAGCCATGTCAGCATCCCCTGTGAGCCAAGTGAATCTGCTGGGCCTGCCTCGCCAGCGCTTGGCCGGGCAGTTCGAGCAATGGGGTGAGCGCGGCTTTCGCGCCACGCAGCTGGTCAAATGGATTCACCAGCGCGGGATCGCCGATTTCACGGCGATGACCGATCTGTCCAAGGGTCTGCGCGCCCAGTTGGGGGACCTGGCGCAGGTGGCCGCGCCCGAGATTGCGTTGGAGCGGGCGTCCGACGACGGCACGGTCAAATGGGTGCTACGTCTGGCCGATGGCAATGCCATTGAAACCGTGTTCATCCCTGAAGACGACCGCGGCACCTTGTGCATCTCCTCGCAGGTTGGCTGTGCACTGGACTGCACCTTTTGCTCCACCGCCCAACAGGGCTTCAGCCGCAACCTGACCGCGCACGAGATCATTGGTCAGCTCTGGATCGCCAACAGCCGATTGCCGGTGCCGGAAGGCCGCAGCCGCGCGGTCACCAATGTGGTGTTCATGGGCATGGGCGAACCGCTGGCGAACTTCGAGGCGGTGGTCGATGCGATCGATCTGATGCTCGATGACAATGCCTACGGGCTCAGCAAACGCCGCGTGACCTTGAGCACCTCGGGCCTGGTGCCTGCGCTGGATCGCCTGGGCGCAGTGACCGATGTCGCGCTGGCGGTCAGCCTGCATGCCCCGAATGATGCCCTGCGCGATCGCCTGGTGCCGATCAACCGCAAGTACCCGATCCAGGAATTGCTGGCGGCCTGCCGCCGCTACACCCGTGATGGCGCCCGCCATCACCGGGTCACCTTCGAATACGTGCTGCTGGCGGGGCTCAACGATCAGCCCGAGCATGCGCGGGAGTTGATCGAGCTGCTCCGGGATGTGCCGTGCAAGATCAACCTGATTCCATTCAACCCCTTTCCCGGGGCGCCGTTCGTCCGGCCGTCGATGAATGCTGTGCATGCCTTCGGCCGCCAGCTCAGCGACGCGGGTTATGTGACCATCATTCGGCGCACACGGGGCGATGATATCGACGCCGCCTGTGGCCAGCTCGTGGGTCAGGTCGCTGATCGCAGCACCCGCGGGCCGCGCATGATCCGGCTCCATGCCGAACTGCCGCAGCGTTCGGGGCCATCCGCATGATCCCGGTCGCCCGGCCCTGCGAGGGCAGGAGTAGCAGGGCGGCGGGCCGCTCGAGCCTGCGCCTTTGGGGGCGGGGGCGGTCGAGGCTGGGTGTGTGGGCTGCGGGGTTGCTGACCGTGGTTCTGGGCGCCGGGTGTGCCGGCCTGCAGCCCCAGGCGTCGGGGGACCAGAAGCGAGCGGCCGAGATCAATGCCGAACTGGGGATCAGCTACCTGCGGCAGAATGAGCTTGGGCAGGCGCAGCGGGCGCTGGAGCGGGCGTTGCAGTTTGACCCCAACCTGCCGATGACCCATCTCGGTTTGGCCTCCCTGCGCCAGCGCCAGGGAGTGACCGACGCGGCCATCGGGCATTATCGGAAGGCGCTGGCGCTCGAACCCAATAATGCCTATGCCCAGACCAACCTGGGTGATCTGTTGTGCCGTCAGGGCGAAACCGAAGCCGGGCTCGATTTGTTGGAGCGGGCCATCGCCAATCCTTCCTATTCGGCGCGTGAGGTCGCGCTGCTGAATGCCGGGCTGTGCCATCGCCGGGCCGGCGATACCGAACGCGCTGAGGCGCGCATCCGCGAGGCCCTGCGCCTGGATCCCGAATACCCGGAGGCCCTCTACGAGATGGCGGTGTTGAGCTTCGAGGCGGGGCGGCCGTTGCAGACCCGCGCCTTCCTGTCGCGTCTGCGGGCGTTGGGAATCAGCAGCGCGGGGTCCTTATTCCTCTGCCATCAGGCCGAGATGACGCTGAGCAATCACAGCGAGGCTGAGGCCTGTGCACGACAACTGCAACACGAGTTCAGCGACAGCGAAGAGGCCGCAGAACTCCAGCGCCGGGAACGCATCCGTGGTTGAACGCAAGGATGATCGGGAACCCGGCTTCGACGGCATCGACGAACTGGACGAAACCCAGGGCCTCCCCGCCGGTCTGCGTAGCGAGGATCGGCATGCAGATGAGCGGAGCGCCAAGGCGAAGGGGGCCGGGCCCCTGCCCGAATCCGCCGGCACCACCGGGATTCCAGGTTCGGGCGCCAGCGGCTTGCGCACGCGGGTATCGCCGGCGGGCTTGGATCCGGACGCCACCGGTGCCGGCGATCCCGGCCGTGCGATTCGCCGGGCACGCGAGGCTCTTGGTCTCGATGCCGCGACCCTGGCCTACCGTACCCGCCTGTCGCTGCGCACGATCGAGGATCTCGAGTCGAATCGGCTGGACGCGATGCCGCCGGCCTATGTGCGGGGGTACCTGCGGGCGATTGCCCGCGAATTGAGCGAGGATTCCGAGGTGTGGATCCGGGCCTACGAAGGCTTGGGCTATACCGAGCCGGTGTTGCGGCCGACCTTGCAGAAGAAGGCCCCCGCGCGCGCGGGGCGCCGGCTGGGGCTTGTGCTGCTGCTGGCGGGCGTGGGCGCGGGCACCTTTTTCTACGTCGAGCGTGAGCACGGGGATTCGCTGGTCGGGTTTCTGGACTGGACACAGGGCGTTCAGGACCGCTGGTCATCGGTGGGGGGCGACACGGATGCGGACGCGACACGAACGGGCGTGCAGGACGCGATACCCGAAGACGTCGAACCGCGCGATACCGCCGTTGCGGAGGCCACGGAGCGGGCGGAACCCTTGACCGAACTCGAGTGGGCCGTGGAGCCCGGTATCCCGACTCTGGTTGATGAGGCGGCTGACGCGACGTCTGACGAGACGGCGTCGTTGCGTATGGACCGGATGCCCCGTCCCTCCGACGACGCGGCGCCGCCCCTGCGCCCACAGGTCCTGCGTTCACAGGATCGGGACTCGCAAGAAACGGCTGGTGCGGACGCCTCGGCCACCGATCCG
>PWGH01000132.1 GCA_003555285.1 Thioalkalivibrio sp.
CCTCGAGGACAACACCTATCGGGAGATCATCATGACCCGGGTCACGATCCCGGTGGGTGAGGACATCGGCTTCCTGCCCGGCACCGAAGAGGAGAAGATGACTCCATGGATGGGCGCGCTGATGGACAACCTGGAGGTCCTGACCAAGTCCGACGTCGCCGGCGACTGGGGCCGGGCGGCGACCAATGACGTGGTCCAGAGCCGGATCAAGATCCGCGCGCTGAACTTCATGCGCGGGCGCACCTTCCTGAATCGCTTCATCATCCTGGACGAGGCGCAGAACCTGACCAGCAAGCAGATGAAGACGTTGATCACCCGGGCCGGGCCGGGATCGAAGGTCGTGGCGCTGGGCAACATTGCCCAGATCGACACCCCCTACCTGACCGAAACCAGCTCCGGGCTGACCTTCGTGGTCGATCGCTTTCGCAACTGGCCTCACTCCGGGCACATCACCTTGACACGCGGCGAGCGCTCGCGCCTTGCGGATTACGCATCGACCCACCTTTGAGGCGCAACGCGCGTAGCGCGGGGGGGGTCCAGACCGGGGTAGCCCAGACCGGGGTGGTCCAGGCCGGGGTGGTCCAGGCCGGGGTGGTCCAGGCCGGGGTGGTCTCAGATCGGCCTGGTCTGGATCGGGGGCGTCTGGATCGGAACGCGTTGGGCACCCGGGGTGCCTCGCACCAGGGCGTAGGCCGAGTGGTTGTGGATGGATTCGAAGTTCTCGGCCACGACCTCGAAGCGGCGGATGCGCGGCTCAGCGCTCAGGCTGGCCGCGACGTCACGAACCATGTCCTCGACAAACTTCGGGTTGTCGTAGGCGCGTTCAGTGACCACCTTCTCGTCGGGGCGCTTGAGCAGCCCGAAGAGTTCGCTGGAGGCCTGCGCCTCGACCCGATCGATGATGTCGCGCACATGCAGCGAGGTGTCCGCCAGCACCGCCCGCACGGTGACGTGCGAGCGCTGGTTGTGGGCCCCGTATTCGGAGATCTCCTTCGAGCAGGGGCACAGGCTGGTTACCGGCACGACGATGCTCACCAGGATCTGCACCACGCCATTCTCGATCTGTCCCTCCAGGCTCAGGTCGTAATCGAGCAGACTGGCGACGCCGGAAATCGGCGCATGTTTGTTCACGAAGAAGGGCATGCGGCTGCGAATGTAGGCCTCCTTGGCCTCCAGGCGCTCCGCCGTGAGCGTGAGTAACTCTTCGAAGCGGGCGATCGAGAGTTCATGCACCTGCTCGTTCAGGATGGCGACGAAGCGGGACATGTGCGTGCCCTTCTTGTCCGCGGGCAGGCTGACGGCCATCTCGAAGTGCGCGACGGTCGGTTGGGCCGTCGCCTCCCGGTCGCGGAACAGCAGGGGATGGCGGATCGAGCGGATCCCGACTTCGTGGATTGGAATGCTGCGGGTGTCGGCCAGTCCCTGGACGTCGACCATCAAGGCGGGCATCTTCTGGGGCATCGAGTTCATGCGGCATCCTCCGGTGGCTCGGTGTAGCGCACGCAGGCGCGTTCCGTTTCCCACAGGGTCAGTGCGCTCACGCGCAGCCCCGGTTGATTGATCTGCCGAGCCAGTTCCCGAAAGAACCACTGGGCGATGTTCTCCGCGGTGGGATTGATGCGGTCGAAGGGCTCGACCTCGTTCAGGTACCGATGATCCAGGCGCCCGGCGATCTCCCGGGTCAGGCCCTTGACCACCTTGAAGTCGACCGCCATGCCAAGGTCATCCAGGTTCCGGGATTCCACTTCCGCCTCGACCTTCCAGTTATGGCCGTGCAGGTTCGCGCACTGGCCCGGGTAGCCGCGCAGGGTGTGGGCCGATGCAAAGTCGGTCAGGACCCGGAGGGTGTACGTAGCGGCCATGCCTATTCCTGGCGTCCCGTCGAAATCGGCTCGGAGGATACTGTCCCGCCCGTATCGGTGCAATCTACCGGATCGGTCGCGCGGCGAATGGCCGCCAGGATGCCGAGCCGGTCGAGGCCGTGCTCGGCCAGCAGCTGCTCGCGCGACGCATGCTGGGTGAAGTGGTCGGGCAGGCCCAGCGTCAGGCACGGCAACGGCTGTCCGGTGGCGGCCAGCCATTCCAGGACCGCGCTGCCCGCGCCACCGGCGACGACCTGGTCCTCGACGGTCACGAAGCGGCCATGGGTGCGCGCCAGTTCGCTCAGCAGCTCGGTATCCAGGGGCTTGATGAAACGCATGTTCACCACTGTGGCATCCAGCGCGTCGCCCACCTCCAGCGCGGCCTCCAGCAGCGTGCCGAAGCACAGCAGGGCGATGCCGTGGCCGGTGCGTGCGATCTGCGCCTTGCCGATCGGCAGGGTCTGGAGGTCGTCCCCCGGTAACGGACCGGAACCGCCGCCGCGGGGATAGCGGACGGCCGCCGGCCCCGGGTGCGCAAAGCCGGTGCTGAGCATCTGCCGGCACTCGGATTCGTTGGCCGGTGCCATCAGCACCAGGTTCGGGATCGCGCGCAGCAGGCTGATATCGAAGGTGCCGGCATGAGTCGGGCCGTCGGGTCCGACGAGGCCGGCGCGGTCGATCGCGAACAGCACCGGCAGGTTCTGCAGCGCGACGTCGTGGATGACCTGATCCATCGCGCGCTGCAGGAAGGTCGAATAAATCGCAACCACCGGGTGCATGCCCTCGCAGGCCATGCCGGCGGCCAGCGTCACCGCGTGCTGTTCGGCGATGCCGACATCGAAGTAGCGTTCCGGGAATTCCTCCGAGAAGCGCACCAGCCCCGAGCCTTCGCGCATCGCCGGCGTGATCGCCAGCAACCGCTCGTCGGCGCGCGCCTGATCGCATAACCAAGTCCCGAAGACGTCGGTGTAGGTCATCGGCTTGCTCTTGGAGCCGGCGGTGATGCCGGCCTCCGGGCTGAACTGGCCGACTCCGTGGTAGCGGCAGGGGTCGTCCTCGGCCGGGGCATAGCCGTGGCCCTTGCGCGTCACGATGTGCAGCATCCGGGGCCCCTTCATCCCGCGCAGGTTCGCGAGCATGGTCACCAGGCCGTCGACGTCGTGTCCGTCGACCGGGCCGAAATAGCGAAACCCCAGTTCCTCGAACAGGGTACCCGGGGTGATCATGCCCTTCATGTGTTCCTCCGCACGCTGGGCGAAGGCTTTCACCGGGGGCATGTATTCGAGCACCTTCTTCGACCCCTCGCGCACGGTGGAGTACAGCCGCCCCGACAGCAGTCGCGCCAGGTACTGGCTCAGTGCGCCGACATTCGGCGAAATCGACATCTCGTTGTCGTTCAGGATCACCAGCAGGTCGCAGTCCAGGTCGCCCACGTGGTTCAGCGCCTCGAAGGCCATGCCGGCGGTCATCGCGCCGTCGCCGATCACCGCGATGTGCCGGTTGCTGCGACCGGCATGGGCGGCCGCCAGCGCCATTCCGGCGGCCGCGCTGATCGAGGTGCTCGAGTGGCCGGTGCCGAAGGCGTCGTATTCGCTTTCGTCCCGCTTCGGAAAGCCGGCGAGCCCGCGACGCTGGCGCAGCGTGGCCATCGCGGCCTTGCGCCCGGTCAGGATCTTGTGCACGTAGGCCTGATGGCCGACGTCCCAGACGATGCGATCCCGCGGCGTGTCGAAGACATAATGCAGCGCCACGGCGAGTTCGACGGTGCCGAGATTCGCGGCCAGATGCCCGCCGGTCCGGGCGACCGTCGCAATCAGAAACTCCCGGAGCTCTTCGGCGATCCGGCCCAGGTCCTGAGCCTTGCACTGGCGCAGATCGGCCGGCCACTCGATGGTATCGAGCAGTGGGGTGAGTGTGTCCACAGGGCCTTCTAGCGGAATGGCCTTCATGGTTGTTGATTTCCCAGCGGTTGTTGATTCGACGAGGGCGGTGCGCAGGTGCCGTGCGTCGAGATGAGGCTCGGAAGGCCGCGTTTTGCCTGTAGCCGGCTGCCTGCGCAGCCACGACGGCCACTTTGTGCCATCGGTCCACCCCAGGTCAATGCAGCCGCTCTACGATGTAACGACCGAGAAAGCGAAGCAAATCGGCCTCCGATCCAAGGGGTTGCAGGCGTTCCAACGCCTCGTCCACCAGGTCCAGCGCCCGCTGCCGCGAGGCGTCGAGGCCCAGCAGGGCTGGAAAGGTCGCCTTCTGCAGCAATTGATCGGCCCCGCAGGCCTTGCCCAGTATGGCCGGATCCCCCTCGACGTCGAGCACGTCGTCGCGGATCTGGAAGGCCAGGCCGATGCAATCGGCATAGGCCGCCAGCCGTTCATGGGTGGCGGCATCGACCTGCGCCGCGCGCGCGGGCAGCAGCACCGAGGCCCGGATCAGCGCGCCGGTTTTCAGTCGGTGCATGGTTTCGAGTTCCTCGAGCGTCAGCGCCTTGCCTTCGGCCGCCAGATCCATCGCCTGGCCGCCGGCCATGCCGCGCAGGCCGGCGGCCTCGGCCAGGTCACGGATCAGGCCGAGGCGGGTCTCGGCATCCAGGGGTGTGCCCGGATCGACCAAGGTGGCGAAGGCCAGGGCCTGCAGGGCGTCTCCTGCCAGAATCGCTCGGGCCTCCCCGTAGGCCTTGTGGCAGGTGGGCTTGCCCCGGCGCAGGTCATCGTCGTCCATCGCCGGCAGGTCGTCGTGAATCAGCGAGTAGACGTGAATCATTTCCAGCGCTGCCGCGATCGGATCCAGGGCCGCGTCGGGGGCGGCCACGGCCTCGCCGGTGGCATACACCAGCAGCGGGCGCAAACGCTTGCCGCCATTCAATGTGGAATAGCGCATGGCCGCCATCAATTCAGGGACCGGGTTGCGTTCGGGAGCCATGATCCGATCGAGAAACGCCTCGATCCGGATCTGGTAGGCTTCGATCTGTCGCTTCACGGGTGCCTATCAGAACGGAACATCGTCATCCGCTGTTTCGGTTCTATTGGGGCCGTCGGGACCTTCCGGTGGCGCGGCGAGGGGCGCCGAGGCCTCCACCAAGCGCTCGATGCGCTGTTGGGCCTCGTCGAGGGCGCTCTGGCAGGCGCGAATCAGTTCCATGCCGCGCTGGTATTCCTGCAGCGATTCCTCCAGAGGCAGATCGCCGGCCTCCATGCGGGCGACCAGGTCCTCTAGGGTGTCCATGGCGGCCTCGAAGCCGGCCGGCGATTCAGCCGGTGATTCAGGGGGGGGAGTCTTTGGCATGATCCGGGACGGCGTGGGGAGAGTGCAGAAGGTACCGAATCCGGCGCCATCTGGAAAGGCATGCGATCGCAGGCATCGGGGCATGGTTGACATTGGTTTAGACCGAGTCTAAAGTTTTGCAACGGTTTAGACGCAGTCTAAAGTCCGTGTCTGCAGGACGCAGAACGTGTAACCCACGGAAACGCAAAGCAATCCAGCACAGAGGAGAACCACGATGGAACTCAAGGGCAGCAAGACCGAAGAAAACCTGAAGGAAGCCTTCGCCGGCGAATCGCAGGCGAACCGACGCTACCTGTATTTCGCATCGAAGGCGGATGTCGAAGGCTACAACGACGTGGCCTCGGTGTTTCGTTCCACCGCCGAAGGGGAGACCGGCCATGCGCACGGTCACCTCGAATACCTCGAATCCTGCGGGGACCCGGCCACCGGTCTGCCCTTCGGTGCGACCGAGGCCAACCTGAAGACCGCCATTGCGGGCGAAACCCACGAGTACACCGACATGTACCCAGGAATGGCCAAATCCGCGCGTGACGAAGGCTTCGACGAAGTGGCCGACTGGTTCGAAACCCTGGCCAAGGCGGAGCGTTCCCACGCCAACCGCTTCCAGAAGGCTCTGGATTCCCTGGACGCCTGAGCCCGATCGACCTGATCCCCGATCGATCCGATCCGGGTGTATCCGGCCAGGTACCATCCGGCCAGGTACCATCCGGGTTGAAGTCGATCTGGGTGCGGGTCGTGGTGTGATCGAGCGGGGCCGGAACACCGGCCTCGTTCCTGGGCGTACGATCCTGATTCGTACGATCATCGGCAAGGC
>PWGH01000199.1 GCA_003555285.1 Thioalkalivibrio sp.
CACGTCTCCGAGATGGACTGGACCAACAAGAACGTCAACCCCGGCAAGGCCGTCGCCATCGGTGACGAGGTCGAGGTGATGATCCTGGATCTGGACGAGGAGCGCCGCCGGATCTCCTTGGGCATGAAGCAGTGCCTGCAGAATCCCTGGGAGGAGTTCGCCTCCAACCACAACCGCGGCGAGAAGGTCACCGGCGTGATCAAGTCGATCACGGACTTCGGTGTCTTCGTCGGCCTCGAGGGCGGCATCGACGGCCTGATCCACCTGTCCGACCTGTCCTGGCAGGTGCCCGGTGAAGAGGCGATCCGCAACTTCAAGAAGGGCGACGAGGTCGAGGCCGTGGTGCTGTCGGTGGACCCTGAGCGCGAGCGCATTTCGCTGGGCCTGAAGCAGCTCGACCGCGATCCGTTCTCGAGCTTCGTGGCCGAGCACACCAAGGGCAGCCTGGTGTCCGGCGTGGTCAAGGAAGTCGACGCGAAAGCCGCGGTGATCGAATTGGCTGACGGCATCGACGGCATCCTGCGTGCCGCCGACATCTCACGCGATCGGGTCGAAGACGCCCGCAGCGTGCTGAAGATCGGTGACAAGGTCGAGGCCAAGTTCATGGGGGTGGACAAGAAGACCCGCGCGATCAGCCTTTCGATCAAGGCCAAGGACTTCCAGGACGAGGCCGAGGCGATCAGCGACTATGGCAAGTCGGGTTCTACCGCCACCACGTCGCTGGGCGAATTGCTGAAGGAAAAGATGCAGAGCAAGAACGACTGATCCGGCGGGCCCGGTTCGCTCCAACCGCGCCGGTTGCGGCCGGGGGGCGGCCGGTGCCTTGGGAAACGGTCGAAGCGCCACCAATGGTCGGGGCAGGAAGTCCCGGCCTTCGGGTGTGAGCCAAACCCTCAGGCGAGGGTTTGGCTCACACCCGGGCATTCCGGACCCGTCGGTCCGAACACGACCGACGGCACACGGGGTTCTTTCAAGGGCCCCGAGGGAGGAGCTGCCAGCCGGCAGCCAGCACGAATCGAACGCATGAAGCGAATACGGGAAGGGGTTGTGCAATGACCAAGTCGGAGTTGATCGAGCGGCTCGCCGAGAAGACCCCTCATCTGCCGGCCAAGGATGTCGAGTTGTGCGTCAAGGCGATCCTGGAGCGGATGGGCCAGGCTCTGGCCCATGGCGATCGGGTCGAGATTCGCGGCTTCGGCAGCTTCGCCCTGCACTTTCGGCCCCCCCGTATCGGCCGCAACCCGAAGACCGGGAAGGGCGTCGCCCTGCCGGGCAAGCACGTTCCGCATTTCAAGCCGGGCAAGGAGCTTCGCGAGCGAGTGAATCTGGCCGCGCTCGAGCCGGCACACTGACCCCTTCATGAGTGGGCAATGGCTGTTGCTATTGCTGCCCCTTGCCGCCGCCAGTGGCTGGCTCGGGGCCTGGTACACCCGTTCGCGACACCCCCCGGGGCGGGAGCCCCCGCTCGACCGGTATCTGGAAGGGGTCCGCTATCTGCTGGACGATCAGACCGACCGAGCGCTGCAGGCCTTCATCGAAGTGGTCGAAATCGATCACGAAACCTTTGAAACCCACCTGATCATCGGCCGGCTCTTTCGCAAGCGCGGCGAGGTCGATCGTGCCATTCGGATCCACCAGAACCTGGCGGCGCGCCCCGCGCTGACCGATACCCAAAGGACCTTGGCGACCTACGAAATGGGCCGCGATTTCCTGCTGGCCGGCGTGCTGGATCGGGCCGAGGGGGTCTTCCGCGAATTGACGGATTCGCCGACGGTGGGCACGCGCGCCCTCGACGGGCTGCGGAGCGTCTACGAAACGCAGCGTGACTGGCAGCATGCCATCGAGGTCGGACAGCGATTGCTGGACCACGGTGGCGCGCTGGCGAGTCTGCGCATTGCGCACTATGAATGCGAACTGGCGGTACTGGAACTCGAAGGCGATCGACCGGATCAGGCGCTGCGCCACGTCGATCGCGCGATGGCCTTGCATCCCGGTCTGTCGCGGGCCTTCCTGCTCCGCGCGGAGGTGGCTGAACGCGAGGGCGATATTCCATTGTCCATTCGCCTGGGCCGCGAGGCAGTGGAACAGACCCCGGCGCTGGCGACACTGGTGGTGCCCAAGCTGGAGCGGCTGCATCTGAACACCGGACTCCCTCAGGATGCGGTGAGCCTCGAGGAGACATTGCAGATCCTGGCCAATGTCCAGAACATCACGGTCGCCGGAATTGCGCTAATGCGGTTATACCGGAGGACCAACCGTAGGGAGGAGGCCCTGACGCAGTTGCATCGTATGCTCGCCCAGCGGCCGGTTCCGACCTCGGGACTGCTCGAGGCGGTCCGCTGGATGAAGGTCCTGCCGGCCGTGCACGGCTATAGCGAGGAGTTCGCCGCCTTTGAGAAGGCCCTGATGGAACAGTTGCGTAGCCAGCCCTTGTATCAGTGCAGCAACTGCGGGTACCAAGGCCGCGCCCACGTCTGGCAGTGCCCCAGCTGCCGGCGTTGGGATACCCTGCGGGGCATGGACCTCGATCTCGATCAGCCCTCGAACTCGACACTGCACTAAGGCGGAGCCGCTACGGCCCCATCACCGCCAGACGCGGGACGCCGGGAAGCCGTTCCTGTAGAACATAAAAGGATCATAAACATGAATGATGGGACCCAACTCATTGTTGCACTGGACTTTCCGGAACGGTCGAGTGCAGAACAGCTGGCCCGGAAGCTGGATTCCGGGCAGTGTGCGGTCAAGGTCGGTTTCGAACTGTTCGTGGCGGCCGGGCCGGGTCTGGTCGAGAGCCTGCAGGCGATGGGCTTTCGGGTCTTCCTCGACCTGAAGTTTCACGATATTCCCAATACGGTCGCAGGCGCCTGCCGGGCCGCGGCGCGCCTGGGCGTCTGGATGCTCAATGTGCATGCCAGCGGCGGTCTGGAGATGATGCAAACGGCACGGGATGCGGTGCGCGAGGTGAATCCTCAAACGCGGCTGATTGCGGTGACGGTGCTGACGTCCAGCGATGCCCAGACCTTGCGTGGCATCGGCATCGCGGCCAGTCCCCGCGATCAGGTCGCGCGACTGGCGGATCTGGCGATTACTCAGGCGGGGCTCGATGGCCTGGTGTGCTCCGCGCTGGAGGCGTCGATGCTGCGTCAGCAGCTGGGCACGGTACCGTGGCTGGTGACGCCGGGAATTCGGCCGGGTGGCGGTGGCGGGGACGATCAGAAACGGGTGATGACGCCGGGCGATGCCTTCCGGGCCGGCGCCAGCCACATCGTGGTCGGTCGTCCGATCACCCAGGCGGCGGATCCCGCGGCTGCGGTGGCGGAGGTCCTGGCGACGATGCCGGAAACGGGTCCCGGGGCCTGAACCGACGTTGTCGTCGGCCGGTCCAGGGGGGGATTACCGCCCTTTCCTGGAGGGCCGATTTAACGTTAGGATAAGAATGGTGCCGGGATTGGCACTGAAGGACCCCAACCAACAAGGAGGTTGTCTCATGAAGCACTGGATCCTTTCCGTTCTGGTTCTGATTCTCGTTGTCCTCCCGACCGCATGGGCGGCGGGCCCTGTAAATGTCAACACCGCGTCCGCGGCCGAGTTGTCTCAGCTCAGCAACATTGGGCCGGCCAAGGCGGCCGCGATCGTGGCCCATCGTGAGGCGAATGGCCCCTTCCGCTCACTGCAGGATCTCACGCATGTCACCGGCATTGGTGAGCGTACCGTCGAAATGAACCTCGATTTCATCCACTTCGAGTGAGTTCGAAGGGGCGGGCCATCCGAGGTGGTCCGCCCCCCTCAAGCCAAGAAAACCATACAGAGGGATCATGACAAAAACGCCGCAACGCATTCGCATGGCTGTCTTTCCGGTGGCTGGTATGGGCACGCGTTTTCTCCCCGCCACCAAGGCCAATCCCAAGGAGATGCTGCCGGTCGTTGACAAGCCGCTGCTGCAGTATGCCGCCGAGGAAGCGGTCGCCGCCGGGATCGAGACGCTGGTCTTCGTGACCGGACGCAACAAGCGTTCCATCCCGGACCACTTCGACAAGGCCTATGAACTCGAGCGGGAATTGTCGGAACGCGGCAAGACCCAATTGCTGGAGACGGTGCGTAATATCGTGCCGCCGGAGGTGACCTGCGTCTACGTTCGCCAGGCTGATGCCTTGGGGCTCGGGCACGCCGTGGGCTGTGCGCGGCCGATTGTGCAGCGCGAGCCCTTTGCGGTGATCCTGGCGGACGATTTGATCGACAACCGCAACGGCGGCGCGCTGGCCCAGATGGTCGAGCAGTTCAATGAACACCAGTGCAGTGTGCTTGGCGTGGAGGAAGTCCCCCGCGAGGAGACCGGCAAATACGGGGTCATCGACCCGGTCGCCACCGAGGTTCCCGGCCTGTGGACGGTGCGCGGGATCGTCGAGAAGCCGGATCCGTCGGAGGCCCCTTCAAACGTCGCGGTGGTCGGCCGCTATATCCTGACCTCGCGAATCTTCGAACTGCTGGCGGCCCAGGAGCCGGGCGCGGGCGGCGAAATTCAGTTGACCGATGCGATCGGGCGCCTGCTCCAGGAAGAACGCGTGATGGCCTACGAATTCGAAGGCAACCGTTACGATTGCGGCAGCAAACTCGGCTATCTGAAAGCGACTGTGGAGTTCGCGTTGCAACATCCCGAACTCAAGGACGACTTCAAGGCCTTCCTGGATTCGCGGCAGGGCTGAAAAGCGCCGGCCGCGAACCGGACCCCCTCCAGCGTGGCCGACGAGCCCGCCCGCCGACGGACTCCGCGCTGCCCCGATGCCGGATGCCGCCCCGGTGCCCAAGGTCACCCGGGTGCCCAAGGCCGCGCGTGTGCCCCGTGCTCCTTGCCACAGCGGTACGCTGCGCCCCCGATGAGCGCCGTGGTCCGATGAACGCCAGCGGCGGCGGCTATGCCTTCGGCCTGCTGCGGTCACTGGTGCTGTATTGGCGGCCGGGCCGGCAACGGGCCCTGCGCCGCTTGTACCGGCCGCTGGTGGCGGAGGGCGCCCTGGTCTTCGACATCGGTGCCCATCTGGGCGACCGCACGCGGGCCTTCGCCCGTCTGGGCGCACGGGTGGTGGCCCTGGAGCCCCAACCTCACCTCTACCGGTGGCTGCATCGTCTGTTGGGCTCTCGCGCCCGGATCATCCTGCGGCCCGAGGCGGTGGGCGCGACCGCCGGCGAGGCGATGCTGGCCGTGAGCCGGCGTACACCCACCGTGTCCACACTCTCCACCGATTGGCAGCGGGGCCTTGGTCAGCGCAATTCCGCCTTTCGCCACGTCACCTGGAACGAGCAGGTTCGCGTGCCGGTCCTCACCCTGGATCAGCTGATTGCGATCTATGGGCGTCCCGATTTCTGCAAGATCGACGTCGAAGGTTTCGAGGCCGAGGTGCTTGCGGGGCTCAGTCAGCCACTTCCGGCCTTGTCGCTGGAGTTCGTGGCGGGTGCGCTCCCCATCGCCGAGGCCTGCGTGCGGCGACTAGGGGAACTGGGGCATTATGAGTTCAATGTGTTGCGCGGTGAGCAGCGCGAGTATCTCTTTGCCGCCTGGGAGGCGGCCGATATCCTGCTGGAATGGTTGGATGCCGGCGCGGAGGACATCGCCTCGGGTGACATCTATGCACGCCTGGTGCCGGAGCCCCGGGCGAACGCAGCCTCGGAAGGAAACCGAGGTCCACTGCGACAACCGTCCCCGCGGTCGAAGGCCAATACCGTGAACGGCATGACGAAGAACAAAGACGAAGAATAACGAAGAATAAAAGAGAGTCGAACCGTGGCGATGAAGGGCTTTGCACGCTGGCAGGATCAAACCACGGTCGAGATCGCGGCGGCGGCGGCCCGGGACCCGGTGGTCGTTCTGCCGCTGGCGGCGATCGAGCAGCATGGGCCGCATCTTCCGCTGTCCACGGACTTGGATATTGGTCTGGGCCTGCTGGAGGCGGCTGCATCCCGAACGGACGAGGCGCCGTTCGTGTTGCTGCTGCCCCCGATGGCCATCGGCACCAGCCTGGAGCACGAGGCCTACGCGGGCACGCTGAGCCTGGATCCCGAGACCGCGCTTGCGGTGATCGGACAGTACGGCGCGGCGCTGAACCGAGCCGGGATGCGCCGTTTGTTGTTGTGCAACAGCCATGGGGGGAACACGCAGGTGATGGACCTGGCCGGGCTGCGCCTGCGGCGCGATTCGGACTTGCTGGTGGTGAAGTACAGTTATTTTCATTCGCCGGTCCCTGCCGATCTGCCCCTGCCGGCCGACGAGTTGCGCCATGGTCTGCATGGCGGTGCTGTTGAAACCGCGATGATGCTGCACCTGGCGCCGCACGCGGTGCGCACGGATCGAATCGGGAATGCGGTTTCGCTGGGCTATCGCCTGGAACGGGAGCTATCACGCCTAAGTCCTGAAGGGCGGGCTCGTTTTTCCTGGGTTGCCCAGGACCTGCATCCCGATGGGGTCGTGGGTAATGCGCTGCTGGCCGATGCCAAGCTGGGGGCGGGTCTGGTTGCGCATTTCGGTGCGGAGATTGCCCAGGTGATTCGCGATACTGCGCGGTTTCCGCTGGACGTCCTGCGCACCCGCGGTCCCTGAGGCGACACGCAACGGAAGATCGGGGCTGGGCCGAGCCTTCGAGGACTGGGGTGGCCCGGGTATCTTCGGAACCTGCCAGGTGGCTCGTGGTCGCAACAATCGGCGGGTCATTGCAACCCGAGTGGGGTTTCGAGCCCGGTGAACACGACCGGGGCGGTTTGACCAGCGATCCATGGAGGGCGATGTGATTCGGAACAACGGGCACGGCGAAGAGCAATGGGATGCCATCCTAGAGCGCCTGCAGGGCCTGGGGCGGCCAGGTCTTCCGGGAGGGGTTCCAGAGCGCTCGAGGCCGCGATCGGGCGGCCGACAGGCCGGGTCCCAGACCGAACCGGATGGCTCGAATTGTCCCGATCGGCTGGATGAGCTGAATGGCCTGGATCCGCTAAATGGCCTGGATGACCGAGATGTCCTGCATGGCCTGAACGGTTCAGAGGACCGAGATGTCCTGCATGGCATGAACGGTTCAGAGGACCGGGATGAGCTGAATGGTCCAGAGGGGCTGAAGGGCCTGGATCATGCCAACTTTCTGGCCGATCGAAAGCTCACGGAGATCTATCTGCCGTTGGTGCAAACCACGGCCCTGGTGATTGCCCAACTGGGACAGACCCTGGACGGGCGCATCGCCACGCGCACCGGCCACTCGCACTTCGTCACCGGGCCCGAGGACATCCGGCACTTGCATCGGCTGCGCGCGCTGGTGGATGCCGTCGTCGTTGGGGCCGGCACGGTGGTGGCCGACGACCCGCAATTGACCGTGCGCAAGGTGCGTGGGGTCAATCCGGTCCGGGTGGTGCTGGACCCCTCGGGCCGGGTTTCCCCGCAGGCGCGACTGTTTCGGGATCGATCGGCGCCCACCCTCTGGATACGCAGCCCGCGAGCCCCGGCGATCAGGGCATCGAAGCCCGTCGAGGGCCTGATCCTGGATGAAGAAACGCCCGGCCAGGGCTTTCGGCCCGCCGACGTAATTACCCTGTTGGCCGAGCGCGGTCTGCACCGGATCCTGGTCGAGGGTGGCGGCATCACCGTTTCCCGATTTTTGGCGGCCGGGGTCCTGGATCGCTTCCATCTGACCGTGGCTCCGTTGTTGCTCGGTTCCGGGCGAGGCTCGGTGACGCTGGCTCCGGTGGATACGTTGGATCGGGCACTGCGTCCGCAGTGTCGCCACTTCGCGCTGGGGCGGGACATGCTGTTCGATCTCTGCCTGCGCCCCTGAGCGCAGCCCCGGCTGGATGGGGTGACTGCGCCGGGCGCCGCAGTAGGGGCAGCATGCCGGGCAGCGCCGTCAGGAAGAACAACAGGCCGTAGGCGACTGCGATGGCCACGCCTTCCTCCGCGCCCAGCCCGCTCACCGCCCAGAGCAGACCGGCCGCGCCTTCGCGGACCCCCCAGCCGGCGATGCTGATCGGCAGCATCATGGCCAGCAGCACCGGCGTGATCAGCGGCAACAGCACCAGGAGCGGGGTCTCCGATCCCACCGCGCGGGCGGTGAGCAGAAAGAGCAGCAGGTTGCCGGCGACCACCAGCGCCGAGGTGAGGCCCTGAATCCACAACACCCGCAACGGCAGGAAGGCCCGCAGCAGGTCCGCACGAAAGGCCCTCAACACGCGGCGTAGGGCCGGTAGCCCGCGCAGGAGCAGCCAACCCCCGACCGGCAGCGCCAGCAGGGTCCAAACGAAGCCTCCGGCTTGCGCTGGCCAGAGGGCGGGAATCGCGAGCAGCGAGGCTGCGCCCACGATGACCATCATCACCTGCACCAGCACCCGTTCCAGCACCACCGCATGAATGGCCTCCCGGGTTCGGGAACTCGCGTGCGCGTGACGCCAGGCCCGCGAGACATCCCCGAGGATTCCGCTCGGCAACAGCTGGTTCAGGAACACCCCCAGATAATATTCGCGCAGCGCCTGCCGATAGGGCATGCCGATCCCGAGCCGCTGGGCGGTGAAGCGCCAGCGCCAGGCCAGCAACAGGATCTGCAGCACCGAAAGGATCAGGGCCGCGGTCAGCCACCGCGGATCGAGGCCGCGCAGGTGAGCGAGGATCGCCGCGGCATCGAAGACCCAGAACAGGGTCAGCAGCAGTCCGAGGCTGATGGCCAGCTGGAACAGGCCCCGTCGGGACGGGCTCATTCCGGATCGGCCGGCAGCGCCAGCAGATCCTGATGGCCAACGCGGATTCGGGTGCGCCCGGCGCGCACCGCGACACACCGCCGCTGCCCCCAGGCCACCAAATTGGCCGCATCCTCGGGCGACTGTTCCCCGGCGGCGGCGACCCAGCCAGCGATCAGGGCCTCGGCCAGCTCCGCGTTCGCCGGCCCCAGATCCCAGGGACTCGGAGCCACCCAGACCGCATGACCCGCTGCGCGGAAGCGCTGCGCCAAGGTGGCTGTAGCCCGAGGGCCCAGTGCGGCCCCCAGCCCCTTGTCCCGCTGCTGGTGGGCATTCACCCGCGCCAGGACCTCGGCATCGTCCGGGTCCGGAGCGGACCAGGTCACCTGGCCATCGTAGCTGAGGGCGAAATACGCACCGGCGCCATCGGCACGGCAATCGGCGACCACGGTATCCAGCCAGTCTACCGACACCAGATCGAGCAGGGCGGAGGCGGTCACCAGCTGCGGCGGTGCCGACAGGTCGCGGCGCCAATGCGTCAGGCTCGCGCAATGGGTGCGCAAGCCCACCGACGGACCCGTCGAATCCGCGCGGGCGAGCAGGGCCGGGTCGTGATCGATCAACGTCCAGTGCTGTCGGCTCGACAGGCGCGGCGCCAGAAAGCGCAGATTGGATCCGGTACCGGCACCCAGATCGGCAATCTGCAGTTCGGATTGGGGGGCACACCAGGCCTGCAGGCGCTCCAACAGGCGGGCCGCGCGAGCGGCGTGATCGGCCGGTTCCCGCAGCATCAGCCAGTCCACGGCGAAGCGATTGCTCACGGTCCCGCCAGTTCGACCACCGCTGCCGCAAAGCGGTCCGCGGCCTGGGTCCAATTCGGGAGCGTTCGGGATAGGTCCCGAGCCCCTTGCGCCAGGCGCTCGCGCAAGGCCGGGTCGTCGAGCAGGCGGGCGAGGGCGGCGGCCAGGGCCGCCGGCGCACCAGGCGGCACCAGCAGCCCCGCCTGCGCCGGGACGGTATCCGGAATCGCACCCCCCGTGGTGGCGACGACCGGGAGCCCGTGGGCCATGGCTTCGGTCAGGACCATGCCGTAGCCCTCGTGCCAGGACGGGAGCACGAAGAGACCGGCGGTGGCATACAGAGTGTGCAGGCGGGCGTCGTCACACTCGCCGAGAAAGCGGATCCGATCCGCGATGCCGGCGGTTTCGCCGGCCTGGCGCACGCGGTCCACGTAGCCCGGGTCACGGTCCAGGCTGCCCACCAGGTCGCAGGTCCAGGCCCGGTTGCGCAGCGACCCCAGCGCCTGCATCAGCAGGTCCTGACCCTTGCGCGGGACCAGGGAGGCCACGCAGAGCAAACGGGGAGCGGCCGCCGGATCCCTCGGCGGAACCGGGGCGGTTGTATCCAGTACGCCGACCTCCGTACCGGGAATGACCACCCGAATGGCTGGGCCGGCGGAGGACGCTCCCGGCGCATCCGGGTTCAGCCAGGCGCGCAGATGCCGGCCCGTGGACGGGCTGCTGACGATCAGACCCCGGCACACCACCAGTGCGCGGGCCTCCAGGGTCTTCCAGTGCCTGGCCTGCTCCGGGTGCAGGCCGGTCTCCTGGTAGAGTGGATGATGCACCAGCGTAATCAGGCGCAGGCGCTTCGTATGGGCTTCCAGCGGACCGGGAAAAGTACCGCTGGCGAGTCCATCGAGCACCACCCAGGCGACGTCCGGCAGGGTCGCCAGGGTGTCTTTCAACGCCTGTTCCGCCGCGGTATCCGTACCCGGAAAGCGGCCTTCCAGTGGATGCACGCGGACGGTCCAGCCTTGCGCGCGCAGGCCGTCGACCATGCGGGCGTCATACCGATAACCACCGGTGCGTTGGTCCAGCCGGCCGGGAACCACCAGGTGTAGGTGTTGCGGGCTCAAGGCGCCCCTTCATAGCTGGCCCAGGCAATGTGGGATTCATTCAGGGTGACGCACACAGCGGTTACCCCGGTCGCGGCCGGACCGAGCTTGCCGCGCTGGATGGCGTCGGCGATACGCCGATGGATCTCTCGTGCCAGGAACTCGGTGGTGGTGTTCTGGCCTTCGAACTCCGGATTGTCGTCCAGGTTTTGGTAGTTCAGGGCCGCCAGGATGGCCGCAAGTTGTTCGCTGGCCAAGCCGATGTCGACGACCAGGCCGTCTGCATCCAGCGCCGGGCGACGAAAGGTGGCATCGACCACAAAGGTCGCGCCGTGCAGGCGTTGCGCGGGACCGAAGACCTCGCCGGTCAGGCTATGGGCAATCATGAAGTGATCACGGACGTTCAGACTGTACATGGGGCCTCCTGGGCCTGAGATGGAAACAAGGGCTTAGGCATTATGGCGTCCGGATGCCTCAGGGCCGCGCGAACCCGGAAACGCACCCACTCAGTCGCCGGATTCTCGGTAATGGATTCGATGACAGAGGCCATCGAGGGTGCCGCTACTCAGGTCCGCCAATACCGTAGGCAGTTCCGCAAACGGGCTCTCGCCAGTAATCAGGGCATCGAGTCGATCGTCACGCAACAATTCCAGTGCCAGCCCGAGCCGGCGGCGGTGATTCCAGCGCGCCTGGCGATGGGCGGGAATCCGGCCGACCTGGCTGCTCTTCACGGTCAGTCGACGTGCGTGGAAGGCCTCACCCAAAGGCAGGGTCACCGGACGGTCGCCATACCAGCTCAGCTCCACCAGGGTGGCTTCGAGGCCGGCCAGCTCGAGGGCCTGCACCAGACCCGCCGGCTGCCCGCTGGCATGAATCACCAGATCCGCCGCCGTTGCGGCGTTGGGCTCGATAGCAAAGGCCAGACCCAGCGCTTCGGCCGGTCCGCGTCGGTGGGGATTGACGTCGATCAGGCTGAGTTGGGCACCGGGCACCTGCCGGCACAGCCAGGCCGTGAGTAGGCCCACCACCCCGGCGCCGACCACGACGATGCGATCGCCGGCGAGCGGCCCCGCATCCCAGAAGGCATTGATCGCGGTCTCCATGTTCGCGGCCAGAATCGCCCGTTCCGGCGGCACGCCCTCGGGCACCGGAATCGCGGCCGAACCCGGCACCCAGTACTGATCCTGATGCGGATACAGGCAGAACACCAGTTCACCGACGCGTTCCGGCGGACCATCCTCGATCCGCCCCACGTTCAGATACCCGTATTTGACCGGTCCGGGAAAGGGGCCAGCCTGAAACGGCGCGCGCATCGCTTCATACTGGCTGGGTGGCACGCGGCCGGCGAAGACCAGGGTCTCGGTACCCCGGCTGATCCCGGAGTACAAGCTGCGAATGCGCACCTCGTCCGGCGCTCCCGGTGGCAGGGGATCACTGCGGATCACCCCTTCGCCGGGTGCGGTAATCCAGAAGGCACGTGCGGTTTCGGTCGGCATCAACGGAACCTGGTGGAATGAAGGACAAGGATTGAACAGGGTAAGGATGGGACACGACGCCGTGCTGCAACCGGCATGGTAAACAGGACATGGAGCCCACCGCCAGCCGGGCCGCCCATGGGATGCGCGTTGAAACCCCCGCAACGTGCCGCCGACACACGAGGACCCCGGATCGTGCCACCGCTGAAAGGGATCGCTGAATGATCGGTCGACGCATGGAACGTCGCCTGGAGCGTCGGCTCCGGCACCTGCCCGCACAGGCGCGCGCCTGGAAAATGGAACTGGTGCAGGGCGGCTTGGTGGTGCTTGCGGCAGCATCGGTACTGCATCTGGGTGCCGGGGTGCCCGGCTTTGTGGTCTGGAATGCGCTGCTCGCCTATCTGCCGCTGGCCCTGGGGGTGCTGCTGCTCTCCCCCGAAGCCTTTCGCGACACCGGCCCGGGACTCGCCAACCGCGTGACCTTCCTGCGCGCCGGCCTGGTGGTGCCGGTGGCCATCATGATCTTGCATCCGGCGCATCTGGAGCCGGCTGCGATCCTCGGCGTACTCGGACTGGCGCTGCTGGCCCTTGGGCTTGATGCCGTGGATGGCGCACTGGCGCGGCAGACCGGGCGCGTCACGGCCTTCGGGGCCCGCTTCGACATGGAGCTCGATGCCTTCCTGATCCTGGTGCTCGCGATCCTGGTCTGGCAGACCGGCCAGACAGGGGCCTGGGTGCTGCTGATCGGCCTGATGCGCTACGCCTTCGTGGTCGCCGGATGGCCTTGGTCCTGGCTGCAGCGCCAACTGCCCCCGAGCCGCCGCCGGCAGACCGTGTGTGTGGTTCAGTCGCTCGCCTTGTGGGTGGCGTTGCTGCCCCTGCTGAGTCCCACTATCGCCGGCAGTATCGCGCTGGTGGCCCTCGTGCTTCTGATCCATTCCTTTGCTGTGGATGTCCTCTGGCTCCGGCGCGCCCGCGGGGCCTCACCCTGAATCCCAATTCCGCCGCCACTCTGGAGACGCAATGACACTGAAAAACTGGTGGCCCTTTGGCCAGGTGCCCGAGATGACGGCAGAGCAATTGGCCGTAGCCTTGAACGCGACGTCGATCCAGATCGTGGACGTGCGTACCGGCCCGGAATTTCGCAGCAGCCGTATTCCGGGCGCGCGGCATCTGCCGATTACCCGATTCAGCGCCGAACGTGTGGGTCGGCTCGCATTGGATCCGGAGCGTCCGGTCGTGGCGATCTGCCTGACCGCGCATCGCAGCATCCCTGCGGTTCGCCAGCTGCGGGAATGGGGGTATGACGCCCGGCAGCTGAAAGGGGGGATGCGGGCTTGGTGGCGCGCCGGTCTGCCGTGTGATCGCGATTGAATATCGCGCCGCCCCACGGGTAGAGCCTTCCCTTGTATTGAAAAAAACATCGCCTCGGCGGCCAAAGGGGCTTGCATATCCGTCCGGATGCTGGGTAAGATTTCTGCATGCATTAGATTATGCTTATGTATGAATGCAGGATTCCTCGGCACCAATCGGCGGACGGTGCCCGTGAGAAACCGGTGGCAAAAGAAGTCCTCCAGCCGAGGATGCCCTGCACGCACCTGCAACGCACCACCCTTGGCGCAGCAGGGAAGAAACCCAGCAAGGGTATTCGTCACTCGGAGGAACGTCATGCGTAAGTCACTGAAGGTATTGGCCGTTTCTGCTCTGGTCCTGGCGTTTGCTGCCCCGATGCAGTCCAGCGCGCAGTGGGTTGGCCCCGGCTACGGTCCAGCCTACGGTCCCGGGTCCTATGGGCCGGGCTACTACGGACCAGGCTACGGCCGCGGGTTCGGCGACTGGTTTGGTTTGGGCGACATGTTCGGGGATTTCGGCTTCTCAATGCGGGGTAGTGGCCGAGGGTGGGGCCGGGGTCACGGCTACGGCGATGGCTATGGCTATCATCGCCCCTACGGTCGCCATTGGGCCTATGCGCCCTACTACGGGCCGACCCAGGGCGTCCCGGTGCAGCAGCCGGCGGTCGCCGGCACGGCCGAATGAACCCGACGACCCGGGACTGATGCCAGCCCGAGTTCCCAGCCCGGTCCCATTGGACCGGGCTTTTCGAACCGGTTTCTGGGGGCGACTATGATAGGCTTTCGCGTCCTGAAGACAGCCCGGATTGGCCGCCCATGTTATTCAAGAACCTACGCCTGTACCGTCTCGCCAGCCCCTTCGCGCACGGCCCCGAGGGGTTGCATGAACACCTGCTGAGCGCCGCCTTTGCACCCTGCGGCAGCCTGCAGATGGAGACCCAGGGTTGGGTCCCGCCGCTGGGCCGGCGTGCGACGCAATTGACCCATGCGGCCGGTGGCGCGATCTTGATCTGTGCCCGCAAGGAATCCCGTTTTCTGCCCACGGCGGTGATCAACGAGGTCCTGGCCGACAAGGTCGAAGCCATCGAGGATGCCGAGGGCCGCCGGGTCGGACGCAAGGAAAAGCAGTCCCTGAAGGATCAGATCGTCCACGAATTGCTGCCCCGTGCCTTCACCCGATCGAGCCATGTCCAGGCCTTCATCCTGCCGCAAACCGGCTGGGTGGTGGTCAATACCTCCAGCAACGCCCGCGCCGAGGAATTGCTGAGCCTGCTCCGGGAGGCGCTGGGCTCCTTACCGGTGGCGCCCCCAAGGGTTCAGTCCGATCCCGGCACGATCATGACCTCGTGGGTCGCCGGCGAAGCCCTGCCCGGAGGGCTGGCGCTGGGCGACGAATGCGAACTGAAGGAATCGGGCGAGGATGCCGGTGTTGTTCGAGTGAAGCGGGTGGACCTCTTGTCGAGCGAGATCCGAACCCACCTGGAGGCCGAGCGGCGAGTCGTGAAACTCGCCCTGACCTTCGATGAACGGATGAGCTTCGTGCTCGACGAGGAATTGAGTATCAAGCGCCTGGCCTTCGAGGACGTGGTTCTGGAGTCGCTGGACGCGGTCGATTGCGACGACGAGTTGGCGCAGTTGGACGCCCAGTTTGCGCTGATGACCCTGGAACTCGAGCGTCTGTTGCCGACGTTGCTTACCTGGTTCGGCGGCGAGGCAGGGGACAGCACCAGCGTGGCAGCCTGAGGCCCGATGGCCCCGACCGCACCGGGTCGGCGGGAGCCCTGCGCGACCCTTCGAATGGGTCGGCAGCGACCCCGGGGCGCTTAGGCCGCAGCCTGCAGGCGATCCCGATTGCGCGCCTGCCACAGCTCGCGGGCCAGCGCCGTCGCGGCCTCGGGAGTCGGGGCTTTTTGCATCAGGTGCAGCGCGATTGCGGCGGTGCCGACCACCGCGGCCTCGCCGTATTCCTCTTCAGTCTCCCCACGCCAGAAGCGGGTCAGCCGGCCGACGTCCAGGTGATCCTCCCGGGTATGGCGGCGGGCGAACATGGCCGGCCATTCCTCTTCCTCGAGCACCCCATGGCGCACCCGCTGAACCAGGCAGGGGCTGTCGGGATTACGCTCGATTTCGCCGCCTTCGCCCTTGATCACCGCGACGTTGGCCTCACCCAGCAGCATCGCGGCCTCCTGGTGCACCGGACGGTAGCCGGGATGGAAGATGCCCTGCATCACATAGGGGGCGCTGAAGGGATTGGTGCTGCGCGCCACGGTATGCACCGGCGAGCGCAGACCCATCAGCGGCCGCAGTTCGATGATCTCGTAGAGCCGCGGGCACAGATGCTCGATGTCCAGGTAGGCGAAATGTTCGGTCGCCAGGCGCGTGCAGGCCTCGTCGATCGAGGTGCACGGGGCAATGCCCAGCGCCTTCAGCACGTCGCGGGTGTAGATGCGCCCCGCGGTGTGACCACTGGCCCCGTGCATGAAGGTGGTGATGCCGTTCTGGGCCAGCAACAGCGTCGCGAGCAGATACCACGGCAGAACCCGGCGCTTGCCGGCATACGAGGACCAATCCAGATCCACCGCCGGCGCATCGGCCGGAATCGGGATGGCATCGCGCACCGCGCGCACGAAGCCGACCAGTTCCTCGCGGGTCTCTTCCTTGACCCGCATCAGCATCATGTAGGCGCCGAGCTGCACCGGTTCCACCTGCCCCGCGAGCACCATGCGCATCGACTCGAAGGCCTCTTCTTCGGTGAACGGCCGGGTGCCGTTCTTACCCTTGCCAAGAATGCGCACGTACTGCGCGAAGGGGTGCTCCTCGTACTGGGTGGGCTGAACCATGCTCGATCCTCCGGGATATCGGGGCGTGAGGGGGGGCGCCGGAAGGCCCGGTGCGCACCGTCGCTGCCGCATCATACCGCCGGCCTCCTGCGCCGCAAACCGCAGGAGGCGTAGGGAAAACCGAGCGGGGATCAGGCATCGGGTCGATCCGGGGGCGAAGGTGGGGGTACGACATGGTCGGACGCGACCGCTGCGGCCGAGGCCTCCATCAGGCGCTTCAACAGCAAACCGATCGCCAATTTGATGCCAAGCAGGAACAAAACCAGAACCAGGCCGAGCCAGAGGAAGTGCTCGACCAACCACGCGGCCATCGGATCGTCCTCCAGCGTGTCGGATAAGGCCCGCAGCAGTCTACGGGGCCGGGGTCTCGCGCAGGGTGCTCAAGACGTCGGACAGGCCACGCGAGGTCGTGTGAAGGCCTCGCGTGCCACGTCGCATGCCTCCGGTCTCGGATTCGAAGACCCGGGTCACTTCGATGCGCCAGACTCCGCGCTGACTGATGCGGCTGATTTCGGCGTCGGAAAATTCGATCCAGCAGGTCGGGCCGGCACAATAGCCGTCCTCCTGGCGCACGGTCTTGCGCAGGCCGGGGATGTCGAAGTTCGCCTGGATCAGGTGGTAGTCCTCCCCGATCCATGAGGCCGCGAGGAGCCAGCCGTCGGCCTCCGGAATCACCGCCAGGGTGTTGTGTTCGAGTTCCAGGCGCGCGTGGCAACGATCGCCGTCGGGTACCAAGGCGGAGCGTTCGCAACTGTAGGTCCAGAGTCCTTCGACATGATCGGAGCAGGCGGTGAGTAGCGTGGCACCGACGAGCACAAGCGTCAGCCGGAGCACGACGGGGCACAGGGGCTTCAGGGAGCGGGTTGGGAACACAGAGAGGGATTCCAGGGCTTTGGGAGAGGGGCGTTCTGCTGTCACTGTATCAGTGTGCGCCGACAGCCGTCGGCAAACCGGCCGGCAACCCCCGGGTGGCGAAAACCGATTCAGATGTCGGACGGGCGTGTACCGCCGACAGGGCCCGCCACGGCTCGGATGGCTTCAGGATGGCCGATCCCCGTGTTGGCGACCGTTGCGGATGGCAACGGTCTCAGAAGACCGCGAGCGGCGCCGGGCGGCGTTGGCGCCGGGTCTTGCGCACGGATTCCTCCGGACCGTGCAGGCGACGGATCTGGTGCGGTCGCGCATCCACCACCACACCGTCCCGGGTCAGGATCTTGACCCGGTAACTGGCGCTGGTGCGGTAATGCATGCTCAGCAGATCCATGGAGGTTCGGTGCGCCAGGGGGCTGACGATCACGCCCAGCGCGCCGTTCCATTCCGTGTAGTAACTGGCGTTTTGCATGATCACCAACTCACCGACCTTGAATGTCATTTTCGTCACTCCCACTGGCGGAGGGCAGGATCTTCCGGCACCCGCACGGAGATCGGATTCAGCGCACGGGATTTCCCTGCGCTGAATCCGGTGTGGCGCACCCTCTGCGACAACCCCCGGCGGGCGCCGCGCTGATGACGGTGATTTCGTCTCGTGTCTGAATGCGCTCTACACGTAGTATAGCGAATGTGCCACCGTGATTGCGGCCGCGGTCACTCCTCGACCTGGATGATGTAGCCCCCTGAGCGTTCGTCGCGGGTCAGACCGATCAGGCCCACGCGTCGGGTTTCCTCGAGCAGGGCACTGAAGCTGCGAAAGCCGTAATAACTCTCGTTAAAACCCGGCTTGCGGCGTTTGATGGCCTGTTTGACCATCGAGGCCCAGACGGGCTCGTCCGCGCCGCGCTCGGAATGCAGGGCCTCGGCCGTCTCCACGACCAGATCCATCGCCTCCTGCCGACGGGCCTCCTGCCCGCGGGCCTCCGCATCCTGGGCCGTCGGTCGATCCCGTGCCTCTGGTTTCTCGTTCGGCCGGGCCGGCTTGCGCGGCTGGTGTTGCTTGCGGGCCTCCTCGCGGACCAGGTCGTCGTAGTAGATGAACTCGTCACAGGCGGCCATCAGCAGGTCGGAGGTCGATTTTTTCACGCCGACCCCGATCACCAGCTTGTTGTTCTCGCGCAGCTTGGCCACCAGCGGGGAGAAATCCGAATCGCCACTGATGATCACGAAGGCATCGACATGACCCTTCGTGTAACAGAGATCGAGGGCATCGACGACCATTCGGATATCGGCCGAATTCTTGCCCGATTGCCGCACATGGGGAATCTCGATCAATTCGAAGGCCGCTTCATGCATCGGGGCCTTGAATTCCTTGTACCGATCCCAGTCGCAATAGGCCTTGCGCACCACAATGTTGCCCTTCAACAGCAGGCGTTCCAGCACCCGTCGAATGTCGAACTGGGGATACTTGGCCTCGCGAACCCCGAGTGCGATGTTCTCGAAATCACAGTACAGCGCCATGTTCCGAAGGGTGGCCGAATCGGTCATCAGGGATCGCCCGCAAAAGTCGCTTCAGGGAACGCCCAGCGTACACAACATCAACCGTCGCCGCAGGCACTCGGCCTGAATTGCCTCCCATCGGGAACGGGCGTACAGTCCTGCGCCATATCAAGGCTTCAACCCCGTTGTTCCGCGCCCGTTGTGCCGCCAAGGTACGCGGCCGGCACAACGGTCATCCAGAGGGAGTTTTGGAGATTACGATGGAAGTCATTGTCAGTTCCTTGTTGCATCCGCAGGTCTTCGTTCTGGCCATTATCGGCTTTCTGGCCTTTTACTCGTCGTGTTCCGTGGGCATCCGCGCAGGCTGGCTGGCCTACCATCCATCCCTCTGCGGAACCGCGGGTGCCTTCGTCGGTGCAGGTCTCGGACTGGCCGCTGCCGCCGTCTGACCATCCCGGCGGCACCAACGCCACCGTCAACCCGACCGACGCAACCGCACGCCCGGAAACCCAATGCGCCCCCGCCTCGTAGGGTGGGCGTCGGGTGGGCCAAGCGCAGCGGGCCAGGACACAGGCTCCGCAGCAGGTCAACGACCGGGGGCGTCTTCCGGCGGCGCAGCCTGGCGAAGCCGACGCAATTGCCGGTCGAGGTCGTCGCCGGCAATCGGCTGGTGATCGATGATTTCCAAGCGCCCCTCGCCGCCGGGCGGACACACCTCAAGGCCCCCCTCGCCGGAGACCCGGTTGATGCGCAACCAGCCGGCATTGGTGGCCAGCACCCCCTTCACCCGATCCCAGGGCTGTTGGTGCAACAGCGTGCGCAGGCCTGCGGCCTCCAGACACACCCCCGGCCCGAACAGCCAGCTTCGGCTGAAGTACCCGTCACCGCGCCCGTCGACGGTCCACCAGTCGGGGCGCACCGCCGCGAGGGCCGGATCGGCGGTGTCCCCGCCGTCCGGGGCGGTCCGGGTGAGAAAGGCATGGGCCTCCGGGAACAAGGCACGGCGCGCCGCGCTCAATGGCAGATCCAGCCACTCCGGGTCCAGCCGGCCCTGTTCGACCCGCGCCACCCGGGCTTTCGGCGGATCCAGTTCGCGAATGAAGCGATCGAGTGCCGCGTGATCCGCGGGTCCGTAGCGGTCCGCCTTGTTGGCCACCAGCACGTCGGCCAGATGAATCTGATCGCACCAGTTCGCGTTCGTGCGGTGCCGGGGCGAGGCCAGGTGCCGGGCATCCATCAGCGTCAGCGTCGCGCGCAGATCCAGCACCGCGGTGTATTGGGCCTCGGTCAGCATCCGGATGATCTGTGCCGGATGCCCCAGACCCGTGGGTTCGATCAGGATACGCTCCGGGCGCTCCTGACGAATGAGTTGATTCAGGCCGACACCGAAGCCCTGACTCGCGACACAGCACAGGCACCCTCCGGCGACCTGTCGGATCGCGACCTCGCCTTGCGGTAGCAGCGCCGCATCCACGCCCACCTCGCCAAATTCATTGACCAGCACCGCCCAGCGTTCCTTCGGCGGTCGCTGCGCGAGCAGGTGGCGGATCGCGGTGGTCTTGCCGACCCCGAGAAAGCCGGTAATCAGGTGCGTGGGGATGCGCCGGACCGGCCTGAAGGTGGATGCAGAAGGCGCCATGGCTCAGGGTATCTCCCGCACCAGAACCGTCAGACGGGCGCTGCAGACCAGCTGATCGGCCGCGTTCTGGATCCGGATGTCCCAGAGCTGGGTGGTGCGACCGAGATGCAGGGGGCGGGCACAGCCGGTGACGATTCCCTCGCGCACCGCCTTCAGATGGTGGGCGCTGATCTCCAGCCCCATCGCGATCGTGCCCGGCGGGGTCGCCAGATGCGCCGCGGCACTGCCCAGGGTCTCGGCCAACGCCGCCGACGCGCCCCCGTGCAACAGGCCGAAGGGTTGCCGTGTGCGCGCGTCCACCGGCATGGTGCCGAACAGGGCGTCGTCCTCGACGGCGGTGATCCGAATTCCCAGCGCCTCCATCAAGGTGTTGCGCTGCAACTGCTGGAGGGCGTCCAGGTCCACGGGTTTCTTCCACAGGGGCATGGGGGTTCGCCTTGGGTTGGGGGAAAGGGGCAAAAGGACCTGGAGGCGGCGCTCAACGCGCCTGCCCGGCCTGTTGCATCAGGTCGGCGCGGCGGATCTTCAGGCTGCCATCTCGGGGCAGCGACTGAAAGTGGGTGGGCATCTGCCAGGGACTCAGGCGCTCGTGCAGCCAGCAGCGCAGTTCGGCCTCGGACAGCGGTCGCACGGTATCCAGGAAGGCGACCGGGCGCAGGCCGAACGTGGCATCGGCCTGGGGCACCACCACCGCCCGTTGAATCGCAGGATGCCCGCACAATACGGCCTCGATGGCCTCCGGTTGGATGTTCTCGCCGCCGCTGATGAACTGATGGTCGAGGCGCCCCCAAACGCGCAGGCTCGCCCCATCCCAGGTGCCGCAGTCCCGGGTGTGAAACCAACCCTGCGCATCGGTGGCCGGCATCACGCGTCCGGCCTGCAGATAGCCCAGAAACAACGTGCCACCGCGAACCAGAATCTCGTCCTGCTCGCCGATCCGGACCTCGCGATGCATCAGCAGGTGGGCCGGCCCGTCCAACTCCTGGCTGATGACCAGGGAACTCATCTCGGTGAGGCCGTAACTGAGCCGAATCGGCAGCCCGCGGGTCCGGGCGGCGTCGAGCAGGGCCGGTCGCACCGGCCCGCCGCCGAGTAGCAGACCATGAAGCCGCGGCAGTGCCCCCGCGGTGCCCAGCAGGCGCAGAAGTTGGGTGTCGACCATCGAAATCTGGGAAATGTCCAGGGCCTGCAGAAAGTCCGGATCCTCGGCGCGCCCCCCCAGCACCAGGGCGGCCCCGCTCCAAAGGCAGCGAAACACGATCCCCAAGCCCGCCACGTGGAAATAGGGCAGGGACAGCAGATAACGGTCGTTCGCCTGCAGGCCCAGGTCCAGGCAGGCGCCTTTGGCGCTCAGCACATGGTTGCAGTACCGGTGCACCGCCACCTTGGGCACGCCGGTCGAGCCGGACGTGAGGATGCCTGTACAGGGCCGATCCGGGGCCAGCGGATCCGCCGGCGCCTGCCGCGCAGCTGCGACAGACTCGCGCCCTTCGGATGAAGACCCGCAGGCCGGCCCCTGGGTCGAATCCGGGTCCCCGTGCGCTGTCTCGGGCGCGAAGGTGCCGTCCGGTTGCAACCGATGCCGCAGCCGATGCTGCTGCATCAGGGCCAGTACCAGCGGTTCGGGCAAGTCGGGATTGATCAGCAGCACCGGCAGGCCGGCCCGCATCAGCGCCAGCAGATCGATCAGGGCTGCCGGCGTGAGCGTGGCAGGCAGCACGACCCAGTCGCCCGCCGCGACGAACGGGCTCGCCCTCAGGACCCGTGCGCGCGCATCGACTCGGGCATCCAGTTCGCCAAAGGACAGCCAACAGGTCGGGGTGATCATCGCGGGAGCGGACGCAAAGCGCCGGGCCGCCCGGCGCAGCAGGCAGTACGGTGGCGATTCGTTCACAGCAGCCGGGCCTGATGCTCAAGTCCATCGCGGCCGAGGATCGGTCGATGAATCGGATCGGACGGATCCTGCGCCTCCTGCAAGGGCTGCAGCAGCGCCTGGCCGAACAGCCGGAAGGTATCCAACCCGTGCGGGCCGTCCAATTCCCAGAACGCCGCAAGACGGGCGTAGAAATCCAGGCTCAGATTGGACTCATAACTGGCGCTCAGGACCACCTTCAGCCCCCGGGTGCGCGCCGCAGCGAGCAGGGCCTGCGTGCGCGCGAGCCCCAGCAGCATGGGCTTCACCACCAGCGCCTGCAGTCCGGGAAGGTCCAGATCGGGCCTCTGTGGATCGAGACGTTGCGCATCGGAGCGCGTCGAATCGGCAGGGGTTGAACCGGCATCGACTGCGTCGGAACCATCGGAGGCGCTCGACCGGGGCGGGACCCCAGGTGCTGAACCGCCATCCCAGGGGGGGCTCAGGATCGGGGAAGACGCCCGAAGCGTCTCGTCCCAGGCGAAGGGCACCGCGATGTGTTCGTTCCAGCGGGCGTAGGACAACCCCGGGCGCAGCGGTTCTTCCAGGTACTCGATGCGTCGGGTCTCCAGGCGTGCACACAGCCGAGTCGCCTGTGCCAAAGACCAGCTTCGATTCGCATCCAGTCGCAACCGGGCCGCATGCGGCAGGAGCGCCAGCACCTGCTCGATGCGCCGTAGGTCGGTAGCCAGATCGGCCCGACCCACCTTCAGTTTTACACAGCGTACCGACGGTGCGAAGGCCGAGGGCAGGTCCATGCCGGTGTCCAGCAGACGGCAGTGGGCCATGGGTCTGGCTCCCGGCAACCTCTGGCTCAATTGCAGCACG
>PWGH01000064.1 GCA_003555285.1 Thioalkalivibrio sp.
AACGTCCAGCAGGGTGATATACCGGCTTTCCTCGGTATCGTAGAGCCGACGGTTCGGGTATTTCTTGATCAGGCGATGCGTGTCCACTGAGTCCGTACCCATGTCCATACCTATAGTAAGAATCTTCGTTCGAGTCTACAGCATGGCCGTGGGCATTGCCGCGTCGGTCGCCGGAGCCCTGCGTCCCCTGCCGGGGTACGCAGGGCAGGGTGGACGGCGGTAGTCGTCAGTCGATCAGCTCCAGCGCCATCGCGACGCCCTGACCCCCGCCGATGCACAGCGTGGCCAGACCGCGTTTGGCCTGGCGCCGCTGCATGCCGTGCAACAGGGTGACCAGCACGCGCGCACCGGAGGCCCCGATCGGGTGACCGAGCGCGATCGCGCCGCCGCTGACATTGACCTTGGACAGATCCCAACCGAGCGTCTTGTTGACCGAGATCGCCTGCGCGGCGAAGGCCTCGTTGGCCTCGATCAGGTCCAGATCGGCCGGGGTCCAGCCGGCCTTTTCCAGGCACGCCTGGGTCGCGGGGATCGGTCCGGTGCCCATCACCGCGGGATCGACGCCGGCGGAGGCGAAGGCGACGATGCGGGCCATCGGCTTCAGGCCCAGTTCCTGCGCCTTCGCGGCGGTGGTCACGAGCACCACGGCGGCACCGTCGTTGATGCCGGAGGCGTTGCCGGCGGTCACCGAGCCGTCGCGCTTGAAGGCCGGTCGCAGCTTGCCGAGCCCCTCGGCGGTGGTGCCGCGGCGCGGGAACTCGTCAGTGTCGAAGATCACCGGATCGCCGCGGCGCTGCGGAATCTCGATCGGGACGATCTCGTCCCGAAAGGCCCCCGCCTCGATCGCGGCCTCCGCCCGCTGTTGCGACTGCGCCGCGAAGGCATCCTGTTCCGTGCGATCGATGTCGTATTCCGTGGCGACATTCTCGGCGGTATCCCCCATGTGGCAATCGTTCATCGCGCACCACAGGCCGTCGGTGATCATCGTGTCCTTCATCGCCCAGTCGCCCATCTTCACGCCCGAGCGGGAGCGGGGCAGGGCATGCGGGGACAGGCTCATGTTCTCTTGTCCGCCGGCTACCACCATCTGGGCGTCGCCGCAGCGGATCGCCTGCCAGGCGAGATGCACGGCCTTCAGGCCGGAGCCGCAGACCTTGTTGATGGTCATCGCGGGTACTGCGTAGGGGATGCCGGCCTGCAGGGACGCCTGGCGCGCCGGGTTCTGGCCGGCAGCGCCGGTCAGAACCTGGCCCAGGATGACCTCGTCCACCTGCTCCGGCGTCACGCCCGACCGTTCGAGCAGCGCACGAATGACCCGTGCGCCCAGTTCGCTGGCCGGGATGCCGGAGAGTGAACCCATCAGGTTTCCGACCGCTGTGCGGGCGGCACCGACGATCACGATCTCTTCGCTCATCTGCTGCTTCTCCTCTGTATCGACTGAATGGGCCAGATCGTATGCGGACCGATCTGTGCACACGGTGCCCGGAGCGCCGGGGTGCGGCGAACCCAAGGGTCCGCTGAGTATGGCATGCCCGACCAAAAATGCGGCACCAGCATCGCGCCGGACCGCATTCCCGTGCCCGCGGTCAGGGTTCGGGATCCGCTGGATGCGATGGTGCGATGCACAAAGGTATGCTAGTGTCCCAAGAACCTTCTATCATCCCTCATTCATGGAATGACCTTACCACCGTGTAGCGATCATCAGGAGATATCAATGGCTGATTCCGATTCAACCGCCGATCAGTGGCTGGAGGCGCAGCGGCGTTACTGGGACGCCTGGACGGACATGGCTCGCCGCGGTATCGAGGCGACCACGCCGGCCCCCCGAGCGCCGGCGAACCCCTGGGCCGATGCCCTGGACCAGTGGTGGAAGGCCGTCGCACCGAGCCTGCCCCAGTCCAATCAGGGCCCCTTCGATCAGATGATGAATCTGGGCAAGAGCTATTTTTCCATGGCCGAGCAATTCAGCGGAGGCGGGGCCGGGGTGCCGACGAACCCGACCGAGATCGTCGAAAAGTGGTCCCGCATGATGACCGATGCCTTCGGTCAGGCCAATCAGGGGCTGAATCCCTTCGCGGCGATGGCTGGCCAGGGCGCGCGTCCGGGCAAGGCCTTCTGGGACCTGCCGCTCGACAACTGGGCCCGGACCTTCTCGGGCGGCCTGCCGATTCCGGGTGATTTCCTGAAGGCCTTCGACATCCCGGCCTTCACCGGCGAGGGTCCCGAGGACATGCGCGCCCGCATGGACCGTTTCCTGGCCACGCCGGCAGTGGGCTATGCGCGCGAGTCCCAGGAACAACAGCAGAACTTCGTCCGTCGCCTGCTCGAATACGAGAAGGCCATGGGAGAATACCAGGCCGGTTTCGCCGAGTTGATGGCCCCCTCACTGGAGGCCTTCCGTCGCCGGCTCGAGGCCACCGCCAAGGAGCACGGGCCGATCAATTCGATCCGCCAGATCTACGATACCTGGGTCGATGCCTTCGAAGAAGTTTATGCGGAATATGCGAACTCGGACGCCTATGCGCGGCGCTATGGCGGTCTGGTGAACGCCTTGATGGGCGTCAAGCGCGAGGGCGCCCGGTTGGTCGACGAGCAGCTGGAGGCGATGAACATGCCCACGCGCTCCGAGATCGGTGTGCTGGAGCATCGTCTGCACGACACGCGGGCGGCCTACCGCAAACTGCGCTTCGAGGCCGAAGGCCTGCGGGAGGACCTGGACGCCCAGGCCGATATCCAGCGGGAAACCGGAGATGCGCTCGAGCACCTGCGCGCCGAACTGGATCAGCTGCGCGCGCAGGTGGGATCGGCGAAGCCCGAATCGTCCGGCGGGTCCGGTAAGACGGGGGGGGGCGATGCCGCCCAGAGCAAGGACGAGGGCGAAGCGACCGGATCCACCGAGGCGTCCAAATCCGCAGCCAAACCCAAACCCACGCGTACGCGTACCGCCAGCCCGGGTAAGGGCGGCACCAGCGGGAGGAAGACCCAGTCATGAGCCCAATCCAGATTCGCCCCGACGAAGCCCTTGAAGAGCTGACCAGTTTTCAGCGCAAGTTGACCCACGGTATCCAGAATCTGATGCAGGCCGAGGAGGTGGCCACCGGGGTCACGCCGAAGCAGGCGGTGTACGAAGAGGACAAGATGGTCCTCTATCGCTTTCAGGCGCCGACCAGCGTGGTGCAGAATCCGGTGCCGCTGCTGATCGTCTATGCCTTGGTCAATCGTCCCTACATGGCGGACATCCAGGAAAACCGCTCCACCATTCGCGGTCTGCTCGATGCCGGCCTGGATGTGTACCTGGTCGACTGGGGCTATCCGGACCGCGCCGACCGCTGCCTGACCCTGGACGACTACATCAACGGCTACCTGGATCGCTGTGTGGACGTGATCCGCAAGCGCCACAAACTGGACAAGATCAACGTGCTGGGCATCTGCCAGGGCGGCACCTTCAGTCTCTGCTATGCCGCCACCCATCCGGAGAAGGTCGCGAACCTGGTGACCATGGTGACCCCGGTCGACTTCCAGACCCCGGACAACATGTTGTCCAACTGGATCCGCTATGTCGACGTGGATCTGCTGGTGGATACCGTGGGCAATGTGCCGGGCGAGATGCTGAACTGGAACTTCCTGAACCTGAAGCCGTATCGGTTAATGGGCCAGAAGTACCTGGATATGGTCGATGTTCTGGACAAGCCCGAGCAGATCGACAGCTTCCTGCGCATGGAGAAGTGGATCTTCGACAGCCCCGATCAGGCCGGGGAGGCCTTCCGGCAGTTCCAGAAGGACTTCTACCAGGGCAACAAGCTGGTCGAGGGCGGGTTGAAGATCGGGCCCCACGAGGTGAACCTGAAGAACGTCACCATGCCCGTCTATAACGTCTATGCGACCGAGGATCATCTGGTGCCGCCGGATGCCTCCCGAGCCCTGAAGAAGCTGGTGGGCACCAAGGATTACACCGAATTCACTTTCAAGGGCGGCCATATCGGCATTTACGTGAGCGGACGCGCCCAGAAGGAAATTCCCCCCTCCGTCGCCCGCTGGATCCAAGAGCGCAGCTAGCCACCTCCACAAGCACGGCGCCCCGCTCCGTCCCGGACGGGGCGCCGGTTGTGTACGGTTGGTCAAGCGCAGCGAACTCCCCGCCGTCCCGTGTGCCGCAGCCCCGTAGGCTGCAGCCCACGGGACGGCTGCGCGGGGTTCCCCTGCGTCTGCGGCCGCCGGCGTGTGTCCCGCTGCGGCGTAACCCGCTGCGGCGCAGCGCTTCCCGTGGCCCCAGCCGGCGCCGTACACTGCCCGCCTGTCGCAACGCCGTCGAGCCGACCATGACCGAACGCAGTGAATTCCGCCTGACCATCGCCTGCCCGGACCGGATGGGGATCGTGGCCCGGGTCGCGGGTCGGATCGCCGATGCCGAGGGCTGGATCACCGAGGCGGCCCAGCACACCGACCTCGAGGCGCAATGGTTCTTCATGCGCTGGGTGTTCTCCCTGCCCGCGGGTGGTGAGGCGGCCCTGAATCGGGACTTGGCCCAGCAGGCGCTCGAGTTCGATATGCGCTGGTCCCTGAGTGACACCCGGATTCGGCCACGGGTGGTGATCCTGGTCAGTCGGGAGCCGCATTGTCTGACCGATCTTCTGGCGCGCTGGCGGTCCGGCGAGATGCCGATGGAGATCCCCGCGATCCTGTCCAACCATCGGGAGCTCGAGGAGGTTGCCAGTTGCTACGGCATCCCGTTTGAACATATCCCCGTGACGCCCCAGACCCGCGAGCAGGCCTTCCAGCGCCTGCAGGATAGCCTGCAGGCGCTCGAGGCCGACACCATCGTGCTGGCGCGCTACATGCAGATCCTGCCGCCGAACCTTTGCCTGCAGTTCCGGGAACGGGTGATCAACATCCACCACAGCTTCCTGCCGTCCTTCGTCGGCGCGCGGCCCTACCACCAGGCCTTTGCCCGTGGTGTGAAGCTGATTGGTGCAACGTGTCACTACGTGACCGAGGAACTCGACGCCGGCCCGATCATCGAACAGGATGTGGCCCGGATCCGCCACGACGACCAAGTGGGGGACCTGGTGCGCAAGGGGCGCGACGTCGAACGCTGGGTGCTGGCCCGGGGGTTGCGCTACCACCTCGAGGGCCGGGTGCTGACCCACGGCAACAAGACCATCGTTTTCGATTGAGATGGGCCCACAAGGGTGCTTGCATTTTTCAGACAGGCCCGCATGATGAAACCATGACTGATTCCAACCGCTATCGCGTCACGTTCATCAACCAAGGCAAGGTGTACGAGATCTTTGCCCGCGAGGTGTACCAGGATCACCTGTACGGCTTCGTGACCGTGGAGGGCCTGCTTTTTGGCGAGCGTACCCAGATGGTGGTCGATCCCAGCGAGGAGCGTCTGCGCCATGAATTCGAGGGAGTGCAGCGGTTTCATCTTCCGCTGCACGCGCTGGTTCGCATCGACGAGGTCGAGCGCGTGGGCACGGCGCGGATCCGCGACATGAACCCCGGCGGCAATGTGCATGCCTTCCCCGGCATGCTGCCCCCCGGCCCGGAGCGCACCCGATAGCGGATAACGGGTCCCGGCACCGCCTTGGGCGGGCTGGAGGCTGCAAGGCCGGTCTCGTGGTGCCATCGCCGGCTCTGCCGATCCGGGGAGTCAGTGGCCAGTGGCTGATGGAACAATTGCGGTTTGGCACGTGCTAGTTTACCCTGCGCAGCTTCGCGGGTCGGCCGTTACACGCCGGATCCGCGAAACCCGGAGAGGTGGCCGAGCGGTTGAAGGCGCACGCCTGGAAAGTGTGTATACGGTAACCCCGTATCGAGGGTTCGAATCCCTCTCTCTCCGCCAGACACAGAAAAGGGGCCTTCAGGCCCCTTTTCTGTGTCTGATGAAGCGTGGTTCGAACCCTCGATATAAGAGCGTTGGTTCGACTGCGCC
>PWGH01000201.1 GCA_003555285.1 Thioalkalivibrio sp.
ATTTGCGGGTGAAGAACCGGCTGACGCCGTGGTCCTCAAGCCAGCGCGCGTCCACCACGAAGCCGCCTGGCGAGGCGAAGGCGTGAAGCTCTTGCGCGCGCTTGCTGATGACATATATTTTCGTGAACGACGCCTCACCTTGCGCCTTAGGGGACGGTCCCCTCGCTGCGTCCTGGCTTATCGCGATGTGCCCGCGACCCGGCGTCAAACGCAACCTCGACAGTGAGCCATGGCCGCATGAGCCGGGGACAGTTCGTCGACGGGAATCCCCGGACGACTCGTTCCTGCAACCTCTGGATCACGGCATGATCGGTTTCGGGCATGCTGAACGTGTTCCAGAGGACCTGCTGCGTCAGAGAGCCGACCGGCATCGATTACAGCACCTCGGCGCAGAACACGGCGGGCGTAACGATCCGCGTGCGTTCGATGTACCTGAGTTGCAAGAGGCCTGTGCGGCGATCACCAGTCCCCAGGAAGTCTGCATCGCTCGCCAGAGCCATGGCCAGCAGAAAGGAGTCATTCGGATCATCGGCTTCGACCTCGATGGTCAGGCGTTCCAGTACCACCGCCCGTTGCAAGTTATTGATCATGGACCCCACTTTGGCGGGCTGTAGGATGGCCTGGAGCTTGGGATAGCGGCTGGCCCGGCGGATTTCATCGAGTTGCATCCGCGAGCTGACGACCTCGAAGCGCGCCGCGCGCCAAGCGCGATAGATCGTATCGGGTGCACCGTGTGGCGAGATCAGGGCGCTGAACAGGATGTTGGTGTCTAATACAACCCGCATCAGCGCTTACGCGCCCAGTCGAGCGCTTCGTCAACCGCTTCGGTCATAGCGGCCTCACTCAGGTGGGCGTTGGCGGCCTTCGCCTGCTCGGCACTCAACTCCAGGATGTGTGCCTGCACCGCTTCCTCAATGAAGCGCGACAGATCTCCTTTCCGCCCACCGCCCTGGCTGGCCAGAAACATGCGAAGGGACTGGTCGGTGTCGGCCGAGACGACGACATTCCAGCGAATCGTATTCATGGAATTTCCCACTCAGGTATTTGTGCGCCTATGGACTTATGCGCATAATACCGTAGACCATGTAACAGCTCAAATAACTGGCAGGCCGAGAGATGACTGCTTTGCCCGGTTGGTAACCCTCAACACCCAGCAACGTGCCGCCGAGAAAGTCCAGGGCCACGTGCCCTGACCGCGCCCGGCGTACCAGACCGTCCCAGTCCCAGAATCGAATGAGTGTCTGCGTATTCCGCGCAAGCCGGCCACCGCATCCGGGGATGCCGACCACCCGGACATGGGAGCTCCGGCATTGACGAACACGGGACAGCGCGAGCAGCCGCAAAGCGTGCCCATCTCTTTGGTACCCCGATTCGCAGGCTCGGCCATAGCTTAAACCGTTGTCCAGATATCGGGGTCCACTTTAGTATCGAATGCCCCGGTGGTGGCCGGATCATGGCACGGGGGATCAGGCCGGCGAGCCAAGTCGTTTGCCGAAGGCACGGCTATTCAGGCAGATCGCTCAGCTCATAGCTGGTGCTGCGTCCGCCTGCATCCGATTTCCGCAGCACGCCCCGCGTGAGCAGGTCGTTGATGTCGCGCAACGCCGTGTCTGGCGAACACTTGGCAATGGCCGCCCACTTGCTGGTGGTGAGTTTTCCCTCGAAGCCGTCGAGCAGCTTGTTCAGCAACTTCACCTGACGCTCGTTGAGTGGTGTGGTCGCCCAGCGCTGCCAGAACCGCGCCTTGGTCAGCACGGCGTCGAGCGTATGCTGCGCCTGATCGACGGCGCGATGGAGCGTGTCGAGGAACCAGGCAAGCCACTCGGTGACATCCAGCGACCGGTTGTCAGGCACATCCCCGTGCCCGCCCCCTGCGGGGCTAGCGCGAAAATTTGTTCCCGGCAAATATTTCTGGGTCCGCTCCAGCATGTCGTAGTAGGCCTTGCGTTCGCGCTGGATCTGCGCCGACAAACTGTAGAACCGCTGTGGGCTGCCATCGGCACGTGCCAGCAACCGATCGCCGATGGCCCGGGCAATACGGCCATTGCCGTCGTCGAACGGATGCAAGGTGACGAACCATAGGTGGCCGAGGCCGGCCTTGAGCAGCGGCGGTTCGTTCGATGGACCATTCAGCCATTTGAGGAAGCGGCTGGTTTCCACCTCCAGACGCTCAGCGGGTGGCGCCTCGAAATGGACCCTCTGGCGACCGATGGGGCCAGACACCACCTGCATCGGACCACTGGCATCGTCGCGCCAGCCGCCGACCTTGATCTTGGAAAAGCCCGAGTAGCCGGTGGGAAACAAGGCAGCATGCCAACCGAACAACCGCTCCCGCGACACCGGCGCAAGGCAGTTGGCCGTGGCGTCGAGCACCATCTCGACCACGCCCTCAACGTGACGATCAACCGGAGCGAGCGCGCCGATGTCTACGCCCAGCCTGCGGGCGATGGACGAGCGCACGGATTCGACGTTGAGCTGCTCACCCTCGATCTCGCTGGTCTTGACCACGTCCTCGGTCAGCGCTGCCAGACTGGCCTGATTGCGCAGCGCCATGCCCACGTCGGCCAGGCGGCCCATCAAGAGCCCCTGGGCGCGGCTGACCTCGGCCATGGGACCGGCGAGCGTTGCCAGGTCGAAGCGCCAATTCGGCCATTCACTGGCCTGCCAGATGTAGTTGCAATCACCGCTTATCATGCGGAGATTATGGGCAGCGTTCTCCGCATGAGCAACTTAATCGCCGCATTTTATGCGGCGATAGAGAGAGCTACTCGCCGCAAGGCAGGGCAAGATGCCGTACTGTGAGCATTCGGCGTCGCGCGGAAGCCGGCGTGCGGGCATTGCTCCTGCATGCCCTTCACGATCGCGCCCAGCAGTTCTACGAGTACTATCGGCCCTTTTTAGCCCCCAGCATTACCGCGCAGTCGCACCTCACGGAGGCCGGCGCGAGACGATCAACGCACAGCAGCGTTCTGGATCCGACAACGGTCCGATGTCAGCGGTATCGTGACCGCCGTCGCCACGGTGACGTATCGTTTCCCCCATGCCTACTTCGAAACCGTCGGCTCTGTCGCTCTTGCTGCTCTCCGGCGGTATCGAGAGCGGTGCATTGCTTTACCAATGCCGGCAGCTCGAGGAACCGGTGCATGCCCTTTGCGTCGACTACGGCCAGCGCAACGCCCGACGCGAGCGGTCAGCCGCCGAGGGTCTCGCCGAGGCCTGTGACACACCGCTTGAGACCATGGATCTCTCGGGACTGCGTGGCCATTTCACCCGTGAATCCGAGTGGGTGAGCCACGTTCCACTGCCGCAGCGCAATCTTGCGGTACTGGCCCTCGCGGTCAACCTCGCCCAGCATATCGGTGCCCGACGCATCCTGCTCGCCCTGAACCGAGATGATCGGGACCACGGGCCCGGGAGCCAATCGGCCTTCCTGCAGACCTTTGCCCATCTTGCGGGAACGCTGGTTCCAGGTCTCACCGTCCTCGCGCCCCTGCACGACCTCGACAAGGCCCAGGTGATCCGCAGTGCCGCCGCCACCGGCATCGACTGGACCCGCACCTGGAGCTGCCTGCTCGCTCATCCCCGGCACTGTGGCCGTTGCCCGCAGTGCGAGGCCCGACAGGCGGCCTTCGCCGCCGCCGACGTGGCCGATCCGACGGAGTACTCGCATCCGCCGGACCGGGCTGTCCAGTGAAGCCTTTTGCCGTCCGCGGCCAGGATCGCGCCGGTGGGAGGCCGAACCGGGAGACTCCCTGTTACTAAATCTGCTGTTGGCAAAGCCACTTTGCAACGGCCCAGCGCCTTGGTCGTTGCAGCCCAGCAGTGGCTTTTTTAATAGCCGCACTAGCAGGGCCACACCGCCACCTGGTCTTGTGACGGAACGCAGGAATGGGTTCGTTCTTGACCAGGAAGATGGCGCGTTGTGGATCCGGCTCCACCGCCGTGGCGGCCGACAAAACGCGCATCAGGTCACGCAATGCGGATTGCAGCCTTGGCGATTCCGGGTGGGTGCGCAGCGTGTTGCGATGAACCCCTGCCAGCTCGGCCAGATCCTGCTGCGGCTGATCTACCGCCTGCCCAAACCGGGTCCGGACGGGCGCAATCGGATCATCCTCTCGCCGCTGGAACTGATCGGCCGCATCGCCGCCGCAATCACCACCGGGATGACGGCCGAGCAGCTCGCCTATCTGGACCTCGCCTATGCGCCCCCGTTCTCTCCTGTGTGGGACCCGGTGCAGACCGCCGCGCGCACGCTGAGCTGACGGGCAGAGTGATGCACGCCGCGTCGGGACCGCAAGACGGGAGCGGGTCGACTTACGGCGCAGGCTCGATCGACAGCACGGTATAGGCGCCGTCGATTTGGTCAACGGTGATGAGGACATCGTCGCCACTGCTCAAACCCTCCAGCATGGCGGAATCCTCGACCTGGAAGGTCATCGTCATCGGCGGCATATCCAGGTTCGGAATGTCGCCGTGGCGGAGCGACAGGGTGTTTGCACGGGTGTTCACCCGGCGTACCTCGGCCTCGACCCGCGGGAGTTCGTCTCCGGCCGCAACTTCGTGTCCATGGCCCTGCTGATGCGCATGATTGTGGCCCCCGTCGCCGTGATGCTCGGTTCCCTGCGCGAAGGCCAGACTGCTTGCGGTGCCCGCCAGCAGCGCCAGCAGGATCCATCTCGTTGGACTCGTCATTTCTGCATTTCCTCCGTAGGTTGAAAATCCGGTCCGGCGGTCCTGCAGACCGAAAGGTTGCGGGACCGCCGGACCGGCACACCGATCAATGGTTGTGCCCCCGGCCGGCCGGCTTGCGCACCTGCATCTCCAGCGCGGTCCGGTTAAGATCGGGCACCTCACCCGGGTTCAGGCGCTCCGATGCAAAGCGCTGCGGTTCGGGAAGCTCGACCGTCCATTCATAGGCCTGGGTGCCCGCGGGCTGCTCGTACCAGCCCGGATTGGAGTAGTCACCCGGCCGCTGGTCACTTCGAACCTTGAGCATAGTGAACATGCCGCCCATGCCGATCGGGCCGTGGGGTCCATGTCCGGCCATCATCGCCAGCGTCTCTTCGGGCAGCATCATCGGCATGTCCTTCATGTCGTTCATGCCGCGTTCGCCCATGACCATGTAGTCCGGCACCAGCCGCTGGATCCGCCCGACCAGGCCGCGGTGATCCACCCCGATCATCGTCGGCACGTCGTGGCCCATCGGGTTCATCGCGTGGTGGCTCTTGTGGCAGTGAAAGGCCCAGTCACCCTCGGAGTCGGCCAGGAACTCGAGCTGGCGCATCTGCCCGACCGCAATGTCCGAGGTGACCTCGGGCCAACGCGAGCCCGGTGGTGTCGGTCCGCCGTCGGTTCCGGTCACCTCGAATTCGTGACCATGCAGGTGAATCGGGTGGTTGGTCATGGTCAAGTTGCCGATCCGGATCCGGACACGATCGCCCAGTCGGACGTTCATCGAGTCAATGCCCGGGAAGGCCCGGCTGTTGAAGTTCCAGAGGTTGAAATCGAGCATCTCGTTGACCCGGGGGACCACGCTACCGGGATCGATGTCGTAGGCGTTCAGCAGGAAGCAGAAGTCTCGGTCCACGTCCTCGATCCAGTCGTGCTTCTGGCGGGGGTGGGTGACCCAGAAACCCATCATGCCCATCGCCATCTGCACCATCTCGTCGGCGTGCGGGTGGTACATGAACGTGCCCGGACGCCTTGCGACGAACTCGTAGACGAAGGTCTTCCCGACCGGAATCGCTTTCTGGTTCACACCGGCCACCCCGTCCATCCCATTTGGCAGGCGCTGGCCGTGCCAATGGATCG
>PWGH01000273.1 GCA_003555285.1 Thioalkalivibrio sp.
CAATCGGCGGTGGCGGCGGCGTAGAAGTCGGGATCGGTTGTGGTGGCGCCTTGCAGGGTGCAGACGCGGGCGGCGAAGGCCAGGGCGCGTTCCAGGGCGATCGGCCAGGGCCACTGGTGCAGGATGCCGAGGATCACCACGCTCGCGAAGGCGTCGCCGGCACCGACCGGATCCTGGAACCGGGGGACTGCCGGGGCGGGGGCCGCCCAGGATTCGCCGTCACAGGTGTGAATGCTGGCGCCGCGAGCGCCCTCGGTCAGGATCATCGCGCCATGGATTCCGGCCCTCGCCATCCGTTCGGCCGTCGGCCCGCCGGCATTCGAGTCGGTACCCGACAACAGTTCACTGGCCTCGTCGTGGTTCAGCTTCACGTAGTCCGCACCGCGGATCAGCTCCAGCACCGCCGCAGGTTGGTACCAGGGTGCACGCAGGTTCACATCGACGAAGCGCCGCGCGGCGTGCTGCGCGAGCCAGGCACAGGTCGAGCGGCTGGGCTCGCTGCGCAGCGCCAGCGTGCCGTGGTAGAGCAGGGCCATCGACGCATCCGGAAGTGAGGCCAGGGTCTGCTGAAGGTCATCGAGCTCGACGTGGTCGTAGGCCTGATCGGCCAGGATGTCGTAGCGCGGCTCCCCGGCCTCCATGTGCACCTGCACCTGACCGGTGGGCGCCTGCATCGCCACCTGCAGGCCGCGGGTATCCAGGCCTACGGCCTCCATGGCCGCACGCACCCGCTCGCCCAAGGCATCGTCACCGACGGCGCCGACGAACAGCGGATCAGCCCCCAAGGCCCGCAGATTCCAGGCGACATTGAACGGCGCACCCCCGAGGCTGTCCCCGCCATCCGCGAAGCTGTCGAACAGCACCTCACCGAAGATCACCGGGCGGACCTGACCCTCCTTTCCAGGCATCGCTGCACTCCCTCAAGGCTTCCCAATGGCCATGGTACCGTGAAGCCACCCTGAATCACGACCGCCACGATGCTCGCCCTCCGGGGTCTTGGCGGCGTCGAATCGCGGTGGTGCGTCCCTATCGTCCGTTGGCCACGACTTTTTCGCAGCCCGGCCGAGTCTTTCTCCCAGTGCCTTCCTCGATCGCCAGCGTTATCGTGGATTCGTGAATTCCCGCCCCTTTTCCGCCCGCTCGTTTCCGCACTGCACCAACGGCGCTGCCCACCCCGGTGGGCGAAGGGGTGGCATCACGCAGCCGCAAATCGAGGGTGAGGAATGGCCAGCCGCAACACCGGCGGTGTCGAGCGGATCCAACCCGACCGAGGACCGGCCACGCCTCGATGGCTGCAAGAGGCTATCCTCTGCGGAAGCGCCCGTTGAACTCGACCGATTCCCACTCGGCACGACAGCGCGGCACCGCCTGAATAGCCTGAGGTTTGTTGCATGCCGTTTCGTGTGGTTTTCCGACCGTTCCACCCTGCCCCGTACGCACCGCATTCACGGCTCCGATCAAACACGCTCCTGGTTCTCTCCGCAGGCCTGCTGGCGATCACCATGGTCCTGAGCGCACCGGTGCAGGCGGATGACCCGTCGGTTTCGGAATGGGATTTCTACGGGGACCTGCCGGTCGTGCTGCATGCGACCCGACTCCAGCAGCCGGTCGCGGACACGCCCGCCTCGATCACCGTGATCGATCAGGCCCTGATCCGCGCATCGACCGCCGCCACCATTCCCGAACTGCTGCGCCATGTCGCCGGGTTCCAGGTGGCCTACCCCAGTGGCAACGAGGCCACGGCAACCTATCACGGGGCCGCCGATCAGCACGCGCGAACTCTGCAGGTACTGGTGGACGGCCGTTCGGTCTACAACCCACTGACCGGAGGGATGCTCTGGGAAACCCTGGCCCTCACCCTGGAGGATGTCGACCGCATCGAGGTCATCCGAGGTCCGAATGCCGCGGCCTATGGGGCCAATGCCTTCTTCGGCGTGATCAACATCGTGACCAAGGATCCGGCCAAGTTTCCCGGCACCTCGCTGCGCGTGGACGCCGGCAGCCGGGACACCCGACGCACCCACCTCCGGCATGCCGGACAGGCGGGCGCACTGCAGTACGGGCTTTCGGCGTTCTACGAAGAACAGAGCGGCTTCGACACCCATAACGACGACCTCCGAGCGGCCCATGTCGATTTCAAGGGCAACCTCGGCCTGAGCAGCCGGGATGCGCTGGAGTTTGGATTCAGCTACCGCGAGGCCGAGGCCCCACGCGGGCTGCTCGCAAGGCACATCGAGATACGCGATCGCGATGCCGACTCGCAACACCAATTGCTGCGCTGGCGCCGGGTCGACGCCGTCGATGACGAAATGCAGATCACCCTCTACCACAACAAGGAACGTGCCCAGGATAAGATCTTCCCGTTTTCCTTGTCGGACTACCTGTCCTTTTTGTCTGGGGCGCACGTGAAACCGGAGGAAATCCCACGCTACGCCGGACGGCCGGACCAGATCGTCGGCGTGAATTACAACTACACCGCGCATCGCTACGACCTGGAGTTCCAGCGCATCCAGCGGTTGAACGACGCGTTGCGCGTGGTGTGGGGTGGCGGCTATCGCGAGGATCGCGCCAACGCGCCCGGCTTATTGGAGGGTGGTGCGGCCTCGCGGAGCCAGCGGCGTGTGTTTGCCAATGCGGAATGGCAGCCCGAGGCCCGGTGGCTGGCAAACCTCGGCGCCATGTTCGAGGATCATGACGAGGTCGGCGACTTTTTCTCACCACGCCTGGGCATCGCCTATCGGATCGGGGTTCGCAACAGCCTCCGGGCGGTCGCCTCCAGGGCCTATCGGATGCCAACCCTGCTCGAATACCGGACCAGTGAACCGGTGTTCTGGTCCGATGGCGGGATCGTCGAGTTGATCGAGGCACCCGGTACGATCGATCTCGATCTGAACCGCTCCGCCAGTCTTCAACCGCGGCCCGAACGCATCGACGCTTATGAAATCGGCTTCTTCGGACAGTTCGCGGATCAGCGACTGAGCGCGGATGTGAAATTTTTCTACAAGGACATCCGTCATGTTGTTGGGCAGGCGAAATTCGACCGGATCAACCGACGCGAATTGCGAACCTATTTCAACCGCTACACCCTGCGCCATCAAGGCTTCGAGACGCAGTTGCTGTACCAATCGGGACCGCATTTCGCGAGCCTCGGTTACAGCTACGTCGATAACCGGCAAGAGGGGGGCATCAGTCACACCATGGTCCCCCGGCACACCCTGAGCACGCTCTATGCTCACCAGTTTCCAAAAGCCCTGCAGATCAGCCTGGGTGCCTTCTATGTGGACACGATGCAGTGGCGGGGCGAGGGCCAGCGGCTCGGATCGACGCAATGGGTGGACCTGAAGATCGAAAAGGGCCTGGATCTGCGTCCCGGTCGGGTCACGCTGGGCTTTTCCGTGCACAACCTCTTTGACGTCGACAATGCCACCTTCCGCACCGAAAATCAGGACGACCGCCGCCTTCTGGCCACGGCCCGGCTCGAGTTCTGAGATGGGCGCCCCTCGGCTCTGCATGGCCTTCAATCCTGCACGCCCCGAGTTGCCGAGCGCGGACCGATGCCTGGTGTAAGGCTTTATCGGCACGGGATCATGCTGCTGGTCGGGTTCACCACCCTGATCGGCACGATGCTCACCGGAAACGCCGCAGCACATGCCTTTGTGCTGGTCGGTCCTTCGGACACGGGCATTTATCGGTCGTTCGCGCAGGATTTTCACCAGGCGCTGGAAGCCCTCTGCCACGACCGCGCGGACGTCCACTTCTGTGCAGAGGGTCCTTCGGTGGTGCTGACCACCATCGACACACTGGGGCATCCGAGTCGCCTGCCGGCGCATCACGTGCTGATCCCTCTGGGGATCGCGGCGAGTGAACACGTCGCCGGGCGCATCGGCGCTGATGCCACCCTGTTCACGCTGATCCCCCGCCCCGCCTACAAGCGCCTGTGGGCCTGCTGCCCGAGCGTCGACGACGATCCGGTCTCGGCGCTATTCGTCGGCCAGCCCTTCGCCAAACAGCTCCAGTTGCTGGCCCGCCTGCTTCCGAACCGAACCCGCGTGGGTGTACTGCTGGGGCCGGCCTCCGCCACCCATGCCGAGGAGTTGCTGCGGATCGGGCGCGACGAGGGACTCGAACTGCGACTAACCACCGTCGCCGAGGCCTCCGAGGTCGGCCGCAAGACCGGCAGGCTGCTGCGCGAGGTCGATGTGCTGTTCGCGGTGGCCGACCCGACGGTCTACAACCGCACGACCATCTCGAGCATCCTGCTGGCCGCCTACCGGCACGAGATCCCGGTGATCGGCTATTCGCAGGCGCTGGTGCAGGCCGGCGCCACGGCCGGGGTCTTCACCGGGATCGATCAGCTGGCCCAATCGGCCGCCGCGGTGGCCTTCGACTATTGCGCCACCGGAAGCCTGTCGGCCCCCGGGTACGCGGCGGCGTTTACCGTGCGCCTGAACCCGGAGGTGCTGCGCTCGCTGGGGCTGCACACCGACGATGCCGAGGCGCTCCAGCGGGCCCTCCAGGATCGGGCGCCATGAGCAATGGCCCCTCCACCCGGCAACGCATCCTCCGGGCCGGCCTGCTGCCGCTGGTGCTGTTCGCGCTGCTGCTGGCGGTGTATCTGGTGGCCGCGGGCCTGCACCAGGCCCGGAGTCACTTTGCCTGGGTCGGCGAATCCTACGTGATGGCCTTGGCCGACGCGGCGTACCTGGGACTCTTCCTGGGCGACGCCGAAGAGTTACACCGCGTGGCAGCCGCCATGGCGACCCGCAAGCACGTCCATCACGTACAGATCCTCGATCATGCCCGGCAACCGGCGGTGCACGTGATGGCAGACCGCTACCCGGACGCCGGGGCCTGGAGCCTGCAGCCCTTCGAGCAGGCCGTCTACGCCCTGGCCGGACGGCAGGTCGAGGAGGACCTCGGCTACGCTGGCCTTAGCCGCTCCGATGCCGACGATCCGGTGCTGCTGGGCGGTGTCCGCGTCACCCTGACCTTCCGGAACATCCTGCGCGACGCACTCGCGGTCGTGGCCTATGGCATGGCCATTTCCGTGGCCGGTTTGCTGTTGGCCCTGCTGCTGCTCTGGCGGGCCAGCCGCGCGATCGCGACCCCGATCGAGGCGGTGACCGGCCTGGTTCGGCAGGCCGCACAAGGCGAATTCGGGCAGCGCGCCCCGACCCGATCCACCGGTGAACTCGCCCGGCTGGAGGCCGGCGTGAACGCGATGATGGATGCGTTGCAGGCGCACCGTGAAGAACTGCACGAACGCATTCAGCACGCCACCATCGAGTTGCAGGCGCGCAACGCGGAGCTGAACACGGCGCGGCGCGAGGCGGTCCAGGCCAGCCGCGCCAAATCGGAGTTCCTGGCGCACATGAGCCATGAAATCCGCACGCCGATGAACGGCATCGTCGGATTCGTGACGTTGCTCGGCAAGTCGAACCTGAATCCCGAACAACGGGCCCAGGTCGACTTCATCCGGCAATCGGCCGGGACCTTGCTGGACGTGACCAACCAGATCCTGGATTTCTCGAAGGTCGAGTCCGGCCACATCGAACTGGCCCACGAGGCCTTCGACCTCCGGCAGCTGGTGACCGAGGTCTTTCCACTGCTGACGCCACAGGCGACCGATAAGGCGCTCGATTGCCGGCTGGAGGTCGTTGAATCGGTGCCCCAAACGCTGATCGGCGACCCGCTCCGGCTGCGCCAGATCCTGTGGAACCTGCTCTCCAATGCCGTCAAGTACACCGCCAGCGGCGCAGTGCACCTGCACATCGACGCCGAACGGATCGATCACGGACGGGGTGGTCACCGACCGATCGGTGATGGGGCTCGGACGCCGGCGTGGTGTGACCTGCGCATCGCGGTCGAGGATACTGGAATCGGCATCCCGGCGGCGAACCTCGACACCATCTTCGAGCCCTTCGTCCAGGTGAACATCGGCAACCGGCAAACCTACCAGGGAACCGGGCTGGGGCTCGCGATCGTCAAGCGTCTGGCCGACCGCATGGGTGCGGACATTCGGGTGCACAGCGAACCCGGTGCCGGCTCCCGCTTCGTGTTGCACCTGCGCCTGCCGATCGCGACTGAACCCCGGCCACACCTGGCCGTGCCGCAGGAAATGCCCCCGCTCGATCACCGGCTGGACGGGCTGCGCATCCTGGCCGTCGACGACAACCGGATCAACCGCCATCTGCTGGAAGCGCTGCTCACGCACCACGGTGCCGACGTGCATCTCGCCGAGGACGGCCTAGCGGCCCTCGAACACGCCGCACGGCGCGGTTTCGATGTGATCCTGATGGACATTCACATGCCGATCCTGGGCGGCATCGAAGCCAGCCGGCGAATCCGCCAACTACCGGGCTACGCGAAGGTGCCGATCCTGGCCTTGAGTGCGGATGCCGTCTACCGGGAGCGGATCGCGGCGGAACAGCCGCAGATCGATGCCTATCTGCTCAAGCCGGTCGACGAAGGACACCTGCTGCAGACCATCGAGGACCAGCTGGCCCCGATGCGCGGTCCCGCGACCGACGCCGAGCCCACCCGCGATCCGGGGGTCGATCCCGGTGGGCCCTTCGTTTCTGATTCTGGCCCTGGCTTGACCCCATCGATCCAGCGGCTGCTTGAGGCGCAATTGCACACCGATCTGGCGGCGATCGACGCGGCCTTCGCCGCCGACGATCGGGCCACTCTCGGCCAGCGCCTGCACGCACTGAAGGGTGCGGCGGCCGTGTGTTCGCTGGATGCGCTGTTGCAACAGATCTGCGCGGTACAGGAGGCGCTCCACGGCCCGGATCCGACGCAACTGCCGCCGCGCCTTGCGAAACTGCATCAGGCAGCGCGAACCCTGCTCGATACCATCGCGCTGGACCCCATCACCCTGGACACTCAAGCAGTCGACACCAGGGCCGGTGACACCAACGCGCGCGGCGCCCCGGGCGCGAAAAAGGCCGCAGGGCCGTACCCACCCACCGCGTAGCGGCTAGTGCGCGGCCTCGATGATCCGGCCCTCGCCGGGCAATTCGATCTCGATCCCCACCGGCAGGTGATCGGACAGGCTCACGTTGTAGACCCGGATATCGCTGACGCTCAGGTCCGGCGTCAGCAGGATGTGATCGAAGACCCGCCGCGGATCCCAGGAGGGGTAGGTCGCCGCGCAGGGCATCGGATCGAGCAGCCCGGTGCGGGAAACCAGCTCGCGCAACTCGCGGCTGTCCGGATGGCAGTTGAAGTCCCCCATCACCACCGCGTGCGGCACATCGGCCAGCTTCGCCGCCACGTAGTCGAGCTGGGCGCGGCGGGCACGCCGGCCCAGGGCCAGATGCACCAGAAACAGCACCAGGGACTCGCCGTTCGCCAGCGCAAAGTGCGCCTCGATCGCGCCGCGCCCGGGAATCGACCCCGGCAGGCGGTGCATCGAGACCCGCTCGGGCTCGAGCCGGGTCAGCAGGCCGAGCGCATGCTTGGCGAAGGTGCCCAAATCCCGATTGATCCGGGTGTAGGCATGCGGAAATCCCGCCTGTTCGGACAGGTAGGCGGTGAGATCGACGTAGTTGCTGCGCAGGCTGCCGGCATCCATCTCCTGCAGCCCGACCAGATCGAAGTTGGCAATGAAGCGCGCGACCCGATCGAGGTTGGCGATCCGCCCGCCGAACGGTAGGAAATGCTTCCAGCTGTTCGTGAGGTAATGGCGGGGACGCGAAGACGGAATGCCGACCTGGGCATTGAAGCTCAGCAGGCGCAACCGCTTGCGGTCGAGGGGTGCCGTAGCGAATGGCGGTAGCGGTACGGCGGCGCTGTCGGCTGGGTCCAGTCGAACAAGAGACAACCTGTTTCTCCATGCAATAAGGTTAAAGGAACCGCTACCCCCGTGGACGTGGGGGGTTCGGCTTCAGGAGGCCTGCGCGATCAGGTAATCGACGACGCGCAGCATGTCCCGGTGACTGCCGGCCATGCCGGCGGAGACCAGGGCACGCCCATCCACGACCATCGACGGCACACCTTCGACCTGGTAGGCCTGCACCAGCAGACCCGCCTCGTTCACGGCCTCCAGGGTCTCCGGCGCGCGCATCGCCTCGCGGAAGGCATCCGCGTCCAGGCCCAGCTGGTCGATGAAGCGGAGAATGGCGCTCTCGGAGCGCATGTTGCGGCCCTGCGCATGAATGGCATCGAAGAAAGGCTGATGCACCGCATCCAGCACATCCAGCGCACGCGCCGCATAATAGACCCGGGCGTGCAGGGCCCAGACATCGTCGAAGGTGGCCGGAAGGTGCGTGAACTCGACGTGATCCGACAATGTCGCCTGCCATTCGTTCACCAGTGGTTCGAAGGTGTAACAATGGGGGCAGCCGTACCAGAATATTTCCACCACCTGCACCTTGCCTTCCGGCAAGCCGGTCTGCACTCGAGGCACGATCGGCCGGTAGTCGATGCCTGCGGTGTACTCCTGGGCCACCGAAACCCCGGACGCCAGCAGCGCGCCGCCCCCGATCACCGAACCCATAAAACGACGTCGATTCATCATCCTTCTCTCCATTGACTCCGGCCCACTGACGCTGGCCCATTGATTTCGGCGAAACCGGGGGACCCGACCTTCGGCCCGATACACGGAGGTCACCCCGCGGGTTGGACGCGCTTCGCTCGTTTTGGTTCGCCAACCGACCCGCCCGCGCGAAGCGCGTTGGGCACGATCGTCGTGTGTACAGGCCCGTAATGCAAGGCCTGGAATCACAGACGGGGATGGCAACGGTTTCTGGAGCTCATGGCACCAAACAAAAAGGGTGGCCGAAGCCACCCTATACCCACGGCCGGCCGTGCGTCGGCTATTCGGCGCGAAGTCCGGAAATGTACGAGGACACCGCCTCGATGTCGGCATCGGACATGCGCGTCGCCAGATTACGCATCATGCGTCCATTGTCATTCGCGCGCTGCTCGTTGCGGAAATAGCGCAGCTGATCCGCCGTGTACTGGGCGTGCTGTCCGGCCAGGGCCGGAAACATCGCGGCCGGGTTGCCGCTGCCGGTGGGGCCATGACAGGCGGTGCAGGCCGCAACACCCGCCGCCGGGATGCCGCCCCGGTAGATGCGCTCCCCGCGTTCGGCCAAATCCTCGTCGGCGGTGCCCAGCGTGATCTGCTGACGGCTGTAGAAGGCCGCCAGGTCCCGCATGTCCTGCTCGTCCAGGGCCGCGACCTGCGCGACCATCAACGCGTTTTCACGCCGCCCACTCTGGTAATCCATCAGCTGCTTGTGGGTATACGTTTCATGCTGGCCGGCCAGTTTCGGCCATTCCGGGTTGACGCTGTTTCCGTCCGCACCGTGGCAGGCGGCACAGGCCTGAGACAGTTCCTGACCCCGTACCGGGTCGCCGGCCTGCAGCGCGGAAGGCAGCAGGACGACCATGGAAAGGACCGCGAAGAGGCTTGAACGCATATACTTCATGTGAGTGATACTCCTGCTTGGAATACACGAGCCGGCAACGCCGGACCTTGTGCCCCCCGGCCGAGGGGAATCAAAATAAGGGGCGCACTATATAGCACATGCGCCAATCCCGGCAAAGAATCCATACCGGCACGCTCCGGCTCAGGACCCTTCATGCACAACCCGTTTCGCGAAGCCGAATTCCTGCTGGGCGCTGGCCGCCTCGCCCAATTGCCGCCGGATGTCGGGCCGGAGATCGCCTTCGCCGGGCGCTCCAATGCCGGCAAATCCAGCGCCTTGAACACCCTGTGCGGACGACGCGCGCTGGCGCGGGTCAGCCGCACCCCCGGGCGGACGCAGGAAATCAACGTCTTCCAGCTGCCGCCCGACGGCCAGCGGCGGCTGATCGACCTGCCCGGCTACGGCTACGCCAAGGTCTCCGCCACCCAGCGCGCGCATTGGAACCGTCTGATGGGCCAGTACCTGCAGGAGCGCAAGAGCCTGGTCGGCCTGGTGCTGATCATGGACATCCGCCATCCGCTCACCCCGCTGGACGAGAACCTGCTGCGCTGGCTCGAGCCGCACCCCCGCCCGCTGCACGTGGTGCTGACCAAGGCCGACAAGCTCTCCCGCGCCGAGGCCGACCGCCAACTCTTCGCCACGCGCAGGGGTCTGGAGGAACGCGGCCTCGAGGCGAGCCTGCAGACCTTCTCGGCCCTCAAGCGCACCGGCGTGGAGGATCTGCAGCAGCTGCTCCTGGGCTGGCTCGAGGCCGCAGACCCCGGGGCCGCCAATCCCGCACCCACGAATTCCGGGCTCACCGACGCGTAGGGTGGCAAGGACCTGACTCTGCGACAGCGATGTCGCAACGTGTATTTCGTAACGTGCCGGACACCCGGAGTGCCTGTCGCGGCAGTGGGCGCCGAAACGAGCGGCGCCCGGTTCATGGCTCGGCCAGGCCGATCCCGCTGCGCCGCTCGACGGTGATCCTGGCCGCATCAATGCGCTGCATCACGCGCTGCTGATCGTGTTCCACGAAGGGCGCCTGGCGAGCCGTCGCCGCCAACTTTTCCAGCTGGACCAGCACCGCCTGTCGGTTCGCCTTCAGGTGCAGCACCGGAGCGAGCTGCCGCAAGACATCGGCGATGCGCAGGAGGACGAGAGGCTGCCGGGCCCCGGCCTCGCGGACCAGATCGAAGGCCGCGTCGATCGCCCCGGCATTCAGCCGGTCCGCCAGCACGCGGATCTCCCCATTCTCGTCCCGCAGCACGCACGGCAGCGGTTGGCGCGCCAGAATATCCTCGAGGGCGGCGCCCAGGCGGTGGATGACCACGAGGGCGGTCAGCGGATCATGGATACCGGGAGAGAGCGCGCGCAACGCGATCTCGACGAGTTGATGCAGGCCATACTCCAGATCCTGTGCCGGCGTGCGCTTCTGACCGATCACGAAAGCCTGGCGGATCGCCTTCACGACCCCCTCGTCGAGGTCGGTTTCGGGCTGCACCCGAACATGATCGCCGCGCTTGAGTACGAAGTACCCGGCACGCACGTCGACCGAGAGAACGCGGTCCTCTTGCCGGGCGAGTTCGATCAGCTTGTCGTAATCGATCGTCTGGATGTAGCCGCTGCGACCCAGCGACACCGGCGTGCCGCCGGGCAACTCGGGCGGCGGAAACGCGTCCTGCGCGCCCCCGAGTTCGGAAGGCAGGATGTCGCGAACGTTCCTGGACAACTCGTCCGCCGCCATTTCGATCACGTTGTCGGCGATGATCGACCGGGCGATCTTGTGGAGGTAAAAAAGCAGCGCGATGAGGCAGACGATGGTCAGGCCACTGCCGGCAGTCACGGCGATGTGCGGAACGTCGTCCTTGCCCAGTTCATCCTCGAGGGTCCGCATCACGATCAGCACGTAGAGAATGGTGCTGAGAAAAAGCCCGAGAACAAACTGGATCTGACGATCGGCCATGAAGGTCGCGATCAGGCGCGGGCCAAGCTGGTTCGCCGCCAGGGTCAGGATCACAAAGGTGATCGACACGACGAGCGAGGTCATCGTGATCAGGCCGGTCAGCAGGCTGGCATAGAGGTCCCGTGCCGAGCTGGCATCACCGCCGTAGACCCACCAGAGATCCGCGTCCTCGACGGCATGGAAAAGCGGACCGTGGTCGAGGAGGATGTGCGCCAGAACCAGGCCGAGCACGATCATGATCGCCGGGATGAGCCACATCTGCCCGCGCAGCAGGATCATGATGTTGTGGATGCGGCTCAGCATGGACGTGCGTCCCGGCCGCTGGCGATGTGCGAAGCCATGGGCAGCGTCTCCCTCGGGTTCCGGGGCCCCTTGGATGGCGGCACCCGCGCCGTTGGCGGCTCGACGGACTTTCTAGTCAAAAACGCGAAAAAATGCCCCGGTCACAGGGGGATGACCGAGGCAAGAGGGGTTCCGACAGGGGGGGCCGGAACCATCCCGCTCAGGGAGGGAAGCGGGAGACGCTGGGCACAGCGTCTATGGGTATGACGACTGGCCATCGAAGAAGTTCCTGCGCCTCGCTGGGAATTGTCAATGTTTTGACGGTCGACCCGCGGCTCGCGTCGCTGAGGCCAGGGCCCTCAATAAACGGCACGGGACAGGGCCTCGCCTCGACGCGCCAACGCTTCGACCAGCTGGGCCGGGTTCGTTCCGTGCGGGTACACCTCGAGCAGCGCGCCATCGGGTCCGAGCAGGTAGGTCGCGGACGAATGGTCGACCACGTAGCCGAGGGCCGATTCGACCTCGATATGCTGATAGAACACCCCGTAGCGCTCGGCGATGTCCCGCAGCTGGGCATGGGGGCCGGTCGCCGCGTCGATGTGGGGGTGAAAATGGGCCACATAATCGCGCAGCCGGTCTGCGGTATCGCGCTCCGGATCGACACTGACGAACAACACGCCGACCTCCCCCTGCCACTGCGGCGACAGGCGCGACAAGGCCCCGGAGAGCACCCCCAGGGCCATCGGGCAGACATCGGGACAGGTGGCATAGCCGAAATAGACCCAGAGGTGGCGGCCGCGGTAATCATCCAGGCTCAGCGGGCCGCCCGCGGTGCTGATCGGCAACTCGATCGGGCCGCCCACCGGCCGGTCGGCCAGGGGCCCGGCCGGGTGGGACGCGTCGGAATCCCGCTGCGGAGACCACAACAGGCCCGCCGCGATCACGCCCAGCAACAGGACCATCGCACCCGCCCAGAACCCGGTTCTACCCGTTCGCATACCGACCGATTCTCATTCCGATCCTGCCCATTCGATCCTACCCATGCCGCCGCCGATCCAGGTCACGCCGCCCCCCTCACGCGCCGGCCAAACGCTGGCACGGCCTGCCCGATCGCACTCATCCTGTCTAACGCCGGGTGCTGAACTGGAACTGGACCTCCGCCCGGGCTCGATCCCCATCGGGAAGCACCGTCGCGGCCCAGGTCATGCGGTTGCTGCTGCAGGTGGGCAGGATGACCTCACCGCGATAGACACCGGGGCTGACCCGCTCCAGGCGCGGCCGGTTAAAGCCCATGAACATCTCCACGCCGGCCAGATCCACGTCCACCCAGGACGGATCCCGGCCGCTCAATTCGAGCTCCAGGATCAGCGGCTCGAGCAGCACCACCGGGCGTGGCGCAAGATCCAGCCGTGCCGCCCCCCCGGACGGCAGGAGGACCGTACAGGCGCGCTCACTCAGGTCACACTCGCCAACCTCGACCACGGTCAGACCGGTGCCCGCACCGTCGGCCAGGAACCGTTGTGCCCAGATCGCCAGCGCCACCACCAGCAACACCAACACCACCCAAGGGAGCAGACGCGCCCACGACCCCTGCCGATCGTCCGTCACGCCATCGTGGTTTGCCGTCATCAGTGCGCTTCGTCCCAGTTCAACCCGCTACCCACATCGACCACCAAATCCACCGACAGGTTCGCCGCCGCCGCCATGTCCTCGACCAGCCCCGCGCGCACGGCCTGCACCGCATCCTCGCGCACCTCCAGCACCAGTTCGTCGTGCACCTGCATGATCATGCGGGCGGGCGGAGGATCCCCCGACGAAGCCAGACGGGCCGAGACCCGCAGCATCGCACGCTTGATGATGTCGGCGGCAGAACCCTGCACCGGAGCATTGATCGCCACCCGTTCGGCCTGCGCCCGGCGCGCCGCGTTGCGGCTGGTGATCTCGGGCAGGTACAGGCGGCGCCCGAACAGGGTCTCGACGAAGCCCTGCTCGAGGGCCCGCTGCTTGGCGGTCTCCATGTACGCGTGCACGCCAGGATAGCGGGCGAAATAACGCGCGATGTAGTCCCGGGCCTGGGCCTGATCGATGCCCAGGTTGCGTGCCAGGCCGAAGGCGGACATGCCGTAGATCAGGCCGAAATTGATCGCCTTCGCGGCCCGACGCTGCTCGGCACTGACCGCCTCCGGCGCCGGGCCGAAGACCTCGGCCGCGGTGGCTCGGTGGATGTCCTGACCGGCGGCAAAGGCGGCGATCATGCCGGCATCTTCGGACAAATGCGCCATGATGCGCAGTTCGATCTGCGAATAATCGGCCGCCAGCAACACCTGACCGGCCTCGGCGATGAAGGCCTGGCGGATACGCCGACCCTCGGGGCTGCGCACCGGGATGTTCTGCAGATTGGGGTCGGAGGACGACAGCCGGCCGGTGGCGGCCACCGCCTGCTGATACGATGTGTGCACTCGCCCGGTCTCGCCCTGTACGCGTTCGGGCAGCCGCTCGGTGTAGGTGTTGCGCAGCTTGGACAGCCCCCGGTAGTCGAGGATCAGGCGCGGCAGCGGGTGCGCCGCGGCCATCTGCTCGAGCACGTCCTCGGCCGTCGAAGGCTGCCCCTTCGGCGTGCGTCGCAGCACCGCCAGACCGAGGCGTTCGTACAAAATCTCTTGAATCTGGCGCGGTGAACCCAGATTGAATTCACCGCCGGCCTCCCGGTAGGCCGCCTCGGCGATTTCGGCCATCCGTGTCGCCAGCTCTCCGCTCTGGGCGCGCAACAGCCGGGCGTCGATCTTCACGCCGGCCCGCTCCATGTCCGACAGCACCGGGACCAGCGGGATCTCGATGTCGCGGTACACCGACGCCGGACCCGGCGCGAGTTCCAGTCGGGGCCGCAGGGCCTGATGCAGACGCAGGCAGACCTCGGCGTCTTCGGCCGCATATTCGGTGGCCGCGGCCACCGGAACTTCGGCGAAGGCAATCTGCTTGGCCCCCTTTCCAGCGACGTCCTCGTAGGTGATCATCCGGTGCCCGAGGTGGCGATCCGCCAGCGTATCGAGATCGTGCCGATTCGCACCGGCATCGAGCACATAGGACTCGAGCAAGGTGTCGTGCCGGATGCCGCCGAGGGTGATGCCGTGATTGGCCAGCACGTTGCGGTCGTATTTCAGGTGATGGCCGAGCTTGGCACGCTCCCCCGACTCCAGCCACGGGCGCAGGCGCTCCAGCGTCTGTTCGCGATCGAGCTGCGGCCCGGCCTCCAGACCGACATGGGCCAGCGGCAGATACCAGCCAATGCCCGGCTCGACACTGAAGGACATGCCCACCAGACGCGCCTGCATGTAGTCGAGGCTGGTGGTTTCGGTGTCGAAGGCCACCAGTTCGGCGGCCTCCAGCTGCTCGAGCAGCGCGTCGAGCTCCGGGCCGGTGCGGATGGTCCGGTAATCGTTCGGTGCCGGCACGGCACCCGCACCGGGCTCGGCCGGTGCTCCGGACACGATCCGGGGACCCTCTTCAGGCTCCGGTTCAGGCTCCGGTACGGATCCATCCCGGGACCCGTTCCGGGGTCCATTCGGGAGCCCGTTCGCGGGATGTTCGGTGTTCTCGATACTCGCGGCCTCCACCTCCTGCAACCAGCGCCGGAAACCGAAGCGGGCGTAGAGTTCGCGCAAGCGCTCCCGGTCGGGTTCGCCCAGCGTCAATTCGTGCTCATCGATGCCCAACTCGACGTCCCGACGCACCCGGACCAGTTCCCGCGAACGGGGCAGGTGATCGCGCGCGGCGCGCAGGTTATCGCCGATCTTGCCCTTGATCGCCGCGGCGTCGTCCATCAGGGCGTCCAGATTCCCGTACTGATTCAGCCATTTGGCGGCCGTCTTCGGCCCGACCTTGTCGACGCCGGGGACGTTGTCCACCGTATCCCCGACCAGGGTCAGGTAATCGATGATCTGCTCCGGATCGACGCCGAACTTCTCGCGCACCCCGGCCCGATCCAACACGGTGCCGGTCATGGTGTTGATCAGCGTCACCCGATCGCAGACCAGCTGCGCAAGATCCTTGTCGCCGGTGGAGATCACCACCGTTTCGCCGCGCGCCTCTGCCTGCGTGGCCAGCGTCGCGATCACATCGTCGGCCTCCACGCCGCCGATGCACAACAACGGCAGGCCGAGCGCTCGGACCAGTTCGTGCAGGGGATCGATCTGGGCGGCCAGTTCCTCCGGCATCGCCGGCCGGTGGGCCTTGTAGTCGGCATAGAGGTCGTCGCGAAAGGTGCGTCCGTGTGCGTCGAAGACCACCGCCATGCGCTCGGGCGCGTAATCCGCACGCAGCTTGCGCAGCATGTTGACCACCCCGTACAACGCGCCGCTGGGATGACCATCGGGTGCCGTCAGCGGCGGCAGGGCATGAAAGGCGCGGTACAGGTAGGACGACCCGTCCACCAGGACTAGGGGGCGATCAAGACTCATGAACGTAAAGACACCGTGAGGACTGGGCCCGAGTGTACTGCGGACCACGGGGGTCCGCGACCCGCACCGGTCCGCCCGCGTGTACCCGCGTCCACGTCGCGCTCGGCCTCTCCGATCGCTCCGCGATCCGCGACCGGCGCGCACGGCAAGTCCATCTGGCGCCCGAACGGCCCGCGCCACCCCGTCATTTCCATCGGGTTGCCCGCCGGAAACCCCGGTAGAAGCCCAGGCAAAGAGCCGCGCCAACAGCCAAGCCAAAGAAGATTTGTCCACGGACACGCCCCAGCGTACGCTACTCGGATGAACCCCAAGGACAACGCCACCCCCCTGTCGGCCTCCGACCGTGCCCGCCACCCCGGGCTCGCTCCGATCGACGATTCCGAGCTGACCCGGGAGAGCTGGAAGATCTTCCAGATCGTCGCCGAGTTCGTCGAGGGCTTCGAGCGCCTCGCCCGGATCAAGCCCTCGGTGAGCGTCTTCGGCTCGGCACGCATTCCACCCGGACATCCCGACTACGAACTCGCCGAGGCCATCGCGCGGCAGTTGTCGGACTCCGGCTTTGCCGTGGTCAGCGGCGGCGGTCCCGGCATCATGGAGGCCGCGAACAAGGGCGCCTTTGCCGGCAAGTCACCGAGCGTCGGGCTGAACATCCGGCTGCCGCACGAACAGCAGGCGAACCCCTATCAGGATATCCAACTGGGCTTTCGCCACTTCTTCGCCCGCAAGGTGATGTTCGTGAAATACGCCTCGGCCTATGTGGTGCTTCCGGGCGGCTTCGGCACGCTGGACGAACTCGCCGAAATCCTGACGCTGGTGCAGACCGGAAAATCCCGCCGCATCCCCATCGTGCTCGTCGGCAGCAGCTTCTGGGCCGGTCTGCTCGACTGGTTCGAGAACACCCTGGTCCAGCGCGGTACCGTCTCCCCGGAAGACCTGGATCTGTACACCCTGGTCGACACGCCCGAGGCCGTGGTGAATGTGATCTTCGAGTACTACGAAGCCCGCAGCTTCGAACCCTCGGCTGAGGAAAAACAGCGCCTGATGGAACTCTAGGAAAGGCTGCCGGAACGCGGGGGGGTGGTCACAGGCCTGTCCCCACCGTCCCCCAACGCCAGGGTCCGGGCCAATCACGCCCCGAGTCCTCCGGGTGGCGAGGAACTACCCCTAGCCGGCCGACGGCGGCGCGGGTACCGTTAGGAGGGTGGTATCAAGGCCGTGCACACGCCGTTCCGCCCGCGGCACCGATCCCGGCCGGACCCGAAGCCCGCAACACCCCCGGTCAACGCCCCTTCACACAGCAGCCCGAACGTCACCGCAGGACACCGATGCCCGCGTGTCCCTCAACCCAGGACAGTCGAATGCGATGGATAGTGTTCTTGACCGTGCTGGCTTTGAGTCTCGCGACCGCGGCACAAAACGACCCATGGACTGAAGAATGGGTCGAGATCCCGCCGCCGCCGGAGATGCCGGAATCGGCCCCGCCGGCGCTCCTCGATATCCCGCCGCCCGTCGTCGACACCCGGGCCCGGGAACTCGGTCGGCTGGAAGAGGCCGATGTCATCCTGATCGAACGTCCGGAACAGACCCTTCGTGAGTTCTGGCTGGCCGGCCACCTGTTCATGGTGGAGGTGATTCCACGCGTGGGCCTGCCGTACTACCTGCTCGACACGACCGGTGATGGGATCCTGGACACGCGCCACCTGCGCTTGGGGCCCCACATCGTCGTGCCGCAATGGATCCTGCACCACTGGTGATCGGCACGGTTACCAGACCTTGCACCAACCGATTGCAAACCGAACCGCCGAGCCGGGCCCGCCACACCTTCGCTCGCGCCTCCTCCGGCCGGCAGCCACGCCGGCACCGCTCGCGCGGGTGAAATCACCAGCCTCCCCGTGAAGCACCGTTATGGTGCATAATCACTGGAGAGCGCACCATTATGGTGCCTTCCCCGATGCCCTGCCCGAGACCCGGTCCGATGCCGCGCTCGGTGCGAGGCCGCCACCGTTCGCGTCAGGGCGCCACCCGGTGCCAAAGGGCCTGCGGGCGGCGCCGGTACCGCCTTGGCGCGATTCCTGCTTTGAGCCCATACGATGAAAAAAAACCCTGAACGCCCCACCGCCAGCAACTTGGCGTCGCTGTGGCTGGACGAACTCGCGACGGCCGTGCTGGTCACCGACGGCGACCTGCATCTGGTCGCGATCAACAGCGCCGCCGAGGTGCTTCTGGGTCTCAGCCGGGATCGCGTGGTCGGTGGAGCACTGGGGCAATGGATCCGCCTGGATCGGTATCTGAGCCACCAGCTGCACCAGACGCTCGATCTCGATCAGTCCATCACCGTGCGGGCCCGGCACCTGCAACCCCTGCGCGCGCCGGAGGTCCTGGCCGACCTGGTGATCTCGCCACTGCACCATGCGGACACCAACGCGCGCCTGCTGCTGGAAATCACCGCACTCGATCGCCATCAGCGCATCAGCCGTGAGGACCAGCTGCGCCAGCAGCAGGCCATCAGCCGTGCCGTAACCCGCGGCCTGGCCCACGAGATCAAGAATCCGCTGGGCGGGCTGCGCGGAGCGGCGCAACTGCTGGCCAGCGAACTCGAAGATCCCGCGTTGCACGATTACACCCGCATCATCATCCGCGAGGCCGACCGTCTGACCAATCTGGTCGACCGGATGCTGGGGCCGAACAACCTCCCTCAGCGCGAAGCCGTGAACGTGCACGAGGTGCTGGAACATGTGCGCGGCCTGGTCAGCGTGCAGCTGCCGCTGGGACTGCGCATCAGCGCCAACTATGATCCGAGCATCCCGGAGATCCTGGGAGACCGGGACATGTTGGTCCAGGCGCTGCTGAACCTGGTTCAGAACGCCGTCCAGGCTCTGGGGGATCACGGCGAAATCCGCCTGATGTCCAGCATCCTGCGCCAGCACACGGTCTCCGGTCAGCGCCATCGCCTGGTGGCGCGCCTGCGCGTGCGCGACAACGGCCCCGGTATCCCGGAAGAGATCCGAGAGCGCATCTTCTTTCCGATGGTCACCGGCAGGGCCTCCGGAACTGGTCTGGGGCTGCCGATCGCGCAGAGCCTGGCCCAGCTTAACAACGGCGTGATCGAGTGCAACTCCCGCCCGGGGTGCACCGACTTCGACCTGCTCCTGCCTCTGGAGAGCACACTATGAATTCCGTCCTTTGGGTGATCGATGACGACGACTCGATCCGCTGGGTGCTGGAACGGGCGCTGACGCGGGCCGGCTTCGACGTGCGCGGGTTCGCCTCTGCCGATCTGGCCTGGGACGCGCTGGAAGCCGACGGGCATCCGGACACCATCCTCGCCGATATCCGCATGCCCGGCCTGAACGGGATCGACTTCCTGGCCCGGCTGCGACAGCGTCCGGACCCACCGCCCGTGATCATCATGACCGCGTTCTCCGATCTGGGCAGCGCGGTCGCCGCCTACCAGACCGGCGCCTTCGAATACCTGCCCAAGCCCTTCGATCTGGACGAAGCCGTCGGGCTGGTCCAACGGGCCCTGGAGGCCCACAGCAGCCGCCCCGCCGCCGGCAGCGAGACCGCGGCCGAGCCCGCCACCACGCTGATCGGCGAGGCCCCGGCGATGCAGGAGATGTTCCGGGCGATCGGGCGCCTGTCGCGCTCCAACATCACGGTGCTGATCAACGGCGAGTCCGGCACCGGCAAGGAGCTGGTGGCCCGCGCGCTGCACCAGCACAGTCCACGGGCCACCCGACCCCTGATCGCGCTGAACACCGCCGCCATTCCCAAGGACCTGCTGGAAAGCGAGCTGTTCGGGCATGAACGCGGCGCCTTCACCGGCGCCAGTCAGGCGCGCAAGGGCCGCTTCGAACAGGCTGACGGCGGCACGCTGTTTCTGGACGAGATCGGCGATATGCCCTTCGATCTGCAGACCCGGCTCCTGCGGGTGCTCTCCGACGGCACCTTTTACCGGGTGGGTGGGCACACGCCGATCGGGGTCGACGTGCGGATCATCGCCGCCACCCACCAGGATCTTGAGGCGCGGGTCGCCGCCGGCCTGTTCCGGGAAGACCTCTTTCACCGCCTGAACGTCATCCGCATTCAGGTGCCGGCATTGCGCGATCGGCCCGAGGACATCCCACCGCTGATCCGCCACTTCATGACCGAGGTCGCGCGCGAACTGGGGGTCGATGGCAAGGTGATGCGTCCGGAGGTGATGACGGAACTGCAGGCCATGCCCTGGCCCGGCAACGTGCGCCAAGTGGAGAACACCTGCCGCTGGCTGACGGTGATGGCCTCGGGACGCGAGATTCATCTGGAGGATCTGCCGCCGGAACTGTGCAATCCCACCCACGCCGAGACGTCCACCCCAAGCTCGCCGGCCAAACCCTTGCGGGACTGGACCCGCGAACTGGCCGAACAGGCCCGGGCGCACTGGCAACAGGGTACCGCGGACGTGCTGGCCGTGGTGCAACCCCAGTTCGAACGCACGCTGATCCTGGAGGCCCTGGCGATGACCAACGGCCACCGCCAGCAGGCCGCGATTCTGCTCGGTTGGGGCCGCAACACCCTGACCCGCAAGATCCAGGAACTCGGCCTCGATGGGGACGGTTGAGCCCAGGCGACACCCCGGGGGGGAGGTGGAGCCCAGGCGACGCCCCCGCCCGGCTTGCGGGACGCGGTGAATACATCCCTGTAGCTTGACGGCCGCATCCGTGCGGCCGACACCCGCAAGCCGGGCGGGGGCATCGCCTGGGCTCATCTTTTTTTATGAAAGGGAAAGGGCAAGGGCAAAGGCCCCTACGCCGTGATCATTCCTTTGCTGGGTCGATCGGTAACGCTTTGGCGGGAGCGGTGGATGTTCAGACGGGTGGGGGGACGTCGCAGGCGGAGGGGAACCCGTGCAGGCGCAGGCTGCCGGTCAGGTCGCGCACGTGGGCGATGCGGTGGCGGTCGAGGTAGTCGCCGATGCCGGCGAGGATCTTCGGCAGGCAGAGCGGATCGTAGAACAGGCCGGTCCCGACGCCCACAGCGCTGGCGCCGGCGATCAGGAACTCGAGCGCATCGTGCGCGTTCACCACACCGCCCTGACCGATGATCGGGATGCGGTGCGGGCCCGCGACCTGGTAGACCTGCTGCACCTTCAGCAGCGCAATGGGCTTGATCGCCGGGCCCGACAGGCCGCCCTGGTTGTTGCCGATCACCGCCTCCCGACGCTCGATGTCGACGGCCATGCCCATCAGCGTGTTGATCACCGCAAAGGCGTCGGTGCCGGCCTCGATGCAGCGCCGCGCGTTCTCGGCGATGTCGGTCTGGTTCGGCGAGAGCTTGGTGATGATCGGCTTGGTCGTGACCGCGCGGCAGGCGGCGACCACGCGCGCGGACATGTCCGGGTCGTTGCCGAAGGCCACGCCGCCTTCCTTCACGTTCGGACACGAGATATTGATCTCGATCGCGTCGATCGGGGAATCGTCGAAGCGCCGGGTCACGGCGATGTATTCCTCGATCGTGGAGCCGGAAACGTTCGCGATGAAGCGGGTTTCCGTGAAGTCCAGCGTGGGCAGGATGCCGTCCACCACGTGGTCGACGCCGGGGTTCTGCAGCCCGATCGCGTTCAACATTCCGTCCGGCGTTTCGTAGACCCGGTGTGGCTGGTTGCCCAGGCGCTGCGCACCGGTGGTGCCCTTCAGGCAGATCGCGCCGGCATCGCGGTTGGAAAACCCCGCGACCCGCGTATATTCCTCACCGAAGCCGACACACCCCGACAGCAGCACCAGCGGGGTGGCGAAGGACAGGCCGCAGAAATCGATCTGCAGCCGGGGATCAACAGGACCTTCAACCATGTTGCACATCATCCTCTATGAACCGGAGATACCGCCCAATACCGGCAGCGTGATCCGTCTGGCGGCCAACACCGGCGCCCACCTGCACCTGATCCACCCGCTGGGCTTTAGTCTGGATGAGCAGCGCCTGCGCCGGGCCGGGCTCGATTACCACGAATTTGCGCGGATCCAGGAGTATGGCAGCCTTGGGGCCTGTCTGGAATCGGTTGCCATCGGGCGTCTGTTTGCCCTGACCACTCGCGGCGCCGCCCGCTACGACCGCCCCCGCTTCGCCGACACCGACGCCTTCCTGTTCGGCCCCGAGACCCGCGGCCTGCCGGAGACCGTCCTGGCCACGCTGCCGCCCGAGCAGCGCCTGCGCCTGCCGATGCGCCCGGACAGCCGCAGCCTGAACCTCGCCAACGCCGTCGCCGCGGTGATCTACGAGGCGTGGCGCCAACTCGACTTCCCCGGCGGCACCTGACCCCGCCCGTACCCCGCACGAGCCGGGGCCCCGACCGCATGCCCTTGCCCTCCCTTGCCCTTGCCCTTGCCCTTGCCCTTGCCCTTACACCAATAAAAAAACGGTGAACCCCGTGCAGGCGGGGCTCGGGCGCGCGGGTGTCGGCCGCAGGGAAGCGGCCGTGAAGCCTACAGGGACGTATTCACGGCGTCCCGCGCGC
>PWGH01000293.1 GCA_003555285.1 Thioalkalivibrio sp.
GCAGAACGAGCCGCTGTTGGTGGAAGTCAGTTACGGGGTCGTGAAGGAAGTGTACGACCAGGGCCCCGGCTATTGGGACCAGGCGCTGCATTGGCATGAAGGGCCGTTCAACCCTCAGGGATGGATGGTGGATGTGCTGGTGAAGTCGGTCCGTGCGAGTGCTCCACAGACATGACGCACAGGGTTTTTCATGCCTCCCGTTCCCGCTGCTCCCACCTTGATGATGCTTGGCCGCGCATGTCCGCATTCGTGGCTGTAACCGCATGCTGCTGAATGACGCGAAGCAGTTCCTCGCCCCCTGCTACCGCAACCTGGGTGGCTGGCGTACGCGACGCAAGCTGCTGGTGATCGAGAGCGACGACTGGGGCAGTATCCGCATGCCCTCGCGGGCGGTGTACGAACGGTGTTTGCGGGCAGGATATCCCGTCGATCAGACCTGGTTCGAGCGCTACGGCTCCTTGCTCAGCGAGGATGACCTGGAGCTGCTGTTTGCGTTGCTGACATCGTTCTCGGACTCTCAGGGCCGGCACCCGGTGATCACCGCGAATGTGATTGTCGGCAATCCCGACTTCGATGCGATCGAGGCGAGCGGCCGTAGCCGATATCACCATGAGCCAATCACGGAGACGTTCAAGCGTTACCCGAAGCACGGGCGTTGCTTTGACCTCTGGACCGAAGGCCGGAAGCAGGGCGTCTTCTTCCCGCAGTTTCATGGCCGGGAGCACTTGAACGTGGGGCTCTTCATGGAGGCGCTGCAGCAGGGGGATCCGGTCGCGCAGTTCGCGTTCGAGCAGCGGATGCCGGGTTGTATACCGAAGGGGCGTGAGCGCCGCCCGAACCTGTTCGTGGAGGCCACGCGGTTTCGCTCGGTGGCCGAGAAGGAGACCGTCCGTCAGGCCCAGCTGGAGGGCTTGCGGCTCTTTGAGGAGCTGTTCGGCTTCCGCTCCCGGACACTCATTCCAACAAACTACGTCTGGAGCCGGGACTTCAATCGGGATGTTGCCGAGGCAGGTGTGGAGGCCTTCCAGGGCTCGCGCGTGATGAAGGAACAGCAGACCAATGGCAGCAGTGTGCCGGTGAAGCGTGCCCTCGGTGAACGGAATGAATTGGGGCAGACCTATCTGGTGCGCAACGCGAGCTTCGAGCCCTCGCAGAGCCAGGAGCCCCGCATGCGCTCTGCGGAGCGTTGCGTGCGGGAGATTGGCGTCGCCTTCCGGATGCAAAAACCCGCGGTGATCTCCAGCCATCGGCTTAACTACTGCGGATTCATCGACGAAGCCAACCGGGATCAGAACCTCGAGGCGCTGCGTTTCCTGCTGACCACCGTGCTGCGCAAGTGGCCGGATGTGGAGTTTGTGACTTCTGAGGAGTTGCTGGACATCGTGAAGGGCGGATGACGGCCGCGCGGCGGGCGATGGCGGTTACCTGGGCGGCCTGGATCAGTGGTGCGTTCGGGAGACGTGGGTCGGATCAACGGCGAGCCTTGGAGTGAGCGACCGAATGCTGGACGTCATAAAACCAATCGTGGGGGCGTTTTCGATGCCCCTGGCGCTGGCCTTTGTGTTGGTGCTGCTAGGAGGGCTGTTGCTGCTGTTTCGGTGGCGGATTCTCGGCCGGTTGCTTGTGGCGTTCGCCGTTGCCTTCATCTTCCTCGCATCCTGGCCTCCGGTGGCGGAGCGGGTGCTGGAGCCGTTGGAATGGTCGTATGCGCCTTTGTCGGACCCAGCGGGGCTCTCGGGAGTCTCGGCGGTTGTCGTGCTGGGCGCTGGGTGGCGTCCGGAGTGGCAGGCGCCCGCATCGATTCGGTTGGGTAACACTTCGGCGCTGCGGTTGTTGGAGGGCCTTCGGTTGGTCGAGGCACTGCCCGAAGCTCGCCTGGTGGTGAGCGGGGCGAGCCGAAGCCGGGACCGGATGCCGGTGGCGGCGGGTTACGCGGAGGCTGCGCAGGAGCTGGGGGTGGATCCGTCGCGCATCTTGGTGCTGGATACGCCGGTGGATACCGCGCAAGAGGCCTACGCGGTGCGCGAGGCTCTGGGCGAGGGAGCGCGATTGCTCCTTGTCACGTCTGCCTCGCACATGCGCCGAGCCGTGCGGCACTTCGAGCGCGTGGGGCTCGATCCGATTCCTGCTCCCACCCAGTTCACCACCGGCACGCGGCCGGTGTACACGCTGTCGTATTGGTTGCCCTCCGCCGGGAATCTGGAGAAGACGGAGCGGGCGATCAAGGAATACCTGGGGATGCTGGCGTTGGAGCTGGACCATTGGGGGAAGGAGTAGGAACCGGCTGTGTGGGAGCGGCTTCCAGCCGCGATTCAGCGGTGGGCGAGGTGCCCAGGGCCATCGCGGCCAGAGGCCGCTCCTACAGTGCCCCGATCGTCGCATGTGAGACCACCTGGTTTGGTACTGCTCTGATACCCTGACACCCCTAATGCGCTCTCTGTTTCCCATCTCGATTCGATCCGCTCTCGGCCCGCGAGCCTTCGTGGTGTTGCTGTTGTTTTGGCTCTCGGCCGCGGTCCACGCGGGCGGGTTCGCGCTGCAGATCAATGATGTCAGCGGGCTGGACGAGCCCTGGCCATTGATTGCCGGGCTGCCGTTTCCGGAGGGCGCGGTGCGCGACAGCGAGCGGATCCGGATCGTCGATGCACAGGGCGCGACGCTGCCGGCGCAGGTGGATGTGGCCGCCACCTGGCGGGATGGCAGCATCCGGTGGGCGCTGGCCGGGTTCACCGCAAGCCCGCAGAGTGCGTATCGGGTGGAGTTCGGTGCCGACGCGGACGCCGCGCGCGCCGCTTCGGCCCGTGAATCGGCCCGGTTGCAACTCGAACAGCGCGATGGCCTGCTGCTGGTGGATACGGGTGCCGCGGTCTACGAGTTCCTGCCGGACCGCCTGTTGCCGGAGCATGCCCGCATGGGCATGGCCTGGGTGATCGCCGGTTCCGGTGACGGGGCCTACCTGGTGGACAACCGCGGCCGCGTCGCGCGCGTTGCCGGGGCCGGCGCCGAGGTCGAAACGGAGATCGTCAAGCAGGGTCCGGAGCGCGCGGTGGTGCGGCGCGAGGGCTGGTACGTCACCGAAGACGGGCAGCGGCTCGCACGCGCGGTGGCGTGGTTCTACTTTGCCGCGGGCAGCCCGGGGGTGCGGGTCACCCACTCGCTGATCTTCACCGAGGATACCAACGAGACCTGGGTGCGGGACTACGGGTTGGAACTGCGCTCGGCGCGTACGCCGCGTTACGCGGTGTTTCCCCTCGGCGAAGCCGGGCAACCGGCCGTGGCGCTGAAGTCGATGCAGCCGGTCGAGGTCGCCGGGCGGTTTACGGCCGAGCCGGATGGCGGCGAGGTCTTCATGCTGCAGGACACGTTTCCGCACTTCCTCGAACGCGAGGCCCGTGCGGTGGTCGGGCGCGCGGTTCCGGGTAGCCGGGAACCGTACTACGAGACGCTGGAGACGGTGCCGGCGGTCGGGGACTGGGCCGATGCCCGCTTCGGCACGCACGGCCTGACCCTGGTGATGCCGTGGCTGGCGCAGCGTTTCCCGAAGGAGATCGCGTTCGGGCCGGACGGGGCGCGGGTCGCATTCTGGTCCGGTCGCAGCGGGCGTGAACTCGACTTCCGGGCCGCCACGCTGGCGGACGAGTACTGGCAGGAGTGGGCGGATAGCGCGCCGGAGGGGCGGCAGGCACTTGCGGAGGTGCCGAGCAACGCCCAGGGAGCGGCCCGCACCCACGACGTCTGGATCCTGCCGCGCTCGCTCGGCGACGACCCGCGAACGGTCGCCCGGCGTGCGAAGGCGGCGTCGCAGCCGCCGCTGGTGTTGGCGGATCCCGCGTGGCTGGCGGCGACCGAGGCGATCGGTTGGCCGATGCATCCGAGGGACGCGGCGCGGTTCCCGGAGGAAGAGGCCGTGCTCTCGGACTTTTGGGACGCGCTGATGGCGCGTTATGAAGGTCTGCGGCGCACGGGGTTTATCGCTTGGGGTGATCCGCCGCACATTCGGGGGGCCGGGAGCGAGTTCTTCCGGGTCTCCGGCCAGGTGGATTACGGTCTGCGGCGACATGTCTGGGGCCTGTATGCACGGAGCGGCGACCGCGGCTACTACGACTACGGTGCCCGCTTCAACCGATTCTCCGGTGACTGGTCTCTGGTACATGAGGATGCGGGGGACAAAGCCAGGGGCGAGATGACCACCGCCCAACCGCTCTCCGACTTTTGGGAGCGACCCTTATATTGGGGAACCCAAAGCGCATTGGAGCCTGCCGGCGGTAATACAGGCCACGACATCGTGAACTGGCTGTTGGAGTACTACCTAACGGGCGACGAACATCCACTTGAGTTGGCCCGTATGCACGGTGAGGTGTTTAAGGCCTACTGGGAGGAAGCCGCCCCGTCACGGCATCGGTACGTTGGTGCCTTCCTGATCCTGCGAGTGCTCGCAAATCTCTACGCGAGTGAGTGGGACGAGTCCTTCGGCCAGATGGCCCGGGAAATGGCCGAGAAAGTGATCGACCTCGAGAGCCCGAATGGCATCAATGACGAGATCCGCTACGGTGCCCTCTACAAGGTGGATCGCCACCTGATCTCCCTCTACTACTACTACCGTGAAACGGGGGACGAGCGCGCCCGCGAGGCCTTCCTGCGCGGCGTGGACTACAAGTACCGGTTCAACCGGGTCAAGGGCGCCTTTTCCGGGCAGGCGTACCCGGGCTTCCTGTTCGCAGTCGCCTATCGCTGGACCGGCGACCCGAACTATCTGCGCGTGCTGCATACCTTGGCGGACGAGCACCGGCGCTGGAATGGGCGGGCCCGGATCACCTCCCAGATGAACCCGACCATGGGGCTTCCCGCCACGCTCGGGGTGCTTGCCGAGGCGGAGGAACCGGCCACGGCCTTCCCGGTACTCCGGCATTACGGCGTGCCGCGCGGTGCGAAGATCCTGTTCCGCAAGCCGGCGGAGCGCGCGGTAGCCATGCGCATCCATCTGCGGCTGGCAGACGGTCTCGACGAGGACGCCGCGACGAAGGCAGTGGTGTCGCGCCACGGCCCCGAGGGCGGCGGACCGCCGGTGCAGGATCTCGACTTGGAGTCCGAGCCCATGTTCCGGACCCGGTACGAAGGGCGTCGCGACCCCCGGCGGCGCGCGGTGTCATTGAGCGTTCCGGCGCAGGCGCCCGCGGGGCTGTACACGCTGGAGTTTCCGGGAGCGGAGTATGTGGACGTGCTGGACACGGAGGCCCCGGAGATCGCCGTGTACGCCCCCGAGGGGCATCGCCTGCAGGGGCCCAGCAAGATCGACTACTTCCGGGTCGCGGAGGACGCGGACAGGCTTCGCCTGTTCCTGGGTGTGCCCACCGAGGTGCGGCGCCCGGATGGCTCGGTGGCGCTGTCGGCGCAGCGCGATCACATCGGCGAGCAGGAGATCCCGGTGCGCGGCCACGGCGGTGTCTGGAGCCTGGTTCCGGAGCAATCCGGCATCGTTCGGCTGTTCAACGCCGACCCCCTGTTCGCGCGGGAGCCGGAGTGGCTTATCACCGGGGCGGACTTGGAGCCGGGCCCGCGGTTCGAGGCGCCGTCCCCGAAGCAGGCCTTCGTGCCGGGCCGCGGCGAGCAGCAGGCCCTGCCCCTGCCGGACACGGAGCGGCTGCAGTTTGCGCGCGGGAGGGAGACCGCCGACGGCTACGCGCATTTTCCCGGGCCGGAAGGCACCGTCGAATTCTGGTTCCGGCCGAATTGGTCGTCGGTGGATCTCGCGTACGCGATGGGCCAGCGGTTCAACGA
>PWGH01000301.1 GCA_003555285.1 Thioalkalivibrio sp.
ACCGCGGTTTCGGTCCGCTGGTCGATTTCCAGCACGATGGCCTGCAGCGACTCGTTCTCCTCCCGGTACAGGAACTGGTTGGGCTGCCATTGCATCACCAGCGGGCCGCGAATTCGGTAATAGGTGCGGCCGCTCTCCTGCCAGGACTCCATCTCGCGCCCGTGTGAGTCCCAGAAGTCCGCGGGCAATTCGGCCATGCCGGAGTACAGCAGGCTGACGTCATCGAGCACCTGATCGTTGAAGTAGTCCTCGGCGTGCAGGCCCAGCACCGCCGCCTTGATTCGCAGGTTGATGTCCTTGGACACCAGTGTGATCGCCACATCTGGCTGCTCCCCTTGCAGGGCCAATGTGATGGCGAGGATCGCGTTGTCCGGTGTGGTACCCGGCAGGCTCTCGGGCAGCAAGGCCGTCATCGCCCGGGTCTGGAAGAACAGGCGCCCGCCCGCGTTCAGCTTGGACTCCGCCAACGACTGCGGCTGCAACGGCACCCCCTGGACAATCTGGGCGTGCGTGGTGTCCTGCATCAGTTCATCGATGAAGCGGCTGACCTGGCGGATATTGCGTGCCACCTCGGAAAGGCCCTTCTTGCCGTGATCCAGTTCCTCCAGCACGACCATCGGCAGGAAGATGTCGTGTTCCTTGAAGCGGAACAAGGCGCTGGGATCGTGCACCAGGACGTTGGTATCCAGTACGAAAAGCCGCCGACCGCGCTTCTTTTTCTTGACCATGGGTCCTCCCAGGACCTGCTTCGGGCTGGAGTCGGATCGCCTGCACACCGGGGTGTCCACGCGTCAGCGGTGCGCCGGTCAGAACTGACGCAGGGTGGCCAACACCTCCGCGACATGGTCCGCAACCTTGACCTTGCGCCACGCAGCGCGCAGCACGCCTTGCTCGTCGATCAGGAAGGTGGAGCGTTCAATGCCGCGTACCTTCTTGCCGTACATGTTTTTCCATTGCATCACACCAAAGGCCGTGCACAGGACCTCCTCGGCATCACTCAACAGATCGAAGGGCAGCCCTTCCCGGCTCCGAAACCTCTCGTGGCTGGCGACACTGTCCCGGGACACCCCGAGGATCACCGCATTGGCCGCCTCGAAGGCCGCCAGATTGGCCGCAAAGTCCCGGCTCTCGCTGGTACAGCCCGGAGTACTGTCCCGCGGGTAGAAGTACAACACGATCCAGCGACCCGCGAAATCTCCGAGGCCGAGCGTCTGCTCCCCCGTGGCCGGAAGGCGGATGTCGGTGGGCACCGGCTGGTCATTGGTCAGGGTCATCACGACTCCTTGGGCAGGGTGCCAGACGCGGCACGGTGGGGCCGCAGTTGCGACCCACTGGATTGGATACCGGCGGACCGCCGGATTCAGCCCTTGATGGGATCCAGCACGCCGTCGAGGTTCAGTTCGTCACAGAAGTCCATGAAATCGCCCCGGAGCGTGGCCAGATGCTGTTCGGCCGGAATATCGATCACGATATTGGCCGAAAACATGCGCGCACCCGTCTGCTGCGCCTTGAAGACCCGGGTGTGCAGATCGCGGATATTCACCTGGTGGCTGGTGAAGAACTCAGTCAGCGCATGCAGGATACCGACCTGATCGAGCGCCACCACGTCCACCGAATAGGCCATGGTGGGCGGGGCACCCTCCTCCGGTTGTCCGCGCCGAAGGATGAGGCTCAGCCCCGTCTCCACTTCCAGACGCGGCAGTTGCTTCTCCAGCTTGCCCAGGGTCTTCCAATTCCCACTGACGGCCATACTGATAGAGCAGATCCCCATCAGCACCGACATACGACTGTCCTCGAGGTTGCAGCCCGTCTCCATCACGGCACGGGCGACCTGCTCCAGCAGACCGAGGCGATCCGCCCCGAGGAAGGCCAGCACAAGATGGGTGGGGGGCGTGGACGCCGGCAGATCAGACATGGCAAGTGACACCAACAGGGTAGGCGCGCAACATAGCACCTTGAGCGCGCAAGGCAAACGATTGTCGCCCCGGTGGGGTCTCTCGAGCACGGGCGCGTGGGAATCCCAACGGGGCGCGGGCTGCGGCAACGCCATCCGGCGAGCGGGCAGAGGGCGAGGCCGACGCAGCACCGGTGCACGTAGCCATCGACCGCGCCCCTGTGGACCCCGCATCCGGCACGACCGGGGGCGCGGAAAGCCGGGTTGCTTGAACCCCCTGATCCCCGACCGTTAAACTGCGCCATTACTGTACCCGGAGTGGGCAATGTTTCAAGGCAGCATGGTCGCATTGGTAACCCCGATGCGCGCAGACGGCAGCATCGACCTGGAGGCCCTGGATCACCTGCTGGAATGGCACATTGCGTCGGGCACCGACGCCATCGTCGCCGTCGGCACCACGGGTGAATCGGCCACCCTGGATTTCGACGAACATTGCGCCGTCATCGCTCACACCGTGGGGCATGTGGCCGGTCGCGTTCCAGTGATCGCCGGCACCGGGGCCAACGCCACCCGCGAGGCAATCCAGCTCACCCAATGTGCCCGCGACGCCGGCGCCGACGCCTGCCTGCTGGTGACGCCCTATTACAACAAGCCGACCCAGGAAGGCCTGTTTCTGCACTATCAGGCGATCGCGGAGGCCGTGGATATCCCGCAGATCCTCTATAACGTACCTGGGCGCACGGCGGTCGATCTGCTTCCCGAGACGGTGGAACGGCTGGCGCCAATTCCGAACATCGTCGGCCTGAAGGAGGCCCTGGGCAGCGCCGAGCGCACGCGCACGCTGATCGATCGCGTTGGCGGGCGCCTGGAACTCTACAGCGGGGATGACGCGACTGCGCTTGATTTTCTGCTGGCCGGCGGCCAGGGGGTGATCTCCGTCACCGCCAACGTCGCACCGGCCTTGATGCACGAGATGTGTATGGCGGCCCTCGCCCGTGATGTCGAACGGGCGCGCGACTGCAACGAACGCCTGGATGGCCTGCACCACGCCCTGTTTCTGGAGGCCAATCCCATCCCGGTCAAATGGGCGGTCACACGCATGGGCCATATGCCGCAGGGCATTCGCCTGCCGTTGACGCTATTGTCCGAATTCTTTCATGCCCCCGTGCTCGACGCCATGCGCCGAGCCGGCATCGCAGTGGACCCTTGAACATGACTGCCAGATCCTTGCGCTCTACCCACCTGCTCACCCCGACCCTGCTGGCTGCCGCCGTGGCGGTGGCCAGCATCAGCGGCTGCTCGACCTTCGGGGGCGGCAATGATGGCCCTCGCTACGAAGCCAGCCGCCAGGCGCAAACGCTGGACATGCCGCCGGAGCTGGCCGCTCCGGGCATGGATCCCGCGTTCCAGATCCCGGACGCTGGCGATCGTATCAGCGCACGCGCCCTCGATCGTGAAGTGCCACGCGCAGCGGCCGGACCTCGCGCCATCCTTCCGGAAAGCCCCGAGGTGCAACTGCGCCGCGATGGCCAGACCCGCTGGCTCAGCGTCGCGGCCAGCCCCGAGGCCTTGTGGCCACGGCTGCGCGAGTTCTGGGGTCAGCAGAACCTCAGCCTGGATCGCGACGAACCCGCGGTCGGCATCATGGAAACCGCCTGGGCCGAAGATCGCGCCGGCATCCCGCTGGGCACGATTCGGGGTTTGCTGTCGCGTAGCCTCGGTTCGATCTACGATGCCGGAACCCGCGATCGGTACCGGCTGCGGGTCGAGCGCATGGATGACGCCGTGGACATCTTCATTACCCACCGCGGTGCCGTCGAGGAAGGCGGTCGGGATGGCGAAGGCGCCCGTTGGGTGATGCGCGATGCCGATCCCGAGCTCGAGGCCGAGATGCTGAACCGCTTACTGGTGTTCTTGACCACCGGAGAGGTCACCGAGACGGCGGCACGGGCCCCGGAGGCCGATTTTGAGCGCACGGGCCGGGTCGACCTGACCGAACGCGAGGGTCGCCCCGTCCTCGTCGTCTGGGGCGAACCCGATGCGCTGTGGAGACGTCTGCAAGTCGCTCTGGACCGGAGTGGGCTGCATGTGGACACGGCCGATCGGGGCACCGGCCTCCTGGACGTCACCTACCGCCCGGCCAGCGCCCACGACACCGAGCGTCCCGGTTGGCTGCGCCGCATGTTCGGGGCCGGCCGCGGGGCCAGTGCTCGGGAGGATCAGCGTTACCAGATCCGGATGATCGAAAACGGACGCGACCTGCAGATCGAGGCCCTGTCGATCAGCGGCGAGCCCCTGCGTGACCGCGATGCCCGTTTTGTTCTCGAACTGATCCAACCGCAGCTGCGCTGAGGTCGGCCGGCACCCTGGAGGACGGCAAATCGATCGGGAATGCCCATCGACACGACGCCATCGCCCTCCGGGGACCCACCGACCCGGTCCACACCGCCCAAATGATCCGCTTCGCCTCCCTCGGTAGCGGCAGTGCCGGAAACGCGCTGGTGGTACAGGCCGGAAAAACCAGCATCCTGGTGGACTGCGGGTTCTCAATGCAGGAGACCTGCCGGCGTCTCGGTCGCCTGGGCCTGGAACCCGCGAATCTCGCCGGGATCGTCGTCACCCACGAACACGCGGACCACATCGGCGCCTCGGCCCCGCTGGCCCGGCGCTTTCAGCTGCCGGCCTACATGACTCGCGGCACCTATCTGGCCGCACGGGATCGGGCATACCCGCAGTGGCAGGCCATTCACGATGGCGCCACCGTGGCCATCGGCGATTTGGTCCTGCACCCCTTCACCGTGCCGCACGACGCGCGCGAACCGGCCCAATTCATCTTCTCCGACGGGGCATTCCGGCTCGCCCTGCTCACCGACGCTGGCCACGTCAGTCCACACATGATCGCCTGCGTCGACGGCAGTGACGCCCTGCTGCTCGAGTGCAACCATGATCCGGCGATGTTGGCCGCCGGCCGTTATCCCCCAGCCCTGAAGCGCCGCGTCGCCGGGCCTTACGGACACCTGGCCAACTACGCGGCACAGGACCTGCTGACGCGGATCGACCATGGCCGCCTGCAACACGTCATCGGCATGCACCTGTCCGAACGCAACAATCGCCCTGAACTCGCGCGCGCAGCCCTCGCCAACGGGCTGGGTTGTTCCGTGGCGGACACGCAGTTGGCGACGCAGGCTGAGGGTTTTGGCTGGCGGCAGGTGGGTTGAGCCTCCTGGGGGGCCGGTGGTCGCCCAGAGGCCTTGTCCGCCCAAGCGCGTGCCCGCGGCGGCAGCCGCCGTTTGCCGGCCGGTTTGTCTGAGCGCCGTCTTTTTTCGAGACCAAAAAAAGCCCGAACGTCTTTCGACGCTCGGGCTTTTCAATACATGCCTGGCAGTGACCTACTCTCACATGGGGAGACCCCAAACTACCATCGGCGCTGAACAGTTTCACTTCCGAGTTCGAGATGGGATCGGGTGGTTCCTGTTCGCTATGGCCGCCAGACAAACTGGCTGGAACTCCCGCTATGCGTGAGCTCCAATTCTGGAATGCATTCTAGGCAGTGTGTCAGATTTCGAGACCCAACCAACCACTTGGGGTTATATGGTCAAGCCACACGGGCAATTAGTACTGGTTAGCTTCACGCGTTGCCACGCTTCCACACCCAGCCTATCAACGTTGTGGTCTTCAACGGCCCTTCAGGGACATCAAGTGTCCTGGGAGATCTTATCTTCAGGTGGGTTTCCCGCTTAGATGCTTTCAGCGGTTATCCCTTCCGTACATAGCTACCCGGCAATGCCACTGGCGTGACAACCGGAACACCAGAGGTACGTCCATCCCGGTCCTCTC
>PWGH01000010.1 GCA_003555285.1 Thioalkalivibrio sp.
CCAGCCAGTCCACCTGCCGCGGAGGCCGCCAGGCATAGGCATCGGCACGATGGTGCTCGACCTGGGTGGTGGCCATCAGCTGCGGATCCATCGGGCCGTTGTCCACCGCATGCACGTGCATGCCGCGCCGCACGAGCTGATACGTCCAGCCCCCGGGGGCGGCACCCAGATCCGCCGCAGTCATGCCCTCGGCCAGCCGGGTGTCCCACTCCTCCCGCGGAATGAACTGGTGCCAGGCCTCCTCCAGCTTCAGGGTCGAACGGCTGGGCGCGTCGCGGGGCGCGCGCAGGCGCAGGACGCCGCCCGGCCATTCGCTGCGCTGTCCCGGCAGACTCAGGCCCAACTGCACGCAATCGCCGCGCGACCAGAAACAGTGCAGGCGCCGACCCTGCGCATGGGATTTCAGCACGCCGCGTTTGCGCAGCACCGAGGCCAGCGGCCGCTCGAGAACCCGGGTCAGACGGTTCAAGGCCTTGCCGGCATTGGTGTCGGGGGTCTCGTGCCAGATGGCGTCCACGGTCCAACCGCTGGCGAGCAGGGACTCGACGATCGGAGTCAGGCGATCGTCGCGCGGCAGCCCGGAAAGCGGCGGCAATGCCCGCAGGGCCTGCCGCGCGAAGATCAGGTCCTGCAGGGGTAATGCCGCGGCCAGCGGCTCGACGGCTCCGTCGACCGGGATCAGACGCAAGAACCCCCCCTGCGCGTCAAAGCGTGGGTAGGCCCCATGCCCGGACCGGCTCGCGCGGGTCATCAACTCCGCCGCCAATTCCGGTTCGAACCCGGCCCGGCAGTAATACAGCAGTTCCGAGGCCGCACCGTTGGGCAGTGCCGCCCCCGAATTCATGAGAGCGAATTCATGAGAGCGGGCTCATGGCGGCCCGTCGGCCGCGTGCGGCACCCGGTCGGGCGATGGGGGCTCGGGCGACAAGGGGTGCCGTCCTCCGCCGTGGCATCCCGACACCGTCAGTCGACCAATAGGTACACGGTGCCGCAATACGGGCATTGGACGCGCCCTTCGGGGGCCTCGTCGATCGGCAGGTACACCCGCGGGTGCGAGGCCCAGAGGGCGGTTTGCGGGGTCGGGCAATTCAGCGGCAGTTCGCTGCGGCGCACCTCGACCGCGGTCTCGGCATTGGCCGGCTTGAAGCGATCCTGCTGCTCGGCCGTGTGCGGATTGGGCATTGCAATACTCCTGGTCGGTCGCGGCAAGGGAACTCAGACGTAGGTCAACCACTCCTGATGTTTCGGGTGCCGGCCCTTCACCACATCGAAATACAGCGCCTGCAGGCGCTGGGTGATGGGGCCGCGCGTGCCTTCGCCGATCGGGCGGTTGTCCACCTCGCGGATCGGCGTGACCTCGGCGGCGGTACCGGTGAAGAAGGCCTCGTCGGCGATATAGACCTCGTCGCGGGTGATGCGCTTCTCGACCACCTTCAACCCTTCTTCCTCGGCCAGCGTGAAGATGGTGCGTCGGGTGATGCCGTCCAGCGCCGAAGTCAGGTCCGGCGTGTAGAGCACGCCGTCGGTGACCAGGAAGATGTTCTCGCCGCTGCCTTCGGCCACATAGCCTTCGGTATCGAGCAGCATCGCCTCGTCGTAGCCGTTGGACACGGCCTCCTGCAACGCCAGCATCGAGTTCATGTAATTGCCGTTGGCCTTGGCCTTGCACAGCGTCACGTTCACATGATGCCGGCTGTACGAGGAGGTATGCACACGAATGCCGCGGGTCATGTTCTCTTCGCCCAGATAACTGCCCCAAGTCCAGGCGGCGACCATCGCGTGCACCTGGAGATTGTCCGCGCGCAATCCCATGCCCTCGGAACCGAAGAAACACATCGGGCGGATATAAGCGGTCTGTAGGCCGTTCTCGCGCACTGCGGCGATCTGGGCCGCGGTCAATGCTTCGGCGCTGTAAGGCATCTTCATCCCGACGATGCGCGCCGAATTGAACAACCGCTTGGTGTGTTCCTGCAGGCGGAAGATCGCCGTGCCCTGCTCGGTCTGGTAGGCGCGTACGCCCTCGAACACCCCCATGCCGTAGTGCAGCGTATGAGTGAGAACATGAATGCGGGCATCGCGCCAGGGCACCATCCTGCCATCCAACCAGATCACTCCATCGCGATCCGCCATCGACATCGTTACTTTCTCCTCAGTCAAAAGCTCAGGCCTCAGTCAAACCTCAGGGGTCGCTACCGCTCCCGGCAGGTCTCCAAACCATTCATCCCATACCACCATCACCTGCTTGCGCAAGGCCTGCAGTTCGGCCGGCGGATGGCGCATCCTCGACCCCGAACCACGCAAGGTCAGACGGTGGATCCGATTGCGCATGTCGCGGTAGGCATCGGCCAGAGCGGCCCCCAGCTCGGGGGCGATCACGCCCACCTGCCCCAGCACCTCCAGCGTTCGCACCTTGTCGGGCCAGGCACAGACCTGCGGATGCACATGCGCGGTGGCTAAAACCCAGTATTGAACCATGAACTCGATGTCAGTGATACCACCACGATCGCGCTTCAGGTCGAAGGTGTCCGGATCGCGTGAGGCGTGCTCGCCCAGCATCTTCGCGCGCATTTCCACCACCTGGGCGCGCAGGGCGTCGGTATCACGCGGGCGCGCGAGGATGCGCTCGCGCACCCGGGCGAAGCGCGCGCCGAGTTCGGCGTCTCCGGCCACGAAACGCGCGCGCACCAGGGCCTGGTGCTCCCAGGTCCAGGCAGCATTCTCCTGATACCGGGCGAAGGCATCCAGGCCACTGACCAGCAGACCCGAGGCGCCACTGGGGCGCAGGCGCACGTCGACTTCGTACAGGCGCCCGGCCGGGGTGAAGGCCCCCAACAGATGAACCACACGCTGGGCCACCCGGGCGAAGAACTCGGTGTTGTCGATCACCCGCGGACCGGCCGTCTGCGCCGATTCACCCGCGCTGTCGTGCAGAAACACGATATCCAGATCGGAGCCGTAGCCCAGTTCCAGGCCGCCGAGCTTGCCGTAACCGACGATCGCGAAGCGGGCCGGGCGGCGCGTGGCGTCGGCACCGCAGCCGGGCTCCCCATGCCGCTGTACCATCAGGCTCCAGGCCAGGCCCAGAACCTTCTGCAACAGCACCTCGGCCAGCCAGGTCAGATGATCGGAGACCCGCATCACGGGCAGGTAGCCCATGATGTCGGCGGCGGCCACCCGCAGGGTCTGCACCTGTTTGTACTGGCGCAGCCGATCCAGCACCTGTTCCTCGTCCTGCAGCGGAAATTGCGCCAGATCCTGCTCCAGCTCCTGCTGCAACCCCTGGCGGTCCGGGGGGGCGTACAACACTCGGGGATCCAGCAACTCGTCCAGCAACAAGGGGTAGCGGGTCAGTTGATCGCTGATCCAGGAACTGGCCTCGCAGAGCTTGACCAGCTGCGACAGGGCCATCGGGTTTTCGACCAGCAACGACAGGTACACCGAGCGCCGGGCGATGGTCTTGACCAGCTGCAGCGCGCGCGGCAATACCGGCTCCGGGTCCTCGAGCTCGGCGATCGCGCCGAGCAGGAGCGGCATCAGTCGGTCCAGGCGCTGACGCCCGGTCTCGGTCAGACTGCGGGCGATCGGGCCCTCGCGCAGGCCGTGAATCGCGTCGAAGGCGGCCGCCGGATCGGCGAAACCCATCGCCTCCAGGACCGGCAGGGCCTCGTCCTGCGTCAATTCCTGGGACCAGAGGCGACTGAGGGTGTGATGCCGGCTGCTGCCGGGCGCCGCATCCAGCACCTCGGTGTCCTCGCGCTGCGGGGCCGAGAAGACCTGCTCGAACTGGGCATGCACCCGCCGCTGCTCCTGCACCAGAGCCACCTGGAAGCTGACCTCATCCGGATAGCCCATCGCCAGGGCCAGGCGCATCCGATCGAAGGGCTGTTGCGGCAGGCGATGGGTCTGCTGGTCGCTCTGCATTTGCAGCCGGTTCTCGACCCGGCGCAGGAAGCGGTAGGCGTCGATCAGGGGTTCCACCGCATGCGCGGGCAGCAGCTGGCGCTGCTCGAGCAGCACCAGCACACCGAGCAGGTCGCGGCGCTGGAGATCGCGATCACGACCGCCGCGGATCAGCTGAAAGACCTGGCCGATAAACTCGACCTCGCGGATGCCGCCCTCGCCGTGTTTCACGTCCTCCAAACGTTCCCGACGCAGCGATTCCTCGTTGATCTTGCGTTTGAGATCGCGCAAGTTGGCGAAGGCCCCGTAATCGAGATAGCGCCGGTAGATGAAGGGCTGGAGCTTGTGCATCAGCCGCTCCGCCGCAAGCGGATCGCCGGCGATCGCGCGCGCCTTGATCAGGGCATACCGCTCCCACTCGCGGCCATGCGCCTGGTAGTAGTCCTCCATCGCATCGAAATGACTGACCAGGGGACCGGAGCCGCCGAAGGGCCGCAGACGCATGTCGACGCGGTAGCAAAAACCCTCGGCCGTCACGTCGACCAGCGCCGCGATCAGCGCCCGGCCCAGGCGCTGGAAGAATTCCTGGTTGTCGATGCGCCGCTCGCCGTCGGTCTCGCCCGGATGCCAATAAGCGAAGATCAGGTCGATGTCCGAGGAGAAATTCAGCTCGCCGCCACCGAGCTTGCCCATGCCGAGCACCAGCAGGGACTGCGCCTCGCCGCCGGGATCGCGGGGCACGCCATACCGCCGCTGAAAGCTCGCTTCCAGCCAGGTCAGTGCGCCGCTGACCAACGTGTCGGCCAATCGGCTCAGGTCATGCATGACCTCGTCGAGGTCCGCCTGACCGAGCAGGTCGCGCCAGGCGATACGGATCAGTTCCCGGTGCCGCATCTCGCGCAGGCTGGCCTTCAGTTGGGCCTCGTCGGCCACCGGCCGCAGGCAGTCGCTCAGCCACTGGGCCATGGCGGCATCCGAACGCCCCACCATCACGCCGTCGGCGTTTAGCCCGTCCAGCACGTATTCGGGATGCCGCTGCGCCATCTGCGCGACGTAGTCGCTGCACAGAAAGACAAAGCCCGCGCCGTCGAGGGCTGCGGCCGGCGGGGACGCCTGTGCCAGGAAGTCGGACAGCAACGCGCGCGCCCGGGCACGCGCCGCGGGCGGCAGATCGTCCAGAGATTTCGGCAGCATCGCGCTCATACCGCAGCAGCCTACCAGCCCACCCGACAGAGCGGGAGCCCAGACCGGTCCGAAGCCACCAATCCCACTCCCGGGTACGCCCGGTCCGGACACGCTCAAACCCTCCCCCCGAAGCGCCAATCCACGCTTGGTGCCGTGCCCGAGCCGTGCGGGGTGTGCCCGGTCCGGACACGCTCAAGTCGTCCATGAGCGCTCGAAGATGGCCATCCATGACCATCTACGGTCCGGACCGGGCGCACCCCACACGACTCTTCAGCGTTGGGTGTAAACCCCAAGGGCGTGCTGCCGGCGCTCGGTGGTTTCGTGGGGATCGAGGCACGCACCCGGCGCCTGGGTCGGAGTACCGATCCGCAGCGTGCCGGGCCTTCGGGTTCGGTGTTCTCCGGCCAAATCCAGGCCGGTCAGCCGGAAAGGTCCGCAAGACCAGATCCCAGCCCCAAAGCCCGGGCCCTTTTTCCTTTTTCATAATAAAAAAGATGATCCCAGTGGAGGGCGCAGCCCTGGCGGGGGGTGTCGACAGCAGGGAGGCTGTCGTCAAGCCTACAGGGATGTATTTACGGCGTCCCCCCGACAGGGCTGCGCCCTCCATTGGGATC
>PWGH01000104.1 GCA_003555285.1 Thioalkalivibrio sp.
CCCGCCGGCACCCGCGATGGCGACTGAATTGGTGGAGCATCCGGATAACGACCTGCTTGCCGATGTGGATCTCTACCTGGCCTATGGGATGAACGATCAGGCGATCGCGGCACTCATCAAGGCGATTGAGGCCGGGCACGATGCCAAGGAAGTTCGCTTGCGTCTGCTCGAGGCCTATGCCGCCAATGCGGACGGGCCGGCGGTGCAGGCCACTGCTGCCGTGCTGCGCGCGGACATGGAGCCGAACGATCCGATGCTCGAGCGGGTGATCGCCCTCGAGACACCGTTCGCGGCCCCTGCTGAGCCCGCCGCGCTGACCCCGCCCGCGAAGACGCAGGCTCCGGACGTGGCAACGGCTCCGGAGCGCCCCGCGCCATCGGGATCCACGCCGGCCGCCGTCGGCGCCGCTTCTGGCGCTTCGGGTTCCCGGACGGGCGCGACCGAGGTCAACTCGAATCCCACGTCTGCGGATCCCGCGTCCGGGAAGGCCGACACGCCCTCGGCCGATGGGCCGGGTTCCGATGGCAATGCGTTGGATTTCGAGGTCTTCGACATCCCGGCTACGGCCACCGACGCTTCCGAAGCCAAGGCGCCGCGGGCGAACGACGGCCCCGACCTGCTGCATTTCGATCTCGACGAACCGGGTGCGCGTGAGGAGCCGGCCGCCGCGGCATCCCCGGAGGATGCGCCGGAGCCGTCCGACGCATCGGGGGCCTTCGACGAGCTGACGCTATCCGATCCCGACCCCAGCCCGGCGGCGCCCGATCCCTATTTCGCGGGTGCCGAGGGTGACACTGGTGACTCGGATCACTCCGAGAACGGAATGAAGCTCAGCCTGGCCGAGGCCTTTGCCGAAATGGGCGATCAGGACGGCGCACTGGCCTTGCTGGCTGAGATCCTGCCCACGGCCACCGACGCGCAGAAGGATCGGGTGGAGCAGATTCGACGTCAGATCGAGGGCACCGAAGGCTGAGCGCTTCGCCACCGCTTCGGGTCGGTTCGAGCCGCGTGCGGCCCGATCGGTTGGCGAGTCTCGCCATCGCCGCGATCATTCTGCTGTCGACGACGCTGATGGCGCCGCAGGCGGTCGCGCTCCTGCCCGGATACGGCGTCCTGTTGCTGTTGCTGGTCCGGGGCCGCTACCCTTGGCGGCGCGGGCTGGCGCTGGCTTGGCGCCTGAAGTGGTTCTATCTCTCCTTGGTCTTCTTTTTCGGATGGCTGCACCCCGAGGCTGGGGGCACCGGCTGGGAACGGGTGGTGCCCTCGGCGGTCGGGCTGGGCGAGGCCGCCGTGCGCATCGCCGCATTGATTCTGGTGGTGGCGTGGGTCACCTGGCTGACGACCGTCTTCGATCGGGCTGCGCAGATCCGCGGCCTCACCCGATGGCTGGATTGGCTACGACCCCTGGGTCTGCGTGGCGACGTCTTCGCGCACCGGCTGTTTCTGGTGCTCGATGTCTTCGAGGCACGGCAATTGGAGTACCGGGCGGTTCGGGACCGCTTCCGGGGTCAGCGTTGGGGCCACCTGCAGGCCGGGCGGGAATTTCTGATTGCCGGCTTGGATCAGGCCTTGTCGGGCGTTGAACCGCCGGGGTCCGGGCGGTCGAGCCCGGCGACGGCGCCGCCGGTCAGTGGTGGCCCCCGGACATCGGATCCAGATCTGGCCTGGCAGGTCGCGTTGTTGTGGGTTTCGGTGCTGCTGGCCGGTGGTCTGCTGATCGCCGCTCCGATGGGTGGCGGCTGATGCCGGAGATCATCGAGGGCTCGCAGCGTTGGGCGCTGGGAGTCGAATACGATGGCAATGCCTTCGTCGGCTGGCAGCGGCAGAAGGATGGCCCGAGTGTGCAGGCGGCCGTCGAGCAGGCGCTGGGCTATGTCGCCGGACACCCGGTCGAGCTGCACTGTGCCGGGCGGACCGACGCTGGCGTGCATGCCACGGGGCAAGTGATCCACTTCGACAGTACCGCACGCCGCCAGGAGCGTAACTGGTTGCTGGGCGCCAATGCGCGGTTGCCGGAGACGGTGACCCTGCTCTGGGCACGGCCGATGCCGAGGGCCTTCCACGCGCGGTTTGCCGCTCACGCGCGCCGCTATCGTTATGTGATCGCCAATCAGGCGCTGCGCCCGGCGATCCAGGCGGGCAAGGTGGCCTGGTGGCGGTATCCGTTGGACGCCGATCGCATGCACGAGGCCGCACAGGGGCTGTGCGGTGAGCACGATTTCACCAGCCTGCGCGCCGCCGCCTGCCAAGCCCGATCGGCGGTGAAAACGATCCATGCCATCCGGGTGCACCGCCAGGGCCGCTATATCCTGCTCGACGTCCACGCCAATGCCTTTCTGCATCACATGGTGCGCAATATCGCCGGGGCGCTGATCGCCATCGGTCAGGGCAAGCAACCGGTGCACTGGATCGAGACCCTGTTGAAGGCCCGCGACCGCCGCGCCTCGGGCATCACTGCCCCGGCCGGCGGCCTGTACCTGGTCGGCGTGGACTACGACCCGATCTTCGCCCTCCCACCCCCCGATCAGCCGCTCGTGTGGCCCCTCTTCCCCGACGTTTGATTCCACCCGCACCGAGCGCAGGCCAAGCGCAGGATGGGCCAAGCGCAGCGGACCCACCCGTTCCCGTGCCTGGGGTGCCGATGGGTTCGTGCTTTCTGGTACTCTCCGATTCCTATGCGCTACCGAATCAAGATCTGTGGAATCACCGAACCGGGTTTGGCGGTGCAGGCGGCGCAGGCCGGTGCCGACGCGATCGGACTGGTGTTTCATGCCGCCAGCCGGCGTGCGGTGGATGGGCACCGGGCGGCGGAGATTCTGGCGGTGCTGCCACCCTTTGTGACCACGGTGGGGCTGTTCGTCGATCCGTCATCGGAGGCAGTCGAGGCGGTGCTGGGCCGGGTGCGGCTGGATCTGCTGCAATTTCATGGCAGCGAACCGGCGGCGTTTTGCACCGGCTTCGGGGTGCCGTATCTGAAGGCCATTGCGATGGGTGAGCGGGGCGACCCGCGACAGGCGATGGATGCCCATCCGGATGCCCAGGGTTTTCTGCTGGACAGCCACGGTGGCGGCAAGATGGGCGGGTCCGGAGAACGCTTCGACTGGGCCTCGATTGCGGGTCCATTGCCGCGGCCGTGGTTGTTGGCCGGCGGCTTGGATGCGGGCAACGTCGGGGCCGCGCTCGCCGAACTCCGGCCCTACGGGGTCGATGTGAGCTCCGGGGTGGAGGCGGCACCCGGACAAAAGAACCCCGAACTCATTCGGGACTTCGTACACGCAGTGAGACAGGTGGAACGTGACTGAACTGAAGCAGCCAATCGACTGGCCGGCCTTTCCGGATCCACGGGGGCATTTCGGACCCTACGGCGGGCGTTTCGTCGCCGAGACCCTGATGGGGGCGCTGGACGATCTGCAGGCGGTGTACGAACGCTACATGCGGGATCCGGAGTTCCTGGCCGAACTCGATGCCGATCTCGCGCATTTCGTCGGGCGGCCGAGCCCGCTCTACCACGCCGAGCGGTTATCGCGGGAGTTGGGCGGCGCCCAGATCTACCTGAAGCGCGAGGACCTGAACCACACCGGCGCGCACAAGGTGAACAACACCATCGGTCAGGCGCTGCTGGCCAAGAAGCTGGGCAAGACCCGGATCATCGCCGAGACCGGCGCCGGGCAGCACGGGGTGGCGACGGCCACCGTGGCCGCCCGTCTGGGGCTCGAATGCGTGGTCTTCATGGGCGCCGAGGACATCCAGCGGCAGTCCCAGAATGTGTATCGCATGCGCCTGCTCGGCGCCGAGGTGGTCGCGGTCAAGTCCGGTTCGCGCACCCTGAAAGACGCGCTGAACGAGGCGATGCGCGACTGGGTCACCCATGTCGACGACACCTTCTACATCATCGGGACCGTCGCCGGACCGCACCCCTACCCGGCGATGGTGCGCGACTTCCAGGCGGTGATCGGGCGCGAGGCCCGGATCCAGCACCTGGAGATGACCGGGCGGCTGCCGGATGCGCTGGTCGCGTGCGTTGGGGGTGGCTCCAATGCGATCGGCCTGTTCCATCCCTTCCTGGCCGACGAATCGGTGGCGATGATCGGAGTGGAGGCCGGAGGCGACGGCGTCGCCACCGGTCGGCACTCGGCGCCGCTGTGTGCCGGGCGCCCCGGCGTGTTGCACGGCAACCGCACCTACCTGATGGAGGACGAGAACGGCCAGATCCTGGAGACGCACTCGATCTCTGCGGGCCTGGATTATCCCGGGGTCGGGCCCGAACACGCGTGGTTGAAGGACATCGGCCGTGCCCAGTACGTATCGGTGACCGATGACGCGGCGCTGCGCGCGTTTCATCGCCTGACCCGCACCGAGGGCATCATCCCGGCGCTGGAAACCAGCCACGCGGTCGCGCATGTGCTGGAGATCGCGCCGGGCATGCGCCCGGATCAGAGCCTGATCATCAATCTGTCCGGACGCGGCGACAAGGACCTGAACACCATCGCCCGCCTCGAAGGAATCGAGCTGTGAGTCGAATTGCCAAGCGCTTTGCCGAAACCCGTGCCGCCGGTCGCGCGGCGCTGATCCCGTACATCACTGCCGGCGATCCCGCGCCGGCAGTGACCGTACCCCTGTTGCACGACCTGGTCGCGGCCGGCGCCGATCTGCTGGAGATCGGCGTCCCCTTCTCGGACCCGATGGCCGACGGTCCGGTGATCCAGCTGGCCTGCGAGCGCGCCCTGGCTCATGGCACCAGCCTGCGCGCTGTGCTCGCGATGGTGCAGGAGTTTCGGCTGCAGGACCCGCACACCCCGGTGGTGCTGATGGGCTACCTGAACCCGGTCGAACGCATGGGTGCCGAGGCCTTTGTCGATGCCGCGGCCAAGGCCGGCGTCGACGGCGCCCTGATCGTCGATCTGCCGCCGGAAGAGGGCCATGAACTCAGCGGGCTGATGCAACGGGCGGGGATGGACAGCATCTTCCTGATCGCCCCGACCACCTCCAGTGCCCGGTTGCAGCGTGTGGCGGCCGTGGCGAGCGGTTTCATCTATTATGTCTCGCTGAAGGGGGTGACCGGCTCGCAGAGCCTGGATCCCGCCGAGATCGGTGCCAAGCTGTCTGGGATTCGGGCCTGCACCGATTTGCCGCTCGGGGTCGGTTTCGGCATCCGCGACGCCCCGACCGCGGCGGCGGTCGCGCGGGTCGCCGACGCGGTGGTGGTGGGCAGCGCCATCGTGCGTTTGGCCGAACAATTCCCGGGCGAACCCGAAGCCTTTCGCAGCGCCGCGGCGGCGGTGGTCCGGGACATGCGCACCGCGATGGATGCCGCTCGTTCGACCGAGGCGCCCGCCGCGATTTGAAGCCTTCGATGTGACACGCGTCGAGTCACGAGACCGTCCTTCGCCGACAGGAAGAACAGATGAGTTGGTTCGAAAAGCTGATGCCTTCGCGGATCCGCACCGACAGCGCCAGCAAGCGCACGGTGCCGGAAGGCCTGTGGGTACGCTGCGAGGGCTGCGACGCCACGCTGTATCGGCCGGAGCTGGAACGTAACCTCGATGTCTGCCCCAAGTGCAGCCACCACCGGCGCATCGGCGCCCGGCGACGCCTGGACATCTTCCTCGACGAACATCCGCGTGAGGAAATCGGGGCCGATGTCGAAGCCTCCGATGTGCTGAAATTCCGCGACACCAAGAAATACCGGGAC
>PWGH01000110.1 GCA_003555285.1 Thioalkalivibrio sp.
CACGAACAGCCCCACCCGGGTCTCGCGCGCTTGCACCGAAAAGCCGAGGATCTCCTTGAAGTCGGTCAGCCCGTTGTTGCCGCCAAAGCCCATCTCGTTGCGGAAGAAGGCCAGCATCAACGCGAACACCAGCGCCTGGGTGATGATCGCGAAGTAGACCCCGGTTACCCGGGAGCGGAAGGCGAGCCAGCCGAAGACCAGCGCCAGCAGACCCGGCACCAGAACGACCATCAGCATCGCGAACCAGAACATGTCGAAGCCCCACCAGTACCAGGGCAGCGATTCGTAGCTCAAGAACACCATGAAATCCGGCAATTCGGGATTGCCGTAGACGCCGCGATCGCCGATCTGTCGGGTCAGGTGCATGCCCATCGCGTAACCGCCGAGGCCGAAGAAGGCCCCGTGGCCCAGCGACAGGATGCCGGCGTAGCCCCAGATCAGGTCGATCGAGAGCGCGAGCAGCGCGAAGGTCAGGAACTTGCCGAGCAGAGCGACCCAGTAGGTCGACAGATGCCACGGGGAGTCCGGGGGGACCACCAGATTGGCGATGGGCACGGCCACCATCAGGGCCAACAGCAGCACCAGTACGGTCAGGCCGCCCCAGTCGCTCAGGAACAAACGTTGGGTCAGCATCGATCAGGCCTCCGCCGCCCGGCCCTTCTTGGGGAAGAGTCCGCGCGGGCGCCGCTGAATAAACAGGATGATGAAGATCAGGACCAGGATCTTGGCCAGCACCGCACCGGTATGCGGCTCCAGGAACTTGGTCATCATGCCCAGGCCCATTGCGCCGACCAACGTGCCCCACAGGTTGCCGACGCCGCCGAAGACCACGACCATGAACGAGTCGATCACGTAGGCCTGCCCCATGTTCGGGCCGACGTTGGTCAGCTGCGACAGGGCCACTCCGGCGACACCGGCGATCCCGGCGCCGAGACCGAAGGTCAGGGCATCGACCCAGCTGGTGCGGACCCCCAGCGCCCGGGCCATCGGCCGGTTCTGCGCGACCGCGCGCACCTTCAGGCCGAGGCTGGTCTTCTTCATCACCAGCAGCAGCGCGACGAAGACCAGGATCGCGAAGATCACGATGTAGAGCCGGCTCCAGGTCAGCGACAGGACCGGATTGATGTACAGCGAGCCGCTCAGCCAGTCCGGCGAGGCCACCGGCCGGTTCAGCGGGGAGAACAGCGTGCGCACGGCCTGCTGCAGGATCAGGCTGATGCCGAAGGTCGCGAGCAGGGTCTCCAGCGGGCGGCCGTAGAGGAACTGGATCACGCCCCGCTCCATCGCGATTCCCACCAGCCCCGCGACCACGAAGGCCGCGGGTATCGCGAGCAGGATGCTGGCGCTCAAGGCCTCCGGCATCAGCGTCTGCAGGAACCAGGTGGTGTAGGCCCCGATCATGATCAGTTCGCCATGCGCCATGTTGATCACGCCCATCACGCCGAAGGTGATCGCGAGGCCGATTGCGGCCAGCAGCAGCACCGAACCCGCGCTCAGGCCGAAGAACAGGTTCTCGGTGAAGCGGTAGACGGCGATGCGGGTTTCGATCGAATCGATGGCCTCGGCGGCGGAATCCCGGACCGCGGCGTCCTCGTCGCGCTCGGCGGCGGCGTCCAGACGCACACGCACCTCGGCCAGCAGGGAGCCGCGCAGCACCTCGATGGCCTGCAGGCGCTGATCCGCATAGTCGCTCTCCAGGTGCGCCATGGCGCGCACGGTCTGCAGCAGGTCCAGAACCAGCGGCACCGTCTCCTGCTCGACGCGGGCGTCCAGGTAGTCCAGCATTTCAGGGCTGACGCCGTCGCGCAGCAAGCGGCGCAGCGAGGTCGCACGCCGCTCGGGTGCCGGATCGGAGATCGTCGCCACCGCGACCAGGCTGCGCAGGGTGTTGCGCAGCGGATTGTGCACCGGGATGCGCCGGCCGGCGGCGATGAGCTCGGCGGATACGGGCTCGCCGGTGATCGCATCGCGGCCCAGTCGACCGCTGGCGTCGCGGATCAGGATGCGCGCGCGGGGTTCGTCGAGGGCTAGCAGGCGGCCGTCGGCGAGGGCGGTGAGGATGCCGGCTACGCGCGGATCGCCGGCCATTGCCAACTCCTCGGCGACGGCTCGGCGGTCATTGAACGAGCCGTGTGGAAGCTGCCGGATGCGTTCGTCGATGGAAACCTCCGCCACCGAGACCCCGGGTTCTTCGGCCGTCGGGACCGCAGCCGTGTGTTCGTTTCCTTCGACCAGAGCCGGTGCAGACGCATCGATTGCACGGTTGCCCGCGTGCGCGGTCGCTGCGTCGGCCGTATCGTCGATCAGGTCGGTCAGCGGCGAGACGATGCCTTCGGCTGACCCGGCGCTGTGGGTCTGCGCGGCCTGAGCATCGGCCTGTGCAGGCGGTGTGAAGGCCAGCAGCAGAAGCAGGGCGAGCAACCCTAAGCCGCCCGGACGGGCGAGTGGAAGTGCGGTCACCGGTGAGATCCTCCGGGGATCGTCGGGAGGGTATGGAATAGGGGCGGCGACGGGGAACCCCGTCGCCGCGGCCGGCGGCTAGTAGTCCTGGCCGGAGCAGGTCTCGGTCACGGTGTTGAAGTTCCCGCAGGAGATGGGTGCGGTCCAGTCGGCGACGATGTCGCGGCTGCCCGGCAGGTGCGGCGACCAGGCATCACCGGGGATCAGATCCTCGGTCTGGCTGACGATCAGGAACTGCCCGTCCTCCTGGATCTCGCCGATCAGCACGGGCTTGGTGATGTGGTGGTTCACCAGCATTTCCGACATCCCGCCGGTCAGGTTGGGCACGGTCACGCCCTTCAGCGCGTCGATCACCGTGTCGACGTCGGTGGTGCCGGCCTTCTCGACCGCCTGGGCCCACATGTTGAAGCCGATGTAGTGCGCCTCCATCGGGTCGTTGGTCACGCGGTTCGTGTCGCCGATGAAGGCGTGCCACTTCTCGATGAAGTCGGCATTCTCCGGCGTGTCCACGCTCATGAAGTAATTCCAGGCCGCCAGGTGGCCGACCAGCGGGCGGGTATCCATGCCCGAGAGTTCTTCTTCGCCGACGGAGAAGGCGATGACGGGGATATCTGTGGCGGACACGCCCTGGTTGCCCAGCTCACGGTAGAAGGGCACGTTGGCATCGCCGTTGATGGTCGACACGACGGCGGTCGGTTTGCCCTGTTCGCCGAAGCGTTTGATGTCGGCGACGATGCTCTGCCAGTCGGCATGCCCGAACGGCGTGTAGTTGATCATGATGTCGGCGTCGGCGACGCCGTTCGCCTTCAGGTAGGCCTCGAGGATGCGGTTGGTCGTGCGCGGGTACACGTAGTCGGTGCCAGCCAGAACCCAGCGCTCGATGCCGTACTCGTTCATCAGGTAATCCACCGCGGGAATGGCCTGCTGGTTGGGCGCGGCGCCGGTGTAAAAGATGTTGCGCGAGGATTCCTCGCCCTCGTACTGCACCGGATAGAACAGGATGCCGTTCAGTTCCTCGACCACCGGCAGCACCGACTTGCGCGCTACCGAGGTCCAGACGCCGAAGATCACGTCCACCTGGTCCTGCTCCAGCAACTGCCGGGTGCGCTCGGCGAACAACGGCCAGTCCGAGGCGGGATCGACCACCACGGCCTCGAGCGGACGTCCGAGCAGCCCGCCCTGGGCGTTCTGCTCCGCGACCAGCATCTCGATCGTATCCTTCAGTGTGGTCTCGGAGATCGCCATGGTGCCGGACAGCGAATGGAGCACGCCGATCTTGATCGGGTCTGCGGCCTGCGCGGCGCCGCCGAGCAGGGTCAGGGCCAGGGCGAGGCCCGAGGCCTGCAACGGCTTAAGCCAGTGGTTCTGAATCATGCATGCTTCTCCTTCGTGTCGCTGTGGTTGGGAAACAACACAGGATTAAGCAGCAATCGTGCCAAGCCTTCGAAGTGGTGGCGCTAGGGTTTCCAGGCCCCTGTTTTTTTGGTGATTTGCCCGCTCAAGACGATGGGGGGGCAGCCGGCAGCGCGCGTGCCGGTACTCTTTTGAGGCCCCATCCCGGTGCGGGCGCACGGGCGTTGCACCGTTTTAAGGCATCCGTAGGTGGCGGCTGTTCAGCGGGATCGGCCTCGGACGCACCGGTGCGGGCATCACGGCGTGCCCAGCAGCCGCTCGCGCACCAGGAACAGGGCGGCAATCGAGCGTGCCTCGGAGCAGTCTTCGCGCGCGAGCAGGCCGGCCAGGTCACGGATGGCCCAGGGGACGACCTCGATGGTCTCGGGTTCGTCGCCGGGCATTCTGCGCGCGTAGAGCTCCTCGGCCAGCACCAGATGGGTGCGGTGGGACAGGTATCCCGGAGCCAGCGACACCGAACCCAGGTGACTCAGGCGGCGGCTCGCGTAGCCGACCTCTTCCATGATCTCCCGATCGGCCGCGACCAGGATGTCCTCGTTCGCTTCGATCCGCCCCTTGGGCAGGCCCAGCTCGTAGCGATCGGTGCCGGCGGCGTATTCGCGGATCAGCAGCACCGTCTCGGCATCGAGCATCGGGACGATCAGCACGCTGCCCGATCCGCTGCCCACCAGCCGTTCGTACCGGACCTGGACGCCATTGCTGAATTCCAGTTGCATTTCCTCGACCTGAAACAGGCGGGTTTGGGCGATGGTGCGGCGTTCGTGAACGGTCGGCTTGCTTGGGGGGGTATTCCGGGGCATCGGGATTCAGGGCTCCCAGGAGAGGGCGACGGACGCGGGCGTGTCGACCAGGTGCAGCGCGGTGTTCAGACGGCCCTCGAACAGGGCCTCGACGATCACGCCGTACGCCGATGCGGTGACTTCGAAGCCGGGTTGCGCCGCCGGCTCGGTGCGCGCCAGGGTGAGGTCCAGGTCGCCCCAGTTGACGACCACGGTCACGTGCATCGGGAAATAGCCATCGAGGAAGCGGCGCATGAACGGGCCGTTTTCCAGCACATACTGGCCGTTTGCGGAGGACTTGAGCATTTGCGAACGAGCCCGCACGCAGATTTCGGCGCCGTCCCGGACCTGGCGCATCTGCACGCTCGCCCCCTCGACCCAGGCTTCCTCGATATTCGTCCGTGATTCTATCGCCAGATCCCGGGTTCCGGCATCCTGGTACACGATTTGCACGCGCCCGACGGGATCGATGTCGCGGTGGCATTGCCGCAGTTCGACCCAGCCGTCCCGCAGGCTGCCGGAGTCCAGCGTGATCTGGTTTTCGTGATGGTGGATCGGTTCGTCCGGTGCCTCGTGCAGGAAGGCCAGGGTGCCCCGATTGCTCTCGACCTGGGGCATCTCCCAGAATCGATCGTCGTCGAGGGGATCAACGGCCTCTTCGGCCGTGAGCGGCAGCGCCAGTGCGACGAGCAGGCCGAGGGCCGCAGCGCCGAGGGCGCGCTTATGGAATCGTGCAGGCATGATGACAACCCCTCCGTTCTTTCGAGTATTACGCATGGACATCGCAGCGACGTCAAAAAATCCGGGTCCGTGGCCGGTCGTTCCGCGCCCGCCGTGGGCGGAGATCGACACGGTGCTGTTCGATATGGACGGCACCCTGCTCGACCTGCACTTCGACAATCGGTTCTGGCGCGAGCTGATTCCGGACGAATACGTGCAATTGCATGCCCACGAACCGGAGCAGGCGCGGGCGCGATTGTTCGCCGAGATGGATCGCATCCGCGGCCAGTTGCAGTGGTACTGCCTGGACCATTGGGTCCGGTTCACCGGCCTGGATCTGCTGGCGCTGAAGCAGCAACTGGCCATGCACATCGCCTATCAGCCGCATGCGCTCGCGGTCCTCGATGCGCTGCGGCTGCAGGGCAAGCGCCTGGTGCTGGGCACCAATGCCCCCCCGGAGGTCTTCGACTTCAAGCATGCGCGCACCGGCCTGGGCGATCACCTGCACCAGGTGGTGTCCGCGCACACGCTCGATTGCGCCAAGGAGGAAGCCTGTTTCTGGGATCGCCTGCAGACGGTCGAACGCTACCATCCCGCGCGGACGCTGTTGGTCGCCGACAACCTCGCTGCACTGAGCGCCGCCGGCGATGCCGGCATTCGGCATCTGCGCGGCATGCGCTACCCCGACACCCGGGGTCCGGCGATGGAGTCCATCGAGTTTCTGTTGCTGGAGAACCTCGCCGAACTCCTGTCGGAGCCCGTCGCGCCGTCGTGATGGAACACCCTTGCCCACGGCAATCAAACGCCGATGACGATGGGGTTGAACTGGAAGTCGTCGCGATTGCCCAAATACTTGAATGAACAGCACGCAACCACCACGAGGATTTCTATGCGCGATGCAGCGTTTGCGATCGGACAGATCATCCACTTCCGCGACGGCGATACCCGCGGTGTGGTCGTCGATGTGGACGAGCATTTTCAGCCCCCCATCGAGATTCCGGAAAAGGCGCGTTCCGAGCTGCCGAATCCGGAGCAGCCCTGGTATTACATCCTGGTCGACGGCTCGGAAGACCGGGTGTATGTCGCTGAGGAGAGCATGCAGCCGGACACCGACGAGTCACCGGTGGATCACCCGGGCATCGAGCAGTTCTTCCCGGTCTTCGATTCCGGACGGTATCGGCCCCAGTATCGCCTGAACTGAGTATTTGAACGGATCGCCTGTGCGGGGATGCCTGCCGGGGCGCCTGGAGTGGGCGGCGCAACGCATCGCTGCGACAGGGCGCCGGGTGCTGTACTCTCCCGTGATGCCATCCGAGTTGATCGAACGCCGCAGTATCGAACCTCAGGTCGTGATGGGCGTTCCAACCTGCGGGCCCCGTTCGGATTGGCCCCGTTCTAATGGGCACTCCTCCCGGTGGTGCCGGTCCCCAGCGCGCGGGTACCCCTCCTCGCTCACACTGTTGCCTGACGGACGCCGGTTCCACACAGGCACCGGTTTCCGGGCTCCCCCCTTCTGATGGATTTCGGTCTGCTGTTGGCCGCCTTCGCGGTCGGTATCCTGGGCGGTGTTCATTGCCTGGGCATGTGTGGTGGCATCGTGGGTGCGATCTCGATCGGTGAGGTCGGTACCGGCAAACCCGGCTGGCCGCGGCTGCTGGCGTACAACCTGGGCCGGATGAGCAGCTATGTGATCGCGGGTGCCCTGGCGGGGTTACTGGGTGCGATGCTGCTCGGCGGCCTGCCCCTGGGGCAGCGCCTGCTCGAGGCGGTGGCGGCGCTGTTTCTGGTGCTGCTGGGCCTCTATCTGGCGGGTTGGTGGCCGGTTCTGGCGCATCTGGAGCGGTTGGGCGGCCCGGTATGGCGGCGGATCGAGCCGTTGGGCCGGCGGTTCCTGCCCGTGCGCAACACCGGACAGGCCTTTGTCGTCGGTGGGCTCTGGGGTTGGTTGCCCTGCGGCCTGGTGTACAGCGTGCTGATCTGGACGCTGTCGACCGGCAGCGCCCTCGATGGCGCCATGCTGATGGCGGCCTTCGCCCTGGGGACCCTGCCGAATCTGATGCTGATGGGACTGTTCGCGGCCCAGTTGGCGCGGTTTGTGCGCCACCGGCGGGTCCGGCAGGGCGCCGGGGCCCTGCTGATTCTCTACGGGCTCTGGCGGCTCGGCACCCTGTTCCTGTCCTAGCGCCGGTAGAAGGTCTGGCTAAAGCGGACCGGCAGGGCCTCGTCGCTGCCCTCGGTCAGGATGCGAAGCTGGAAGTCGAGCTGTTCCCCGGGGCGGACCGGGAGTTCGGCCAGGTGGTAGATCGCATCGCCGTCGCGGACGGCGCGAAACTGCAGCGGGCGCACCTGCTGGTTCAGATTCACCGCCTTCCCGCTCAGGGTTGCGGGCACCGAGCGCATCGGCTCGGTATCCCGCTCCAGGACCACGACATTGATCAGCGCCCGGTTGCCGCTGCGGCGGATGTTGTACGCCCGAGCGACATCTGGTGTCAGGAAGGTGGTGTTGATTACGGTGTAGTGCACCACATGGTGATCGAATTCCACCTCATTGGCCTGTGCGGTCGCGGCACCCAGGGCGAATCCCCACAGACCGACGAGCAACAGCATGAGTCCCTTGCGCATAACTACCATCAATGACTTCTCCTAAAGAACATGAAGATGGACCCTCGGGCTGAATGCCGGTGGCTCCGGATATGGGCGGGCGGGCGGCTGCGCCGGTGGCCACACCTCAATATTCTAGCGTGTATTGGCTCGTTGTGATGCTGAGCAAGGCCGTGCAGCCCGATCCCTAGAGGGAACGCACGAGAATCAAGAGAATGTAGAGCCCGATCAGCGCCACCATCGGCGAAAAATCGATGGCGCCGGTATTGGGCAGTGTGCGCCGCAACGGGCCCAGGATCGGCCGGTTCACATCCGCGACCAGCCGGGCCACCGGGTTGCCGCCCCGACCGCCTCCGGCTTGCACCCAGCTCATCACGACCTCGACGATCAGGCTGATGATGAAGATCCAGACCACGGTCACCAGGAGTTCGCGGATCGCCGCGATCAGGATCAGGCCCGGTCCGACCTCCACCCCCAGCAGCGTCAGCCGAAGCCACAGTTCGATGAACTTCAGCAGCACGATCAGGACCACCGCCGCCAGGTCGATGCGGCCGACAGAAGGAATCGCCCGCCGCATCAGGGTCAACGGTGGGTTGGTGAGTTGCACGATGGTCTGGGAGATCGGATTGTAGAAGTCGGCGCGCACCAGCCCGAAGATCAGGCGTAGCAGCAACAGGATGATATAGATCCCGAAGAGGGTGCTGATCAGAAAGTCGAGGATCTGTTCAAAAGGGCCTGGCATCAGGGGCTCCGTTGGCGGGGGTCAGAGACGGTGCCGGCGCCTGCCGGCCTGCACGGAATCGGGTTCTTGCCGCAGGATAGTGCAGGATTGGCCGTGCGGTAAGGGTGCATCGGAAATGGCGGCGTCCGAATCGGCGCCAAACCCGGTCTTCTGGGTCGCGCGACTCTCGTTTTCCAAACGGGGGTGGGCCCGTCGGAAAGCGGTCCCGAAGGATCCGGTCATTCGCCCAGTTCCCGGCTGCGGGTGGCCGCCGCCTGCATCGCGGCCTTTATCTGTTCCACCAGGCCCCCGTGTGCCAGAACCTCGAGCGCCCGCTCGGTGGTGCCGCCGGGAGAGGTGACCCGGCGGCGCAGTTCGGAGGGATCCTCGGTGCCCTCGGCCGCCAGACGAGCCGCCCCGGACACGGTGGCCACGGTCAGGCGCGCGGCGGTCCGGGCGTCGAGCCCCAGTTCGGTGGCCGCGGCCGTCATCGCCTCGATCAGCAAGAACACATACGCCGGGCCGCTGCCCGAGGTGGCGGTGACGGCATGCATCTGGGTCTCGTCGGGAACCCAGATCGTGTCGCCAACCGCGCCGAGCAGTGCCTGCGCGGTGTCCCGGTCGGTTGGGGTGGCCTGGGCATTGGCATACAGCCCGGCGATGCCGGCGCCGATCAGGGCGGGCGTATTCGGCATCGCGCGGATGATCCGGGTGGCCGGACCCAACCAGGTGGCCAGGCGCTGGGTGCTGATGCCGGCCGCGACCGACACGATCAGCGGCTGGCTCCGGGTGACACCTTCGGCCAGGGTGGGGACCAGTTCGGCGAACACCTGCGGCTTTACCGCAAACACCAGGGTCTTCGCCTCGGTGGCCAGTCTTGCGGCCGGGCGTCGGACCAGACCGGGAAACGCCTGCCGAAGCGCGGCGGCGCGGCGGTCATCGGGTTCTGCGATGCCGAGCCCGGAGGCCGGCATGCCGCCGCGGATCAGGCCGGCGATCAGAGCCTGGCCCATGTTTCCGGCGCCGACGAAGCCGACCTCGAGGGGGGGGTGATTCATGAATGCCTCACTTGCGGTGTACGGGGATCGATGCGGGGGCCAAACAGTGCGGTGCCGACCCGGACCAGGGTGGCACCCTCGAGGATGGCGGCCTCGAGATCATCGGACATGCCCATCGACAGGGTATCGAACTGGTGCCCCTGGTCGTTAAGCCGGTTTTGCAGGTCGCGTAGCCGGGCGAAGGGTTGGCGTTGCTGCGCCAGCGTGTGGCTGGGGGCCGGGAGCGTCATCAAGCCCCGCAGCACCAGGCCCGGCAACACGGCGACGGCATCGGCCAGAGCCGGTACCGCGGTCTCGGCGATGCCGGACTTGCTTGGTTCGCCACTGAGGTTGACCTGAATGCAGACCTGCAGCGGCCCGTGTTCCGCGGCTCGCTGCCGGGACAGCCGCTCGGCAATCTTCAGCCGGTCCAGGCCATGCACCCAGTGCGCGCGCTCGGCGATGAGGCGGGTCTTGTTGCCCTGTACCGGCCCGATGAAGTGCCATTCCAGCGGCGGCTGCATCGTGCTCGCCGGCAGGGCGTCCGCCTTGGCGACGAACTCCTGTACGTAGTTCTCGCCGAACCGGCACTGACCGAGTCGGTGCAGCGCGCGAATCGCATCCGCGTTACGGGTCTTGCTGACCGCGATCAGCTGGACCGTCGCGCGCGCGCGCTCGGCCTGCCGACAGGCGGCCCGAATGCGCGCCTCGACGCGTGCGAAGTCACGTTCCAGTGGTGTCATTGGGCTATGATATATTGGCTGTAGACGGTATGCGCTGTGGGGGCGATACCGGTCGCAGGATGCCCGCGCGTTCAGGGGACGCTCGAGCCGGGATGTCGGCAGTCAAGACACCCGGCGCCTCGAGTCCCGGGCTGCGGTGCGGCGTTCGTCACGGGGTCAGGGGGACGCCATGGATATTACCCAGCTGCTTTCCTTTGCGGTCAAGAACGGTGCGTCGGATCTGCATGTCTCGGCGGGCATGCCGCCGATGGTGCGCATCGACGGCGATATGCGTCGGGTCAACGTTCCGGTCATGGATCACAAGGAGGTCCAGGGCCTGATCTACGACATCATGAACGACCGTCAGCGCAAGGACTACGAGGAATTCCTGGAAACCGACTTCTCCTTCGAGATGAAGGGCCTTGCGCGATTCCGGGTCAACGCCTTCATGCAGGACCGCGGCGCCGCCGGCGTCTTCCGGACCATCCCCTCCAAGGTGCTGACCCTCGAGGATCTGGGTTGCCCGCGAATCTTCCAGTCGATCGCCGAGTACCCGCGCGGCATCGTGCTCGTTACCGGGCCGACCGGATCGGGAAAGTCGACCACCCTCGCGGCGATGGTCAATCACAAGAACGACAGCGAATACGGGCATATCCTCACCATCGAGGATCCGATCGAGTTCGTGCACGAATCGAAGAAATGCCTGATCAACCAGCGCGAGGTACACCGCGACACCCACGGCTTCACCGAGGCCCTGCGCTCGGCGCTACGCGAGGATCCCGACACCATTCTGGTCGGTGAACTGCGCGATCTGGAAACGATCCGCCTGGCGCTGACCGCGGCGGAAACCGGACACCTGGTCTTCGGCACCCTGCACACCAGCTCCGCGGCGAAGACCATCGACCGGGTGGTGGACGTCTTCCCGGCCGCGGAGAAGGACATGGTGCGGGCGATGCTGTCGGAATCGCTGCGCGCGGTTATCGCCCAGACCCTGCTGAAGCGGGTTGGGGGTGGGCGCGTTGCGGCGCACGAGATCATGCTGGGCACCCCGGCGATTCGTAACCTGATTCGCGAGAACAAGATCGCGCAGATGTATTCGAGTATCCAGACCAGCGCGAACATGGGCATGCAGACGCTGGATCAGTGCCTGAAGGACATGGTGGCGGCCGGGACCATCACCCGCGAGGACGCCCGGCGCCGGGCGATGAATCCGGAGGCCCTGTGACCGCGGGCCGCTGACCACGACCCCCAAGCCGGCGCCGGAGGCCCTGTCGAGGCCGGCCTTCGGGATCGCCCGAATCCCTTCACCCCCATCGAGACGAAGATCATGGATCGCGACAAGGCCACACGTTTCATGCACGACCTGCTACGAACCATGGTGGGGCGTGGCGGATCGGATCTGTTCATCACTGTGGGCATGCCCCCGGCGGCCAAGATCAACGGCCTCGTCGAGCCCCTGACGGACCAGCAGCTGACCCCGGCGCACACCCAGGTGCTGGTGCGTTCCTTGATGAACGACAAGCAATCGGCGGAGTACGAGCGCACGCGCGAGTGTCAGTTCGCGATCAGCCTGCCCGACGTGTCGCGCTTTCGGGTCAGCGTGTTCACCCAGCAGGGCAATGTCGGCATGGTGTTGCGCACCATTCAGGGCAAGATCCCGAACTTCGAGGAGATCCACATGCCGCCGCAGCTGAAGGAGATCGCGATGACCCGGCGCGGGTTGGTGATCTTCGTCGGCGCGACCTCGTCGGGCAAGTCCACCTCGCTGGCGGCGATGATCGGGTACCGGAACCAGAACGCCTTCGATCACATCATCACCATCGAGGATCCGATCGAGTTCGTGCATCCGCACGGCAAGAGCATCATCACCCAGCGTGAGGTGGGGGTCGATACCGACAGCTACGAGATCGCGCTGAAGAACACCCTGCGCCAGGCCCCCGACGTGATCCTGATCGGCGAGATCCGGGACCGCGACACGATGGATTATGGCGTCGCCTTTGCCGAGACGGGCCACCTGTGCCTGTCCACGCTGCACGCCAACAGCACCAACCAGGCCCTCGACCGGATCATCAACTTCTTTCCCGAGGAGCGGCGGCCGCAGCTGCTGATGGACCTGTCGCTGAACCTGAAGGCCGTGGTGTCGCAGCGCCTGGTGCGCACCGAGGACGGCGAGGGGCGGGTCCCGGCGGTGGAGATCATGATCAACACCCCGCTGATGGCGGACCTGATCCTGAAGGGTGCGGTGCACGAGATGAAGGAACTGATGTCGCGTTCGCGCGAACAGGGCATGCAGACCTTCGACCAGGCGCTGTTCGACCTCTACGAATACGGCCGGATCAGCTATGCCGAGGCGATCCGCAACGCCGATTCGATGAACGACCTGCGCCTGCGAATCAAGCTCGACAGCAAGCGCGCGCAACGCGACGAGGAGCCTGATGTGATGGATGATTTCACCGGCCTTGCGGTGACCGAGCACGCCGACGACTTCAAGATGCGTTAACGCGATGGCGACCCAGCAGATCGATCCCTACCTGAAGCTGATGGCGCAAAAGGGCGCCTCCGACCTGTTCTTCATCACCGGGGCGCCGGTCAGCATCAAGGTCGAGGGCATCGTGCAGCCGCTGTCGCAGACCGGGCTGGAGCCGGGTCAGGTGGACCGCATCGCCCGCGAGATCATGACCCCGGTACAGCAGCAGAGCCTGGATGCCCAGCACTCGGCGAACTTCGGGATTTCACGGTCCGGGGTGGGGCGTTATCGGATCAATGTCTATCGCCAGCGGGGCGAGGTGTCGATGGTGATCCGCTTCATTCGCCTGGCGATCCCCACCATGGCCCAACTCGGTCTTCCCGAGGTGCTGAAGACCTTCGTCAGCCACCGCAACGGTCTGGTGCTGGTGGTTGGTGCGACCGGAACCGGCAAGTCGACCACGCTGGCCTCGATGATCGACTACCGGGCCCGCAACGAGACCGGCCATATCCTGACCGTCGAGGATCCGATCGAATTCCTGTTCTCGCACCAACGCTCGATCGTCGGTCAGCGCGAGGTCGGGATCGATACCCCCAGCTACGAGTTGGCCCTGCAGGACGGCATGCGCGAGGCCCCCGATGTGATCATGGTCGGCGAGATTCGCAGCCGCGAGACGATGCGCGCCGCGATGACCTATGCCGATACCGGGCACCTGGCGATCAGCACCCTGCACGCGACCAGCGCGAACCAGGCGCTGGACCGGATCATTCACCTGTTCCCGGAAGATTTCCGCGGCCAGATCCTGGAGGAACTGTCGATGAACCTGCGGGCGATCGTCGGCCAACGCTTGCTGAAGACGCCGGACGGCGGGCGTGTCGCCGCGCTCGAGATTTTGGTCAATACGCCTTTTGTGTCGGAGCTGATCCGCGAGGACAAGATCCGCGAGATCAAGGAGGCGATGCAGAAGGGGGCCAAGGACGGCATGCAGACCTTCGATCAGGCCCTGCTGCAGTTGCATCACGAAGGGCGCGTGAGCCTGGAGGAGGCCCTATCCAAGGCCGATTCCCGGTCGGACCTCGAATGGCGGCTGAACTTCGGCGGTGGCGTCAAAGCCACGGTCGACACCGACGAGGACTTCAAATACCCCGAGGCGCCATCGGCCTAACGCGACCTTGGCGTGAGGGCGAGTCCGGCTCGCGGCACGGCGTCCGATCAAGGCGCCGGAAAGACGGCCTCGGCTGGGAACACCGGGCCATCGACGCAGACCCGTTTCATGGCCGTGCCGGTCGGGGTGCGCACGGCCACGGTACAGCCGGCACAGCCGCCGACCGCACACGCCATGTATTCCTCGAGCGAGACCTGACAGGGGACGCCGAAATCGGCGGCGAGCGTGGCGCAGGCCTCGAGCATCGCGTGCGGACCACAGGCGTAGAGTTCGACCTGCGCACGCAGATCGGCGTCCAAGGCGTGCAGCCAGGCGGCGGCGAGATCGGTCACGAATCCCGGATGGGTGCCGGGGATCCCCGTCCCCGAGGTCAGGCGGCAGGCGATGCCCCAGTCCTCGAGCAGCGGCAGCGTCGCAATGGCCCCGTCCGGCAGGCCCGGCCAGAGGATCTCCGAAGGCCGCGCCCGGAAGGGAAACGGCACCTCGGAGCCCAGAATGACGCGGGTTCTTCCCGCCTGGCCTTCACGGCGCAGCCGGTCGGCCAGGAAGATCATCGGCGGAATCCCGACGCCGCCGCCGAGCAGCAGCCGCAGCGGGCGCTCGGCGTGCAGTTCGAAGGCCTTTCCGATCGGCCCGAGCAGGCTCAGGTGGGCGCCGACCGGCTGCGCGCTGAGCGCGGTGGTGCCCTCGCCGACGGTCTTGTACAGGAACTCGACCCAGCCGGCGACCGGATCCACGCGCTGAATCGACAGCGGCCGGCGCATCGGCAGGCGGGCATCGCATTGCAGGTGCACGAACTGGCCGGGCTGCGCATGCGCCGCGCATTGCGGAGCTTGCAGCAACAGGATCCATTGCCCGGCGGGTCCGGCGGTATGGGTGAGGATTTCGGCGTCTTCCAGGAAGATGGTGCCGCGGTGGCTACGGTCGGGCAGGGCACTCATGCGAACTCCTCAGGGCGGGCGGATGCCTCCGGCGGTGCGGTCCAGACGGGACGCCCGGCGACCCAGGTCTCAGTCACACTGCCGGAAAAGGTCCAACCGAAGAAGGGGGTATTGGCACCGGCACTCAACCAGGTCTGCGGGTCGATTTCGGTCAGGCCGTGGGGGTCGAACAGCACGAAATCGGCCGCCGCCCCAGGGCTCAGGCGCCCGGAGCCGACCCCGAGAATTCCGGCGGGACCGGTGGTGATGCGCGCAAGGGCCTCGGACAGCGGCAGCAGGCCCTCTTCCGCCAGCCGCAGCGTCAGCGGCAGCAGCGTCTCCAGGGCACTGATTCCAGGACGCGTCGCGGCGAAGGGCCCGAGCTTGCTGTCGCTCTCGTGCGGTTGGTGGTCCGAGCAGATCGCCGAGATCTCGCCGCGGGCGACGGCCCGACGCAGGCCCTCGCGGTCCCGCTGCGTGCGCAGCGGCGGATTCACGTGGCACAGCGGGTTGAAGTCGGCAACATCCATCTCGGTCAGGAACAGCTGATGCGCCGCGACGTCGGCCGAGACCGGCAGCCCGTCGGCGCGCGCCTTCGCCACCATCTCGGCGCCACGGGCGGTCGACAGGCGATTGATATGCACCCGCGCCCGCGTCTGTTCGACCAGCGCGAGAATCACGCCGAGGGCCGCGGTCTCGGCGGCTTCGGGAACGCCGGGCAGGCCCAGGCGGGTCGAGACGGTGCCTTCGTGGACGCAGCCGGAGCCGGCGAGCGCGGCGTCCTGCGCCGACACCGCGACCAGCAGGTCGAAGGTGGCGGCATATTCCAGCGCGCGGCGCAGCACCAGGGGGCTGGAAAGCGGCTGGTGGGCATTGCTCGCGGCGACCACGCCGGCGCGTTTCAGCGCCGCCAATTCGGCGAGTTGCTCGCCCAGCAGGCCTCGGGTCAGCGCGCCCATCGTCAGCACCCGGATCCCGCAGGCCTGCTCGGCGCGGCGGCTGATCAGTTCCACTTCGGCCGGCGAATCGATCGGCGGCTGAGTATCCGGCGGCATCACCAGCGTGGTGATGCCGCCGTGCGCCGCCGCCAGGGCCTCGCTCGCGACCGTGGCCTTGTGCTCTTCACCGGGCTCGCGCAGATGCGCCGACAGGTCGATTGCGCCGGGAAATAGCCAGCGGCCGGTGGCATCGATCCGGCGTCGCGGCTCGAAGCCCTCGGGGATCGTGCCCAGGGTGAGAATCTCGGCGCCCTGGATGCAAATCGGTGCCACCGCGTCGAAGCCGCTCGCCGGGTCGATCACCCGGGCATTCTCGATCAGGATGCTCATGTGCCCTGCACCCCGATGGTCATCGACATCACCGCCATGCGCACGGCGATGCCGAAGGTCACCTGCTGCAGGATCACCGACTGCGCTCCGTCGGCCACTGCCGAGTCGATCTCGACCCCGCGGTTGGCCGGGCCCGGATGCATCACCAGACAATCCGGCTTCGCGAGCAGCAGACGCCGCTGGGTCAGGCCGAACAGCTGGAAGTACTCGTGCTCCGAGGGCAGGTGCGCGTGTTCCATGCGTTCGCGCTGCAGGCGCAGCATCATCACCACGTCGACGTCGCGCAGCCCCTGCTTCAGGTCGTGGAACACGTGCACGCCGAGGTCCTCGACCTGCGCCGGCAGCAGCGAGCGCGGGGCGACCACCCGGACCTCGCCGGCCTGCAGGATGTTCAGCGCATGGATCTGCGAGCGCGCGACCCGCGAGTGCAGGATGTCGCCGACGATCGCGACCTTGAGCCGGGTGAAGTCGCCCTTGCAGCGGCGGATGGTGAACATGTCCAGCAGCGCCTGCGTTGGATGCGCGTGGCGTCCGTCACCGGCGTTCAGCACGCTGATCCCCGGCTGGGTGTGGCGGGCCATGAAGTGCGCGGCGCCGCTGTCCTGGTGGCGTACGACGAACATGTCGACGTTCATCGCCTCGAGGTTGCGCAGGGTGTCGAGCAGGCTTTCGCCCTTCACCGCCGAGGAGGTGCTGACATTGATGTTCAGCACATCGGCCGAGAGCCGCTTGGCCGCGAGTTCGAAGGTGGTGCGGGTGCGCGTGCTGGCCTCGAAGAACAGGTTGACCACCGTCTTGCCGCGCAGCAGCGGCACCTTCTTCACCGCTTTTTCGTTCATGTTGGCGAAAGATTCGGCGTTGTCCAGGATTTCGGTGACCAGCTTGCGGCTCAAACCCTCGACGGTCAGCAGATGACGCAGGCGGCCGTCGGCGGTCAGTTGCAGGTCGTTCGGCAGGGGTCCGGGTTGGGGCAGACGATGGGCCGAGGAGGGCAGTGCGATCAAGACCGGCCCTCCACCTGCACCCGTTCCAGCCGCAACGGTTCGGGCCCTCGCAGCTTGATCTGTTCCCCGGCGCCGAGCTCCAGATGCGCGCCGACGATCGCCGCCTCGATCGGCAGCTCGCGCCCGTCGCGTTCGACCAGCACCGCCAGGGTGACCGAGGCCGGCCGGCCGTAATCGAAGAGCTCGTTCAGGGCCGCGCGAATGGTGCGGCCGGTAAACAGCACGTCGTCGACCAGCAGGATGTGCTGGTTGTCGAGCTCCTCGGGCAATTCCGAGGGCCGCACCTGCGGATGCATGCCGATGCGTGAGAAGTCATCGCGATAGAAGCTGATGTCGAGCTTGCCCATGGGACGGGTGTAGCCCAGGCGCTGGACCAGGGCCTCGGCGATCCAGACCCCCCCCGTGTGGATGCCCACGACCAGCGGCTCGTCGATGCCACGCTGCTCGAAATGATACCGGGTCTGCTCGACCATGTTGTCCAACAGCGATGCGATCTCAGCCATTGCGGGGGTTCTCCATAAACCAGCCTTCCAGGATGACGGCGGCAGCATGGGCATCCAGACCCGGATCCTTGCCGCCGCGTTGCTGACGCTCGCGTCCCAGGTGGGAAGTCAGACGTTCATCGCTCCAGTATAGCGGCAGACCGTAATCCTGGCCGAGCCCCGCGGCAAAGCGGCGGATCGCGGGCGCCAGTGGGGTCGGCTGGCCGTCGTCCTGGGTTGGCCAGCCGACGACGAAGGCATCGGGGCGCCAGTCGGCGACCAGCGCGCGGATTCGTTCAGCGGTTTCGGGGTGATCGACGCGCAGCGTGACCAGGCCCCGCGCGCTTCCGGTCAGTTGATCGCCGATGGCCACACCCACCCGACGTCGGCCGTAGTCGAAGGCCATCAGGCGCACGTTCAGGCGTGTCCGGAGACCTGGCTGATCAGGTTCATGTCGATGCCGATCAGGCGTGCTGCGGCGCTCCAGCGGTCGCTGGCGGGCAGCGCGAAGACGATCGACTGGCTGGCCGGTGCCACCAGCCAGGCGTCGTCCATGATCTCCTCCTCGAGTTGCCCCGGACCCCAGCCGGCGTAGCCGAGCGCGATCAGCGCCTGCTGCGGACCCTGGCCGAGCGCCATCGCCTCGAGGATATCGCGCGAGGTCGTCAGCGCCAGTTCGTGGCCGACGGCGCGCGTGCCGGTCCATTCCGCCTCGGGAGAATGCAGCACGAAGCCCTGTTCGGGTTGCGCCGGGCCGCCACGGAAGACCCGGTGGTCCGGGGTGTTCGCCACCGGATCGAGATCCAGCTGCTGCAACAGCTGCGGTAGGTGCAGATCGTCGATCGGCTGATTGATCACCAGCCCCATTGCGCCCTCGTCATTGTGTTCGCAGATGTAGGTGACGGTATGCGAGAAATAGCCGTCGTGCTGGCTCGGCATCGCGATCAGGAAGTGATCGCGCAGCCCTTCCGTACTTGCCTTGGGATTCGTGTTCGTCATTATTGAAGTATCCGTCGGTCGGTCCCGCTGCTGCAAGCATCCCTGTTCATCGTGACCCGTTGTTGTTCAGAGCCGGGGGTCATCAGAGCCGGGGGTCATCGGGCGCGTTGCACCCGGTCGCGCTGGAAGGCCCAGGTGCGGGTGATCACCAGTTCATCGTACCGCTCCCGCATCGATTCGGTGAAGGGGCTGAAGGGGGCTGCGAGCTCGACGATGCGCACGGCAGCCTGATCGAGGACGGCTTCGCCGGAGCTCCTGGTCACCGCCACATTCAGCACCTGACCCTGGCTGTCCAGGCGTACCGACAGCACCAGCGATCCGGCAAGGGCCTGCCGTCGCGCCTCGTCCGGATAGTTCAGGTTGCCGATGCGCTCGACCTTGCGGATCCAGGCCTCCAGGTAGGCGGCCTCGGGGGCGGCCCGCGCCGACAGGGTATCGAGATAGCCGGTGCGAGTGGCCCGAGCGGTTCGAGTGTGTTCGGCCGGGGCCGGCGCGGCCCGCACCGCCTCCAGTCCGCGCGCCATCAGCATCGCCGCCGAGGGCGTTTCGGGGGGTGTGACAGTGTCCGTGGGCGACGGCTCCCGGTGCTGCGGTCGCGGTTCCGCCGTCGGAGCCGTGCTGGCCACCGGATCCGGCTGGCGGTCGATCACCACCTCCGAAGGTTGCAGGCGGGGAGTGACCGGTTCGCTGAGGGTGCCGCCATCGCCGAGGGGTGCGGTGTCCCCGACGCGTGCCCCGATCGGCTCGGGGGTGGTGGCGTCCCGGTTCTCGGGCGTCGCACCGCTGCCGGCCTGATCGTGGCTCGCGATGTGCTCGACGGGCTCCGGTGTCACCGGCGGCCCCGGATCGTCGACCCGGGTCACGTCCAGGGTGATCGGAGGCGGTTCCTGCTGTTGTTGCAGCAGGTGATCGAAGCCCACGCCGAGGATGATCAGCACATGCAGCACCACCGCCAGGAACAGCGTCAGCGCCAAGCGGCTGGAATCATCCGGGGCTGATGGGAGAACCGGGGCTGGTTGGAGGGATCGGGCGGACATGTCGTTGGATACGCGGATCGGCCAGCACGGAAAGACTCAGTATACCCGTGACCACGCCGGTGATCAGCGCCGCCAGCAGCAGAGGGGGCAACAGCAGCAGCAGCTGCGGATGCGGGATGATCAGTGTCCAGGCCAGCAGGAACTGCCCCAGGGTATGCGCGAGTGCCGCCGGTACCGCCAAGCCCAGTGCGCTGAGGTGGCGGGGATACAGCCGGACCAGCGGTGCCAGGATTCCAAGGGCCGCGAGGCCCCCGACAAGCGAGAGCCAGAACGCGGGGCTCAGCACGGTACCCAGCACCAGACTCGCCCCGACGACGCGCAGCAGGGTCACCGCCAGCGCCGCACGCCAGCCGAGGCTCAAGAGGGCGATCAGCGTGATCACGTTGGCGAGCCCGGGTTTGATCCCCGGCATCGGACTGGGGATCGCGGTCTCGATGATCTGCAGCCCCATCGCCAGCGCCGCCAGCGCCGCGATGCGCCGATTCATCCGGTCCGGTGTCTCGTGGGTCATCGGGTTAGTAATGCATGCTGTCGAAGATCGGATTCGCTCCCTGGACCTGCAGCACCAGCCGATTCGGCAGGCTCACCGCGATGTCGCCCGGGCGCTCCAGCCATCCCGCGCCTTCGCAGATCCCCTGTCGGCCGGGGGAGCGCAGGCAGCGGGCCCGTCCAGGCTCGATCTCGATCTCAGTGATACCGGCCACGCCCGACACCTGGAGCCGGCGGCTGGCAGTCAGCGGGACCATCTGCGACGCGGCACCGGCCTGAGTGATCACCAGGTGGGTGGGCCCTGCCCCGGGCGCAAACGAACCCATCCGATACCAACCGGGCGCATAGACCAGGGCGAAGCTCGAAGCCACCAGCACGCCGGCCAGGGCCAGTACGAGCGCATCGCCCCAACGCCATCGGCGCAGCACCGCGACCGCAGAAGCCGTCATGGTGCATGGGGCGGGGGTTCGGCCTCCGGTGCCCGCAGCCGGGGAATGCGTTCTTGCTGGAAGGTCACTCGCGATTCCATCGCCGGCGTCAGCTCCACCGCACCATCGGGCAGCACGACCAGGACCTGTTCCACCCCCAGCTGCTGCGCCAGGGCTGGCCAGGCTTCGGGGCCGGCGATCATCAGGGTGGTGGCGGCCGCATCGGCCAAAGCGGCGTCCGGATGCAGCACGGTGACGGCGAGCAGGCCCTCGCTCGGGCGTCCGCTACGCGGATCGATCACATGGTGGATACGCTGGTCCTCCCAGTCGTAGCCGCGCTCGTAATCGCCGGAGGTGAACAGCGCCTCACCGGCGCTCAATTCGATCTGCGCGAGCACCCCGGAACCGCGGGGATCGCGAACGCCGATGCGCCAGGGACGGCCGGGGGGCTGCCCAAGCGTCATCAGGTCGCCGCCGGCATTGACAATGGCGTACTGGACCCCCAGGTCGCGTAGCCGATCGAGGCTGCGCGCCACCGCGAACCCCTTGGCCAGTCCGCCGAAATCGAGCTGCAGTTCCGGGTGTTGGCCGCGCAGGCGCACGCCGTCGCGTTCGATATCGCGCAGGCTCGGCGGGTTCACCAACAGGGCCTGCAGGGTCTGGGCATCGGGGGGCGGCCCCTGTGGCTCGTTCTGGTGGAAGCCCCAGGCGGCGATCAGCCGGCCGAGGGCTGGATTGAACAGGCCGTCGCTCAGACGCTCCAACTCCTGGCCGCGCTCGATCAGGGGTAGCACCGAAGGCGGTGCACTGAACTCGGCGCCGGTTACCAACAGTTGGTTGGTCCGGCCCAGGGACCCGGGCTCCCAGGCGTGCCAGGACTCATGCATGATCGCGAGATCCGCGCTCAGTTCGGACTCGATGCGGACGAGATCGTGCACGCCGGCCGGATACAGCGTGATGTCGACCAGGGTCCCGAAGGCATAGAAACTCAGGCGATCGGTGTCGGGTCCGGACTGGCAGGCGCTGAGCCCCAGTGCCAGGAGCAGCAACAGGGGTGGCAGAAGCCGATGCCCGATACGCCAGGAGAACCGCGGGTGGATCCGGATGGCACCGGGGGCGCGTTTCATGGGCTGAGGGTCATGGCGTTGGATTCGTTTCCAGATAACCGATGAATTGGCCGGCGATGTCGAGCGCGCATGCGGCATCGAGCTCGCGGATACCGGTCGGGCTGGTGACGTTGATTTCGGTGATGTACTCGCCGATCACATCCAGGCCGACGAAATCCAGGCCGCGGGCGCGCAACTCGGGACCGAGTTGCGCGCAGATCCAGCGGTCCCGCGCGGTCAGCGCCACGGCCTCGCCGCGTCCG
>PWGH01000326.1 GCA_003555285.1 Thioalkalivibrio sp.
CGCCGGACGACTACCTGGAATTCGTGCTGCCCGGGGTGATCGTCATGAACATGCTGTTCGTCACGGTCTACGTCGGTCACGGCCTGAACACCGACCTGACCCGGGGCGTGTTCGACCGCTTCCGTGCGCTGCCGATCCCGCGCTGGGCCCCGTTGGCCGGCCGGATCCTCGCCGATATGGTCAAGCAGGCGCTTTCCATCGCGCTGCTGCTGAGTGCCGCGGGATCCCCCCTGATTCGGCTCATCGCATCATAGCGCATCGTCCGCACCCGCTTCTCGCGCCTGGAATCCGCTCCTTCCGTGACGCCGAAGAACGGCCATTCGGCAAATGAGCCCAGCGTTTCTCCAGGCACCCCAAAAGGTCGGATCCCGTGCGATCGCCCTTGAAATGTCCAGAAAACCCTGTTTCCATTCGGAATTCCTCGAAACGCGTGCCTTGGCGCGATTCGCATACGTGTGGGCCCAGGCACGCCGAACCGTACGTGAGGACACCGCACCGGGATGCGCGGCCAGAAAGTCTTCCATGATCCGAGTGTCGTGCTCGTAACGTCCGCGCCAGTCCTTGGACATCTGCCCTTCCCATAACCTGTAGTGGTAGGTGACCTCGTCGACGAACTGGAATTCGCATTCCAGCGACAACCGCAACCACAGGTCCCAGTCGATACCCATGCGGTAGCGCTCGTTGAACGCCCCCGTTTTATCAAGGCAGGTGCGTCTGACCAACGCGGTCCCGAACGGCACGAAGTTCTCAACGAACAGGGCGTCGGTCACGCGCCCGCTGTGGCACTCCTCGGCCTGGTAGGGGAGCGTAAAACGACCGGACTCGTTATCGGAGAAACGTTCCTCCCGCGAATACACCACGCCGACCTCAGGCCGCTGGAAGGCCGGGCACTGCAGTTCCAGTTTCCGCGAGTCCCAATAATCATCGGCGTCACAAAAGCCGATGATCGGGGCAGTGGACCCCCAGACTCCGCGGTTCTTTGCGGCCGCCTGCCCCAGATTGTCCTGCCGTATCAGGGTGACTCGCGGCTCATCGAGAAAGGTTTCCACCACGGCGGCGGTGCCGTCGGTCGAGCCGTCATCCACGACGATGAGTTCCAGATCCCCAAGGGTCTGCTGCAATACGGAACGGATCGCCTCACCCACGTAGGGGGCGGCGTTGTAGGCTGCAAGTATGACGGCAACCTGGGGCATGTTCGCTCCGCTGTCTCTCCTCAGCGCCGACGCGCGCGAAGCTCGGTCCGCTGGTCTGTGATGAATACCGATTCCGATGTGGCGGCACGTCTGCACTTCCGAGACCACTTCATCATGGCTTCTACAACCGAAGAGACGGCCGAATCCGCTGCCAGCGTCGAGCCCTGCCGGCCAGGCGTCAGGCTGCGCGGCGCGCAGCGACGAACGACCGGACCATCAGTGCGAGCAGCCCGCCGCAGAGCACGAGCATGCCGATGTTGACCGTAAGCGCAAGCGAGCTCATTGCTCCCGCCCGGATGCCGAGCGTCGCAGCCGGGGCCAGCGCGCCGAGCAGTGCGACGAAGGCGGCGACGTGCATCAGATGCCGCCGCCCCCTCTCGAAGGCGAGCCCAAGGCCTCCGAGGATCGCGAGCACGAGGCCGGGATAAGCAGGAAGCAGTGCGGTCTGGCTGCCGGACCAGAGGAACGCGCCGACGCCGAGGGTGATCAGCAGCGCGGCAAACACGAGCGTTGATTTCGGCATCGGCAAGGATCCTTGTGATGAGTACTTGCGGCAGGACCCGCAGCGACTTGATTCAACACGACGAATGGGAACACGCCGATCGGCCAAGTTCCTGGGACGCGCCGTTGGCATCGTAACCTTCCAGGCGCTGATATACCACCAGTCGCAAGCGGAGCTGATTTCGATCACCTCCGAAGACGGCGCTCAGGCCGCAAGGCGCAGTTCGAGTGCCCGATCGAAGCGGCTGCCCGGTTGGCGCTGCACGCGTTCTGCGTCTGGCCGTTGTGCGCCAAGTCTCGGCAAGACTGTCCTACCGGCCCTTCACGTCGATCCGGTGCAACGGCTATCGCCAGAGCAGCACGGAGGAGTCGATCAGATCCACCGTGACTGTCGATCGGAGCAACGCAACGTTCTGGAAACCTGGGAAAGAGCGGTCCACGCCGCGCGTTTTTTGGGCCTCGATCCAGGCATTGCAGGGTCGAACATGCGGTTGAGAACCGGGAAACGGCATGCATCCGCAAGCATCACCTGTGAAACAATAGACGGACGGGCAATCGATGCCCTTCACCCTCAGGCGACTCAGGAACCCCACGACCGATGGACAAGACCGCGTTCGACCGGGCAGCACTCGACTATCACCGTCTCCCCACGCCCGGAAAAATCTCGGTCGTACCCACGAAGGGGCTGACCAACCAGCGGGATCTCGCCCTCGCCTACTCGCCGGGCGTCGCCGCCGCCTCGCGCCTCATCGCCGCGGATCCCTCCGAGGTGGGACGCCTGACCGCACGCGCCAACCTCGTGGGCGTGATCACCAACGGCACCGCGGTGCTCGGCCTCGGTGCCATCGGCCCGCTGGCCGCCAAGCCGGTAATGGAAGGCAAGGGCGTGCTGTTCAAGAAGTTCGCGAATATCGATGTGTTCGATATCGAACTCGACGAGCGCGATCCGGACAAGCTGGTCGACATGATCGCCGCGATGGAGCCCACCTTCGGCGGCATCAACCTGGAAGATATCAAGGCCCCGGAGTGCTTCTACATCGAGCGCAAGCTGCGCGAACGCATGAACATCCCGGTGTTCCACGACGACCAGCACGGCACGGCCATCGTCGTGGCGGCTACCGTGCTCAACGCGATGAAACTGACCGGCAAGAACCTCAGCCGCATCAAGCTGGTCACCTCCGGGGCCGGCGCCGCCGCCATCGCCTGCCTGGACCTGCTGGTGACGATGGGACTGGCCGTCGAGAACATCTGGGTGTCCGACGTTCACGGCGTGCTCTACCGCGGCCGTCCCGAGGACATGGACAGCTTCCGAGAGCCTTATGCACAGGACACCGAGGCGCGCACGCTGGGTGAGATCATCGACGCTGCCGACGTCTTCCTGGGGCTGTCGGCAGCGGGCGTGCTGAAACCCGACATGGTGGCGCGCATGGCGCAGCGGCCGCTGATCATGGCCTTGGCCAACCCGGACCCCGAGATCCTCCCCGAGGCCGTGCTCGACGTGCGCGACGATGCCATGATCGCCACCGGCCGCTCCGATTACCCCAACCAGGTCAACAACGTACTGTGCTTCCCGTTCATCTTCCGGGGCGCACTGGATGTGGGTGCCCGCGCCTTCACCCCAGAGATGCAGGTCGCTGCGGTCAAGGCCATTGCCGAGCTGGCGCGGGCAGAGCCCTCCGACGTGGTGGCCAAGGCCTATGGCGACGAGGTCCTGCGCTTCGGCCCCTCCTACCTGATCCCGAAGCCCTTCGACCCCCGCCTGATCGTGAAGATCGCCCCGATGGTGGCCCAGGCGGCGATGGACTCTGGCGTTGCGACCGCCCCGATCGACGACCTGGACGCCTATCGCGACCAGCTGAACAACTTCGTCTACCAGTCCAGCTTCGTGATGAAGCCCGTGTTCGCCGCGGCCAAGACGTCACCGCGCCGCGTGATCTACGCCGAAGGCGAGGACGAGCGCGTGCTGCACGCCGTGCAGACGGTGCTGGAGGAAGGCCTGGCCCAGCCGATCGTGGTCGGACGGCCGGACGTGATCCAGTCGCGGATCGAGCGCATCGGCCTGAGCCTCAGGCCCGGGATCGACTTCGAACTGGTGAATCCGGCCTCCGACGAACGCTTCCGGGCCTTGTGGACCGAGTACCACAGCATCATGGGTCGCAAGGGCATCACGCCGGAGGTGGCCAAGTACCGCATGCGCAGCAACAACACCCTGATCAGCGCGATGCTGCTGCGCACCGGTGACGCCGATGCGATGGTCTGCGGCATGGTCGGCCAGCATGCCTACCACCTCCGGTTCATCGAGGACGTGATCGGCCTGGCCCCCGGGGTGCACACCTTCGCCACCATGAGCCTGTTGATGCTGTCCCACCGCACGCTGTTCCTCTGCGACACCTACGTGAACGAAAACCCGGATGCCGAAACCATCGCCGAAATCACCCTGATGGCGGCCGAGGCGGTGCGCAACTTCGGCCTCACCCCGAAGGTCGCGCTGCTGTCGCATTCCAACTTCGGGAGCGTGCCGTCGGCGGCCGCGCGCAAGATGAGCCGGGCCCGGGCGCTGCTCGAACAAATGGATCCGAGCCTGGAGGTCGATGGCGAGATGCACGCCGACGCCGCGCTGAAGCCGGAAATTCGCGATCGCATCTTCCCCGGCTGCCGCCTGCAGGGCGAGGCCAACCTCCTGATGATGCCGAACATCGACGCCGCCAACATCGCCTTCAACCTGCTCAAGGCCACCAGCGGACAGGGGGCGAGTGTCGGGCCGATCCTGCTGGGCTCCGCGCGCCCGGTGCATATCGTGACGGAGACCGCCTCGGTACGGCGCCTGGTCAACATGACCGCCCTCGCCGTGGTGGACGCCAACCCGTGAACCACGGGACCGGAACAACGGGGTAGAACCCGGCTATTTGTTTCAGTCGTCCTGAGCGTTTTTCTGTTGGCCTGGTGCGGCGGGTATTTGCGGGCCGCTGATCTCCTGGGTAGGAATCGGTTTGACCTCGAACAGGCGTTGACCATGGATCATCGCCGACACGTCGTCGCTACCGCCTTTGAGATCGTGCAGGAACACGGCGATGACGTGCCCCAGGACGAACAGTGCAATCAGCGTGGCTATGCCAGCATGCAGCGACGGCAGATAAATGCCGAAGACGAGCGGATAAGCGCCTTGCAGATGACCGGTGAGGGCAACCAGCACCATCAGCACGAACAAAACAAGGTAAACGGGTCGCCAGAGAGGGTTATGGGCGTACCAGCGCGGCAGGGGCAATTTGCCGAAAGAGAGGTAAAACTGCAGCATTTGCAGTATTTTTTTCGGCTCCAGATCCGCAAACAGAAACTGCCAGCGGCCCATGAGCTTGTCGCTGAACAGGACCCAGATACGCAGTGCGAGCCCGAGGGTGAAAAGACTTCCGGCGATGTAATGCCAGTCGGCCGCCGACTGAGCCACGCTCGGGGTGTGGTGTACCAGCCAGCCGGTGGCGATCAGTGCCAGTGTCGACAGCGCCAGCGTCCAATGCGACAGGCGCAGCCACTGACTCCAGATCTCTCGGCGTTGCAGCGTTGCGGTTTTCATGCGCTGTGCACTTCCATGACACCTTCTTGATGGCGATTGCGGTTGAATATAAAATCGCTTAACGCTAGAGCGTTTTTCCCTCGACTGCAACTGATTTTTCGCAGATGACATCATGCTGCCCGTAAGGCGCACAAGCACCCTGCAGGAGGGGAAATACCCAATGAAATCAGTGCTGGTTTTGTATGTTAGCCGCCGGGGCCATACGGCCCGCGTGGCACGGACGATCTGCGAGAGCATTAGCTCCAACGGCGGTCAGGCCGAAATGATGGAGGTGCGCGAGGCCGTACACGAAGGGGTGGATTGGTCCCGATACGATGTGGTCGCGGCCGGAGCCCCGGTGATTTACGGGACCTACGACAAGGACATGTTCCAGTTCGTCGCGGATAACCGGGATGCGCTCGACGCAAAGCCCAACAGCTTCTTCAACGTCTCCGTGGTCGCCCGCAACCCCGAGAAGGCGACGGTCGAGGGCAACCGCTACATGCAGAAGTTCCTCCAGCGCTCGGCCTGGAAGCCTAAAGAGGCGAAGGTCATCGCGGGCAAGGTCAACTACCCGGCTTGGCCCTGGTACGACGTGCTCATGATCCAGATGATCATGAAGATGACGCACGGCCCGACGGACCGGCAGTCGGTCATCGACTACACCGACTGGGACGACGTGCGGGCCTACGGTCGGCACCTGCTCAGCCTGGCCTGACCGCCTGGCAACAGGGGTTGGGGGATATCGCAGTGAATCAATCGGACGCAACGGCGCGGCGGGCGCGCAGCCGCTCATCGGCGGCCGCACGTTCGGCCCGGCTCAGGCGCGGGCCGATTTCGGCGATCCGGTCCTCGGCCTTGGCCAGGCTGAACCACACATAGGCCTCCGTGAGATCCCGCGGCACGCCGCGTCCGGACAGGTACAGGTCGCCAAGGCGCTGCTGCGCCGTGGGTTGCCCCTGTTCGGCCGCGGCTTGGTACCACTGGAGGGCGGCCGCGCGATCCATCGGGACGCCCTGACCGGTTTCGTAGAACCGCCCCAGATAGAATTGCGCCTCGGGGACGCCCTGCTCCGCGGCGCGGGTCATCCAGGTCACGGCCTGGTCCCGATCCTGCGCCACGCCGTTACCGGAGATATAAAGCAGGCCCTGCCGATATTGGGCATCGGGGTGCCCTGCCAGGGCAGCCAGCCGGTAATGTTCGAGGCTCTTTTCCGCATCGGCCCTCACACCCACGCCCGCAGCATAGAGGTAACCGAGGTAATGATGAGCGTCGGCGTGGCCCTGCTCGGCGGCGCGCTGAAACCACTCCGCGGCCTTCGCATAGTCCTGCGGGGTCCCGCGCCCGATGAAATGGGCCACGCCGACGTCGTACGTGGCCTGCGGATCCCCGTTTTGTGCGGTTTGGGTCCGGATCTCGTGCCAGATACGCAGCAGTTCCGCCTGTCGCTCCTCGGCATTCGGAGCCTGTGCCAACGCCGGCGCGGCCGCGGCCGCGGCCAACAGCAGGACCAACGCCCCCACCGAGAGGATTCGGACCATCGTGAAGGCGGGGTGTGACTTGAGCATGGCGGTGAACCTCTGAGAATGGGAGCCCGCACAGGTCAAGGACGACCCGAGGCGTGCCCCGAGGATAGAGGCAGCCGCCCCGTGGCGTAAAGCCCACCGGATGCGATACGGACTTAGTTCGCAAATTTGGGCCTTCCCTCCACCCGCAAACTGCGGCGGATCACCGCCGCAGGCCGATATCGCGCGCGACATGCGGTGCCGGGCCCCGTCGCGGCGTCGGCTATGGCCGCGCCGTCAGGGCCGCAGGGAGAAGACCAGGGCGTCCTCGCGCTCCCGCTCGCCAGGATAGTACCGAGGGCGCGTGCCGACCTGAAGAAAACCCTCGGAACGATACAGCGCCAGCGCCGCGTGATTGGACGGTCGGGCCTCGAGAAACAAGACCTCGACCCCCTGTGCCTGGACCTGCCGGATCAGGTGGCGGAGCAGGTGGCGCCCAAGCCCCTGGCCCTGATGCTCGACCGCCACCGACAGATTCAACAGATGAGCCTCGCCGGCCGCGATCGACAGCACCGCATGGCCGACCACGTCCCCCGCCTGCTCCACCACCCAGCAGCCATAGCCGATCCGCAGGCAATCGTGGAAGATGCCTTCGGTCCAGGGAAAGGGGTAGGCGCCGCGCTCGATCACCATCACCCGCGCGACATCGGCGGGCTGCATCGGGCGCAATGCCGGTTTCGGTTCGACCCGCGCATTCATCATCAGGACCTCCGCGTGGGCTGGCGTGGTACCGGCCGCGCGATCAGCGTAGACGCTGCCGCAGGCGTCGACTCAGCGCGGGGCTGTCATCAGCGCGCGAGCGCGGAGCAGGTCCGCCCAGACCGTGGGCTTCGCGCTCGGCGTGCGCAGCAGGTAGGCCGGGTGATAGGTTACCACCACCGGAATCCCGCGGTAGACCTGCTCCTGTCCGCGCAATTCCCGCAGATCTTTTCTGCTATCGAGTAGCGCCTGCGCGGCGACCCGTCCCAGGGCCACGATCACCCGGGGTTCGACCAGCGTGATCTGACGCTCGAGGTAGCCTCGGCAATTGGCCATCTCCGGCGGCTCCGGATTGCGGTTCCCGGGCGGTCGACACTTGATGATGTTGGCGATGAAGACCTTCTCGGCACGATCCAGCCCGAGTGCCGCCAGCATGTTGTCGAGCAGCTGCCCGGACCGGCCGACGAAGGGCTCGCCGCGCTGGTCCTCCTCCGCCCCCGGGGCCTCGCCGATGAACATCCAGTCGGCCTGAGGGTCGCCGACGCCAAAGACGGTCTGGGTGCGGGTGGCGGCCAACTCCCTGCAGGCGACACAGGCGGCCACACGTTTGCGCAGCGCCGGCCAGTCCAGTTCCGCCACCTTGGGCTCGGTGGAAGGCGACGCCGCTGCGGATGCCGACGCCGGGTCGAAGACCTCGGTCGATTGCGATTCCAGCAGCGGGGCAGCCCTGGTGGGCCCGCTGCGTTTGGCCCACGCTACTGTGGCCGAGATCGATGAGGCGTTTGCTGGGAGCTCATCCGGCAGGACCGCTTCGGCCCGAGTCTCAGCCGCCCGGGTCGGGCCGCCGCGATCGTCGCGACGCACCCAGACCGGGATCCCCATCTCGTGCAGGACCTCGCGCTGGCGCTGGCTCAGGGGCATGGCCCGATTCAGACGCCGTCGTGCTGCGGGTGGGCCCGGCCCGAGGGCGCGGTCAGCCGGTTCAGCGCGTTCAGATACGCCTTCACCGACGCGATCACGATGTCGGTATCGGCCCCCTGCCCGTTGACGATGCGTCCGGCCTCGGACAGGCGCACCGTGACCTCCCCCTGGGCATCGGTGCCGGAGGTGATGTTGTTGACCGAATACAGCAGCAGCTCGGTGCCGCTGCGCACGATCGCCTCCACCGCCTGGAAGGCGGCATCGACCGGCCCGCCGCCGTCGGCCTCTCCGGTCAGAACCTGCTCGTCCACCTCCAGATGCACCTCGGCCCGGGGCGTGGTTCCGCTCTGTGAACAGACGCGCAGAAAGCGCAGGCGATAGCGGTCGGAGGCCTCGGGGCTCGCCTCGGAAACCAGCGCCTGCAGGTCCTCGTCGAAGATCTCGTGCTTCTTGTCGGCCAGGTCCTTGAAGCGCGCAAAGACCTCGTCGAGCTGCGCTGCGGTCTCGAATTCGATCCCCAGCTGGCTCAGCCGGGAGCGCAGGGCGTTACGCCCGGAATGCTTGCCCAGCACCATGCGGTTGGTGCTCCAGCCGACGTCCTCGGCACGCATGATCTCGTAGGTGTCGCGGTGCTTGAGCACGCCGTCCTGGTGAATGCCGGCCTCGTGGGCAAAGGCATTCGCCCCGACGATGGCCTTGTTCGGCTGCACCGGAAAGCCAGTGACGTTGGAGACCAGGCGCGAACACGGCACGATCTGGGTGGTATCGACACGGGTGACGACCGGGAAGATGTCCTGGCGGGTGTTCACCGCCATCACGATCTCCTCGAGCGAGGCATTGCCGGCGCGCTCGCCCAGCGCATTGATCGTGCACTCGACCTGCCGCGCGCCGTGCATCACCGCCGCCAGCGAGTTGGCGACCGCCAGGCCCAGGTCGTTGTGGCAGTGCACCGAGAACACCGCCTGGTCAGCATTCGGCACGCGCTCGAGCAGCGTGGCGATGGTCTGGCCGAACTGGTGCGGGATCGCGTAACCGACGGTGTCCGGGATGTTGATCGTACGCGCGCCGGCAGCGATCGTCGCCTCGATCACACGACACAGGAAATCGATCTCGGAACGCCCGGCATCCTCGGCCGAGAACTCGACGTCATCGGTGTACTGCCGCGCGTGCCGGACCGCGGCCACCGCGTGCTCGAGCACCTGATCGGGGGTCATGCGCAGCTTGTGCTGCATGTGGATCGGGCTGGTCGCGATGAAGGTGTGGATACGCGGGGCGACGGCGTCTTTCAGCGCCTCGGCGGCGCGATCGATGTCGGCGGCCCGGGCTCGGGTCAGCCCGCACACCCGGGTGTCCTTGACCGCACGCGCCACCGCACGCACGGCCTCGAAATCGCCGATGCTGGCCGCCGGAAAACCGGCCTCGATCACGTCCACCCGCAGCTTCTCGAGCAGGTGGGCGATGCGCAGTTTCTCTTCCCGCGTCATCGACGCCCCCGGACTCTGCTCGCCGTCGCGCAGGGTGGTGTCGAAGATGATCAGCGCTGCTTTGCTCATGGTCGCAATCCAGGTCAAAAAGAGTAGGAACGGGTCAGGTGCGTCGGCTGCGGTGCCGCCGCCAGCGTTCCAGGGACCACAGCGGTCCCGAGAAGGCGTACAGGGTGAATCCGGCGAGCAGCACCTTCGGGGGATCGAGGGCCGCCAGCATCATCACGCCGACGACCGCGAGCATCGCCAAAAAGGGCACGCGGTGGCGGAAGTCCATGTCCTTGAAGCTGAAGTAGGCGAGGTTGCTGACCATCAGGATGCCCGCCAGCACGGTCACCCCCAAGGCCAAGGCCATCAGCACCGGAGGATAGAGGGCGAAGATGTCCATGTCCTCGATCACCCAGACGGTACCGACCACGAAGGCGGCGCTGGCGGGGCTCGGCAGTCCCTGGAAGAACCGCTTGTCGGTGACCACCGCCAGGCGGCTATTGAAACGCGCCAGGCGCAGCGCTGCCGTGGTCGCGTAAAAGAAGGCGGCGACCCAGCCCAGATTGCCCAGCTCATGCAAGGCCCAGAGATAGGCGATCAGGGCCGGGGCCAAACCGAAAGCCACCAGGTCCGACAAGGAATCGTACTGCGCCCCGAACTCGCTCTGGGTGTTGGTCAGACGGGCGACGCGGCCGTCCAGACCATCGAGCACCATGGCCACGTAGACGGCGATGGCCGCGGTGATGAAGTCGCCATTGATCGCGGACACGACCGCGAAGAATCCGGAAAAGAGCACCCCGGTGGTCAGCAGATTGGGCAGCAGGAACACCCCGCGGCGGCGCGCCCGTAGCGGTTCGGCGTCCCCGTTCTCGTCACTCATGATTCGTTACCATCCCATGTTGCTCATTTCTGCACATCCTGCGCGTCCACCCACTGCTCATGCATCCTGCTCAGTCGACCCACTTTGAACCCCCTGCTTCGAACCGGCGGCTTCAAACCGGCAGCTTCGGGCCGCCGGTTGCGAGCCACAACCGGGCTAGGACTTGCCAGCCGGCAGCTGCCCGATCAGGTCGCTGCCGGCCCGAAGCCGCTGCCCGGCCCGCGCGGATACCTGCGACTTCAACGGCAGCCACACGGTCACGCGGGTTCCGAAACCGGCAAAGCCCAAGCGCTGGCCCCGCCCGATGAAGTTGCCGGTGATCGCCCCCACCCGCACGAAACGCCGCCAGTGGTCGAGGTCGATCGCCAGGGCAAAGGCACTGCCCTCGGGGGTCTCGAAGGCAAGGCCCAGCTGCCCGGCGAGTTGGGCATCCACCGGTTCATTGCCCTGCCGGCCTGGCCAGACCCGGTGCACAACCTTCGCCGCCTGAGGGGCATGCAGATTGTATTCCCCCCACAGGCGCTGCTGGATCACGATGCGCTTTGCCGGCTGGCCCGTAAAGGGGTGCGGGGCATTCTCTACCGACTGCACCGTGCCATCGATCGGTGCCACCACACCGAGGGCCTTCGCCGGCACCCGTCGCAACATGTCCCGAAACACCGCGATCAGGAGGATTGCGAACAGGACCAGCGCCACCCCGGCGGCGGTGAAACCGAACAGCAGTGCGAACACGGCCAGCCAGGCCATGGTCAGGACGAAGCGTCGGCCTTCGGGGGCGATCGGGAGCATGGGCGGGAACCGGCCTCGCAGGACGGCCCGGGGCCGTGGGCCCCCGGCCGCTCGGCATCAGTTGCGGGTCTTGTCCACCAGCTGGTTGGCGGTGATCCAGGGCATCATCGCGCGCAGACGCTCACCGACCTGCTCGATCGGATGGGCGGCGTTGAGGCGTCGATAGGCGGTCATCGACGGGTAGTTCGCGGCGCCCTCCTGGATGAAGGCCTTCGCGTATTCGCCGGCCTGGATTCGCTCCAGGGCCTCGCGCATCGCGTAGCGGGATTCCTCGTTGATGATCTTCGGGCCGGTCACGTATTCGCCGTACTCGGCGTTGTTCGAGATCGAGTAATTCATGTTGGCGATGCCGCCCTCGTACATCAGGTCGACGATCAGCTTCAACTCGTGCAGGCATTCGAAGTAGGCCATCTCCGGGGCGTAGCCGGCCTCGGTCAGGGTCTCGAAACCGGCCTTGACCAGTTCCACCGCACCGCCGCAAAGGACCGCCTGCTCACCGAAGAGGTCGGTTTCGGTCTCGTCCTTGAAGGTGGTCTCGATGATGCCGGTGCGCCCGCCGCCGATCGCCGAGGCATAGGCCATGGCGGTGTCGCGGGCACGGCCGGAGGCGTCCTGGAACACCGCGATCAGATCCGGGATGCCGCCGCCCTTCACGAACTCGCTGCGCACCGTGTGGCCGGGGGCCTTGGGTGCGATCATGATCACGTCCAGGTCGGCGCGCGGCACCACCTGGTTGTAGTGGATCGCGAAGCCGTGCGCGAAGGCCATCGTCGCCCCCTGCTTCAGGTTCGGCTCGATCTCGGTCTGGTACAGGCGCGCCTGGAACTCGTCCGGGGTCAGGATCATCACCACGTCGGCGGCGGCCACCGCGTCCGCCACGTCGGCAACCTTCAGGCCGGACTGCTGGGCCTTGGCGCGCGAACCGGAGTCCGCCCGCAGGCCGACGGTGACGTCGACACCGGAGTCCTGCAGGTTGTTCGCATGGGCATGCCCCTGCGACCCGTAGCCGATGATGGCCACCTTCTTGCCCTGGATGATCGAGAGGTCGGCATCTTTGTCGTAATACAGGTTCATGGTGGTTTCCTTGTCGCCCAAATAAAGACGGCCGCCCGAGCGGTGGCCGCGGAATTCGTCAAGAGCTCGCGTGGTGACCGTACATTATATGGATTTTCACCGGACTTGCCGAGCCGCCCCGGCAAGTCCGCTGCGCTTGGCCCACCCTACAAGTGGAGGGCGATTTCACCGCGGGCGATGCCCATCACGCCGGAGCGCACGACTTCGCGGATCGGGAAGGGCTGCAGGGCCTCGAGAAAGGCATCGAGCTTGCTGCCATGGCCGGTCAGCTCGATCACGTAGGTTTCCTGGGACACGTCGACGATATTGCCGCGGAAGATGTCGGCCAGGCGCTTGACCTCCTCGCGGGCGGCGGCCTCGGTCACCTTGACCTTGACCAGCAGCATCTCCCGCTCGATGTGCCGGTGCGGGGTCAGGTCGATCAGGCGGACCACGTCGATCAGCTTGTTCAGCTGCTTGGTGATCTGTTCGATGATCTCCTCCGAGCCGCTGGTGACGATGGTCATGCGCGAGAGGCTCGGGTCATCGGTGGGCGCCACGGTCAGCGATTCGATGTTGTAGCCACGGGCCGAAAACAGGCCCGACACCCGCGAGAGGGCGCCGGATTCGTTTTCGAGGAGAAGACTCAGGATATGTCGCATGCGGGTCCCTTTCCTACAGCAGGATCATTTCGTTCTGGCCGGCGCCCGCCGGAATCATCGGGTAGACGTTCTCGGACTGGTCGGTGATGAAGTCCATGAACACCAGCCGGCCCTTCAACGCCAGCGCCTCGCGGATTGCCCCTTCCACATCGCCCGGTTCGGTGATCTGCATGCCGACATGCCCGTAGCTCTCGGCGAGCTTCACGAAATCGGGCAGCGCCTCCATGTAGGACATCGCATAGCGGCCCTGGTAGAAGAACTCCTGCCACTGGCGCACCATGCCGAGATAGCGGTTGTTCAGGTTCAGAATCTTCAGCGGCAGTTGGTATTGCAGGCAGGTGGAGAGTTCCTGGATGCACATCTGGATGCTGGCCTCGCCGGTAACGCAAGCCACGGTCGCCTCCGGGTGGGCGAACTGCGTGCCCATCGCAAAGGGCAGGCCCACACCCATGGTTCCGAGCCCTCCGGAGTTGATCCAGCGGTTGGGCTTGTCGAAGCCGTAGAACTGGGCCGCCCACATCTGGTGCTGGCCGACGTCGGAGGTCACAAAGGCATCGCCTTCGGTGAGTTCCCAGAGCTTCTGGACCACGTACTGCGGCTTGATCAGCGGCGAGGCGCTGTCGTATTTCAGGCAGTCCTTGGCGCGCCACTCGTCGATCTGTTGCCACCACTGGGCCAGGGCCTCGGCGTCCGGCTTCTGCTGCATGCTGTCGAGCTCGCGAATCATGTCGCGCAGCACCGGCTCGACCTGGCCGACGATCGGGACATCGACCTTCACGTTCTTGGAGATCGACGCCGGATCGACGTCCACGTGCACGATCTTCGCGTAGGGGCAGAATTTCTCGATGTTGCCGGTCACCCGGTCATCGAAGCGCACCCCGATCGCGATCAGCACATCGGCATAGTGCATGCCCATGTTGGCCTCGTAGGTGCCGTGCATCCCGAGCATGCCCACGAACTGCGGATCCGAGGCCGGGTAGGCCCCCAGGCCCATCAGGGTGTTGGTGATCGGATAGCCGAGCCGGCGCGTGAATTCGGTCAGGGCGTCGGAGGCCCGGCCGAGGATCACGCCGCCGCCGGTGTAGAACATCGGCTTCTTCGCCGACAGGATCATCTCCAGCGCCTTGCGAATCTGGCCGCTATGCCCCCGCGTCGTCGGGTTGTACGAACGCATCTTGATCTGCTTCGGGTATTCGAACACGCAGGTGTCGGCGGTCACATCCTTCGGAATGTCCACGACCACTGGCCCCGGCCGCCCGGTGGTCGCGACATAGAAGGCCTTGCGGATGGTCAGCGCCAGGTCCTTCACGTCCTTGACCAGGAAGTTGTGCTTCACGCAGGGGCGGGTGATGCCGACGGTATCCACTTCCTGGAAGGCATCGTTGCCGATCATGCTGGTCGGCACCTGGCCGCTGAAGACCACCAGCGGCACCGAGTCCATGTAGGCGTCGGCGATGCCAGTCACTGCATTGGTCGCACCCGGGCCTGAAGTCACCAGGGCCACGCCGCACTTGTCCGAGGACTTCGCGTAGCCCTCGGCCGCATGCACCGCGGCCTGCTCGTGGCGCACCAGGATGTGGGCGATCTTGTCCTGACGGTACAGCGCATCGTAAAGGTGCAGTACCGCGCCGCCCGGGTAGCCGAACAAGGTATCGACACCCTCTTCCAGCAGACAGCGAACAAAGATTTCAGCACCGGTGATCGCGGTGGACGAGGCGGGGGTCTCAGACATGGCGGTGGTGGTTCCTGGTGGCGAAGTCCAGCGATCGTGCACCGAGCGCAGATGGCAGGTCAAAATAGCCTAACATTTTAATATAAAATTCATTCGTTTTCACGCACCGCAGCATTTGAACCAACCGCACCGGCATTTTCGGGGCGGCGATCACGGGCGCGCACCAAGAGTGAGCGAGGCGACGCACTCACGGACCTTGTCTTGCCCCGGCTGGGCTACGTGGTCCGCCCTGAGGGTTGGCCTTGGGGTCTGCGCGGCGCGTGGGGAGGGCGGCGAGGTGTTCGCGGGCGCGGGCGATCAGGGGGGGCGGGAGTCCGTTGCGTTCGGCGATGGTTAGGCCGAAGGAGATGCCGGGCTCGCCAGCGACCAGGCGGTAGGTCGGAGCCAAGCGCACCGCGTCGAACTGCATCGACGCATTCAGGATGCCGGGCATCCGGGCGGCGTAGTCCTTCAGCGGCGGCAGATGCGTGTTCACGATGCCGCAAACACCGCGCGCCCGGAGTTCGTCGAGCATTGCCATCGCGAGCGCCGCGCCCTCGTCGGGATCGGTACCGGTTCCCAGTTCGTCGAGCAGGATCAGGCTCCGGGCGGTCGCCTGGTCGAGCACGCGCTTGAGCACCTCGACATGACCGGCAAAGGTCGACAAATGGTGCAGCAGGCTCTGGTGATCGCCGACATCGACCATCACCCGATCGAAGCCGCCGATCGTGCAGTCGCCCTCCGCGGGAATGTGCAGGCCGCACCAGGCCATGGTCACCAGCAGCCCCAGCGTCTTCAGGGCTACGGTCTTGCCGCCGGTGTTCGGACCGGTGATCAGCAGCAGGGGGCGCTCCGGCGTCAACTCCAGGCTGAGCGGGACCGGCTGGGGCCCCTGGCCATCGGCAAATTGCAGTAGCAACAACGGGTGATAGGCCTCACGCAGGCAGACGCCCGGGGTCTCGTGCAACGCGGGTGCATGCGCGTTCATCTGCCGCGACAGGCGCCCGGCCGCCACCGCCAGATCGATCCAGGTGATCGCGCCGATCACCCGTTCCAGCTCCGGCACCCGCTCGCGCACCGCATCGGTCAGTTCGCGCAACAGGCGCTGTTGCTCGAGGTTGATGCCGTCGTTCGCCGAATCCAGCTGGTTGTTCAGCGGCACGGCCTCGATCGGCTCGATGATCTGATCGCGACCGTTGGCCGTCGCACCCCGCCGTACGCCCTTGACCTCAACCACACGATCCACCGGCAGACTCAGTACCGCACGCTCCTGATGCCACTGGAACCGCCGGGCGCCGGGGCTCGTGCCCAGGGTCTCGAGCCGTGCGCGCACCACCTGCTCGACCTCACCCCGCAGCCGGGTGCGTTCGGCATGCAAGGCCTCGAGCCGGGGGCTCGCGTCCTCGCGAAGAGCCCCGCCCGGGTGCAGCGCGCCCTGAAGCCGCGTTTGGAGGTCTTCGGGTGGCTCGAGTTCGCGCAGATCCCGTGGGTAGAGCGTCGGCATCGCCGCCAGCGCCCGCGCCAGGTGCGCGCCCTCGTGCATGATCACCTGCAGCTTGTGCATCGCCTGGGTGGATAACACCGCACCGGGCAGGCCCGCCTGGCGCAACGCCGGACGCACGTCCGGCAGGGATCCGAGTTCCGGCAAGGTGCCCGCCTCCAGACCCTGGCGGGCGGCGGTCACCGCGTGCTGTAGCGATCGGGCAACCGCCAAGCTCGGCGCCGGCTCCAGGGCCCGGGCGGCATCAGCGCCGTAGGGTGTTCGCGTCCGCCGCTCCAGCAGACGCTGGATCGCCGGGAATTCCAGTGGCTTCAGATCGATTTCCACGCTGTCTCACCTCCAATGCGCATTGGCCCATTCCGCATTTCTATCATTCGGCCTTCTGGTACATTCCGAGGTATTGGGCACGCTCCAACGGGGGAAGAGCGGCGACGGCCAGCAGATCGTCCAGGTGCTCGGGGGTGCTGATGCCCACCAGGGCGGTGCCGAGGCCCGGGGTCGAGCGATTGAACTGCAGGGCGCGCTGCGCGGCGTTCGGGACCTCGGCCAGCCGATCGGTCACCACATCCACCGACTGTGCCGCCAGATGCCCTTTCAGCAGGGTGTGCGACGACATCATGAACACCTCGAGCTGGTGCGCGGCCTGCAGCGGCGAGGCGACATTGCCCTTGCCGGTGGCCGTATTGAAGCGCGTGAAGCCCTCCAGCATCACCTGGTTGAAGGGCAACATCGCCAGCTTGAAATGATGCCGCGCCAGGGCATCTTCCGTCACAGCCTGCGCGGCGCGCTCGGCCAGCCCCTGCATCGAGGTCAGGGACTGGAATTCGGCTGCATCGGTCTCGACCCGCAGGCCCTCGAAGGTGCTGATGCCGTAGCAGCGGATCCGGTTGTCGCGCACCGCGCGCTCGAGCATCTCGAAAATCGGCTCGAGCTTGCGATTGGTCGCCTCCTTGCCGATCTGGGGAATGTGCACTTCCGGCTGGTCGATCAGGAAGGCATCCAGCGTCTCCACCCCGATCAGGCTGCGCGAGAGTTCGATCTGGTAGTTCAGGTAGGCCGGCGTCAGCAGATGCGCGCCCTTGGCAAGATCCGCGGGCGTGCCCAGTCCCGCCGCGACGATCTCGCGCTCGAACCAGGCCGCCATGTCGTCGGGCGGTCCGCCACGCAGGGTCAGAAAGCCACCCTTGCCGATCAGGAACATCGCCTCGCGCGGCACGCCGGCGGCCAACGCGGTGCGCACCCCGGCGCCCACCGCCGCCAGCGAACGGCCATAGCGGTAATGGGCGCCGGTATCGATCACGTTGATCCCCGAAACCAAGGCCCGGGCGACCACCGCGCTGATCTGGGCATCGACCTCGGGCGTGGCGGCACCGCCGAAGGTGCCGATGCCGAGGCTCGACAGCCGCATCTTCGCGCGGGTGAACTCGCTGTAGTGCCCCTGTGCCGCGCGTCCGGCCGCCTGATGCACCTCGGCATACGCGCGGGTGGCCTTGGCATTGGCATAGCCCGGGATCAGTCCTTCTGGCGCGTTCATAAGCTTCCTCGACGTTGGATGGACATCCTGCGCGACTGGAATCAGCGCCGCAGGCGCAGGTAGATCTCCGGGAGACGGCGCGGGAGTTCATCGAGCCGATCGACGATGGTGTAGTGGCCGGGGCCGAAGATCTGCGGCAAGTATTCGGCCCCGCTCGGGTCCAAGGTGATGCAGAAGGGGTGGATACCGGCATCCATCGCTGCCTTCATCGCCATGCGCGTGTCCTCGTGCAGGTAGCGGGGATCGCCACCATCATCGTAGTCGGCGGGCCGGCCATCGGACAGGATCAGCAGCAGACGACGCGCGCTCGAGACGCGTTGCATCGACGCGACCGAGTGCCGGATCGCCGCCCCCATGCGCGAGGCGAGCCGCCCGGAGAGACCGGCAATGCGCCCGCGCACGGTGTCATCCAGCGGCTCGGCAAAGTCCTTCAGCCAGTAGTAATGGACCTGATCGCGCTGCTTGGAGGCAAACCCGGTGATCGCACAGGGATCCTTGATGCGGTCGATGGCCTCGGCAAAGAGCATCAGGCCCGAGCGCATGCGGTCGACGATCCGGCCCTGCCCGCCGGGGTGCCGGGCCATGATCGAGGTCGACATGTCGGCCAGCAACAGCACCGCGGTATCGCGCTGCAACACCGCGCGCCGACGGTAAATGAAGGGCTTGGGCGACAGCCCGGCCCGCTTGTCGGCGACGAAGCCGATAACGGCCTCGGCATCGAGTTCGTCGCCGTCCAATTGCCGGCGCAGCGGCGCCATGCGCATCGGGCGCTGCATCTCCAGGCCGCGGGTCAGACGCTTCAGGGTATCCGCGTGCGCAGCCAGGATGGCCTGTGCGCCGTCCGTGTCCTGTTCCGTCAGGATCCGCTCGTTCAGGTTGACCCAGTCGGTGATCAGGCGCTGCTCGCGATAATCCCATTCCGGGTAGGCAATCCCGTCCTGGCACGGTGTCCAGGCCACCCCTTGTTTGGCGACCTGGGCCGGCTGCGGAATGCCGACCCCGATCCGCCCGCCGGAACCCGAGGTTTCCTCCCGCGGCAGCTGAATGTCGGCGTCGGGATCCTTCTGGACGCCCTGCGGGGTTTGTTCGGGCGCCTCCTCCTGTTTGGCGTGCACAAAGCGGTGCGCCTCGTGGGCATCGCCGACATCGCGAAAGTCGCTGAGATCCCCGTGGCGCGCGCGCTGCGGGTACACCGGCCGCGCGGCGTTCAGGGACAACCCGGGCAGGTAGGCGGCCTGGCGTTGTTCGATGCCGATCTCCGGAAAGGCGGGATCCGCAAACAACTGCTCGGCGGCGGCCCAGGCCTCGAGCACCGTGGCCTGCGGTGTGCGCAGGCCCTCGAGCCGCGGATCCAGCGCCGTTTGAAACGCGAGTGCGCGGTGGGCCTCCAGAGCGAAGCGGTAATAGCTCCCGGCCGGTTCCGCCGGCACCTCGCCCTGCCCGGCCAACTGCAGCAGGCGGCGCAGGAACCCGGGGATTCGCGGGTGCAGACGGGCATTCACCCGCAGGTCCTCGGCCAGATCGAACAGGACCTGGAACCGGAACATGCGCTCGGCGAAGCCGGCGAACAACGGCCGCCAGGTGATCCGGCCCTGCTCGTCCAGCGGCGGATGCGATTGCCCGGCCTGGGCGAACAGGGCCTCCAGGTGGGGCTGGGCATAGGTGTCGAAGGCCAGATGCGCCGCGCCGTGCTGCACCGCCACCAGGGCCTCGTCACGGTGGTCGAAGACCGCCGGCAGGAACAGGCGCCGGCCGTCGGTCTCCAGCATCGGGCGCCCCTCGCCCGGGCGCCAGTCGCCATCCGCGAGCGGGATTTCGGCCTCCAGCCACGCCAGCAGCACCAGTTGCAGAAAGCGCGCATGCGGCCGCGCCCGGTACCCGGGCAGGCTCTCCAGCAGGAGCCTCAGGCCCTCTTCGCTCTCCATGCGAAAATAGGCCTCGCCCCGGGAGCGCCCGGCCGCGAGCAGGTCCGCGCCACGGCGGGCCCAGTTCAGCAAGCCGGCGTCGCCGACCAGCCCACGTGCGATGGGCGCGCCCTCGAGGTAGCAATCCAGCGACAGGCGGCGCTCCTCGAAGAGGCGTTCGGCGGGTTCGATCAGCGTCTGCAGCCCGGTTAAGCCCTGCCCGCCGGCAAGGTGCTCGAACGGAGCCTCGAAGAAGGCGCGGGCATCCGGCCGGCTGCGCGCGCACCAGCGCAGGCCGATCTCGAACCAGGCGCGCTCGCCGGCCTCGCCCCAGGCGGCCCAGACCGCATCGAGCTGGTGCAGGAAACCCTCGAGCGCGTCGTGCGCGTTCACCCACTCCCGGAACGCCAGCGCTTGTTCGGTCCACGGACCCACCACGCCGGTGTTCTCCGCCAGCCGTGCGGAATGGCGCATGAAGCTCTTGCCGCACTCGCGATCGTGCCGGAACAGATCCCGCGCGGCCTCGATCCAGCGCCGGGTCTCGGCGACGCCGAAACCGCGGATCGCCGGTAGCGCGGCCTTCGCATCCCGGTGCGCGACGAAGCTGATGCGTTCCAGATCCTGCAGGATCTCCTCGATCGCGACCGCGTCGTCGGCCTCAGCCATGAGCGGCAGGCGCCTCGGCCTCCGGGAAATGAGCGGCGATGATCTCCTCGAGGGCCTGGATCAACTCCGGGTCGTCGGTGATCGGCGCGACCAGCGCCGCGCGGCAGGCGACCCGCGGCGCCAGGCCCGCCTGCATCAATTCTCCGGCATAGGCCAGGGCTCGGGTCGAGGTGGCCTCCTCCAACCCGTGATCCTTCAGCACCCGCGCCCGGCGCCCGGCCGCGACCAGACGCTCGACCCGGTCAGCATCCAGACCGCCGGACTCCCGCGCGACGATCTCGCGTTCCACCAATTCGCCGGGGTAATCGAAATGGATACCGACGAAGCGCTGCTTGGTCGACGGCTTCAGGTCCTTCAACACGGTCTGGTACCCCGGGTTGTAGGAGATCACCAGCATGAAGTCCTCGTGCGCATCGAGCACACTCGCCCGCTTGTCCAGCGGCAGCTGGCGCCGGTGATCGGTCAACGGATGGATCACCACCGTGGTGTCGGTGCGCGCCTCGACGATTTCGTCGAGGTAGCAGATCGCACCCTCCTTCGCCGCCCGGGTCAGCGGACCGTCCTGCCAGACCGTCTCCTCGCCCTGAAGCAGGAAACGCCCGACCAGGTCCGAGCTGGTCAGGTCTTCGTGGCAGGCCACGGTGACCAGGGGCCGGCCCAAGACATGCGCCATGTGCTCCAGAAAGCGGGTCTTGCCGCAGCCCGTCGGCCCCTTGAGCATCACCGGAAGGCGCCGCGACCAGGCCGCGCGGAAGATGTCGATTTCATTGGCATTCGGGACATAAAAGGGGGCGTCGCCCGCAAGCGGCGCGTCGATCACATCGCGTTCCACGCCACGCAGGCGGTTGAGCAAATTTTTCATGGAAGCCTCATGCATTGGCGAGAGCCATCGGCGACAAGGCCGTGGCCATACGACTTTTGCGCAACGACCGTTGCAGAACGTCACGAACCGAACGGCCCTGACCATCGACGTCCGCGGCCGGTGTCCCTACACGGACCCGCGGATCTTGGGTGCTCGTACGAATGCTGTATCATTTCAGCTTTCGCTAATATCAACTATTTCACTCGAATTCAGTGCGTCTAGGGAGCCGGCATGAAGCTCGTCAAACTGATCAAGCTCAATAACCTGCAATACAACGCCAACCGGGACCCGGCCTTCTATCGGCGCCCGGTGGATGAGACCTTCCGGTTGCAGGTGCTGCTCGAGGGCACGGGCGAGGCCAAGGCCGCGTTCACCGTCGATGGGGAGACCTTGTGCGAGGACACGATCACCTTGCCGGGCAGCTTCGATTGTCGGTTCAGCTACCCCACCCCGGGCAGTCGTATCGGCACCCTGACGATCGACGGCCCGAACACGCAGCATCGAGAGCAACTGCGCATCGACGTGCTGGAGCACATGCCGATCGGTTGAGCCTGC
>PWGH01000238.1 GCA_003555285.1 Thioalkalivibrio sp.
CCTTACAAGTTGCCCCCTCCACCAGCTCGCCATCCTCGTAGACGTTCTTCAGGTGCATGGTGATGTTCTGGGGCTTGACGTCGAACAGTTCGGCCATCTGCGCCTGGGTCAGCCAGACGGTCTCGCGGTCGGTATCCAGCCGCACCTCGACGGCCTTGTCGGCATCCTCGAAAATGATGATGGGGGCTTGGGTTTCAGCGGTCATGCGGCTTCTTCCTCCCTGCGGATTGAGGCCTCGTCCTCGTCTTCCGGCAGCTCCTTGCCGCGCAGCATGGAGTACAGCCGCTGGTTTCAGGCGGCTACAAGCTTCTTGACCTTGAGTTCTTTGCGATGCTGCTCAGCATGCCAAAGCTCATACTGGGACTGCTGGTTCAGCCAACTCTCTGCAGAAGTATCAAACGCAATCGAAAGCCGGATGGCCATTTCGGGACTGATGCCGGATTTTCCGTTCAACACAGCACTCAGAGTTTTTCGACTTACTCCCAATGCTTCTGCGGCAGACGTTACAGAGAGACCAAGGGGCTCCAAGCAAAGCTCGCGCAGGACTTCACCGGGATGGGGAGGATTGTGCATCAACATCGGCAGTACCTCAGTGGTAATCTTCATAGTTCACTATCTCGACGTCTCCGTCCTCGAACCCGAACGTCACTCGCCAGTTACCACTGACCGTCACGGACCAAATTCCGGTTCGATTGCCCGAGAGCTCATGCAGCCGAAGACCCGGCAAGTCCATGTCTTTGACATCTGAAGCTGCATTTAGCCTACCGAGTATTAGCCGAAGCCTCTTTGCATGAGCGGCCTGGATCCCTGCGGTGCTACCGGACTTGAAGAATGTGGCCAAGCCCTTGTGCTTGAAACTTCGAATCATTCGCCGAGTGTACCCTGTAACGTTTCAGGTATCAATGAACGCGACGCCAGCATAAGCTGTTCTGGTCAAGCGGTAGCGGTCCTCGTCGAGGTGGGCCGTGTACACGGCAACGCAGGCATCCAGAATCGGGTCCAGCCGGTCGCGGTCGCGATCTCGTCGAGGATGAAGGGGAACTTCTGCACCGTCGAGACGATGATCTTCTTGCCCTGCTGAATGAACGTGCGCAGGTCGCCGGAGCGTTCGGCATGGCCCACCGTCGCACCCACCGGCCTGAACGGCCGGATGGTCGCCTGGATCTGGTCGTCGAGCAGGCGCCGGTCGGTGACCACGATCACCGAGTCGAAGATCTCCCGACCGCTGGGGCCACCCGCCGATTCGCCATCGCGCTTCAGGCCGATCAGCTGGTGCGCTAACCAGGCGATCGAGTTCGACTTGCCGCTCCCCGCCGAGTGCTGGATCAGGTAGCGCTTGCCCACCCCCACGGCGCGCGCATCATGTTCCGCATGATCAGCGTTTCGAGGCCCCGTTCCGGCACGCACTCGATCGCCGCGCGATCGAGGAAACGGTCCAGTAGATGCAGCCCCGCTGTGCCGTAGCGCACTTCGATCACGATCGACGTCTCGACCCAGTTCGCCACCGAGAGCAGACGCGGCTCCGCCGCCTCGATGGCTTCGTTGAAGGCGTGGCGTTCCGGCTCGTCCTGGAGAATGGCGACCAGCGCCGAGGTACGGTAGGGGTTGTTCAGAATGGATGGCGTGCCCCAGCCCATCCATCAATTACCCGTCCATTACCGTTCCAGCGCGAACCCAGGCCCAGTACGGCACATGTTTCATTAGCTTCACGGGCGTCGGCGGGCGCGCCTTGTTGGCCTTGATTTTGGGTGGATGCCGGTACGGCATGGAGTCTGATACCGAGCGCCGCCACCACCTTGAAAATGGTGTCAAAACCAGGGGACCGTTCCCCGGAAAGTGCGCACCCAATCGCGAGGGTCTATGTGTCGGCCGAAGTGCCGTGGGTGTCCAGGATGGTCATGATGTGCTGGAGGAATTTGAACTGCTTGTTCGAGGTGGTGAACTTGAAGTCCTCGCGCTCGTAGTGCTCGCGCTCGGTCGTGACCGCCCCATCCTCGCCCACCACCTTGTAGCTCGATTTCTTGCCGTAGGGGGAATTGGTCAGCACGACCTGGAAGCGGTCCCCGCCGTCGCCGGCGAGCGCATCGCCCTGCACCACCGGGCTGCCGCCGTTACCGATGCCGTGCAGGTAGAGGTTCATCGCGCACAGGCGCACCACCTCATCGACGATGTCGACGCCGGTGAAGGCATCCTGGCGCAGGCCGCGGAGCTTGTCGCGGTCCTGGCTCTGGGTCTTCATGTGGTCGTAGGCGGCCAGCAGAAAGCCGCCGGTGCCGCAGGCCGGATCGCACACCTGCTCGCCGACCCGCGGGTTCACGCATTGCACGATGGCCTCGATCACCGGGCGCGGGGTGAAGTACTGCCCGGCGCCGGATTTGACCTCGGACGCGTTGCGCTCCAGCAGGCCCTCGTAGATCTCGCCCTTCACGTCCACGCGCAGGCCGACCCATGGGCCTTCCTTGTCGATCAGGTTGACCACGCGCTTGAGCTTGGCCGGGTCCGAGAGCTTGTTCTGGGACTTGCGGAAGATGGTGCCGAGATTGTAGTGCTCAAAATCCCGTTGGGCCTGGCGAATCCCTTCCTGGCGGACTCTCCGGATTTCCGGATGGTTGCGTCCGGCACGGATTCTCCCTCCCCGTTTCAAATCAATCCGTCCCAGGTTTTCCGCAGTTCGACCACCCAACGGACGGCAGCATCCGGATTGTCTTGCGCGATGTACTGTGCGATCTCCTCAACTCGATCCAACGCCAGAGGGGACCACTCTACTTTCACCGACCGAGCCCTTTCAGCACTCGCGACCGGGCTTCACTGTGTGGCACACCTTCACCCGCCGCGAGTTGATCCTCGGCGCGATAGATGTCCTCCAAGATCTCCAAACGCTCCTGCATCAATTCAAACTCGTGCACATCCATCAGTACGGCGACCCCACGCCCCCGCTGAGTCAGCACCATCGGTCGTCGAGTCTCGTGGACCTGCTTCACAAAGGACGCGACCGCGGCCCTGAACTCAGACAGCGGGCGGATATCTTCATCGATCCTCAGCTTGGACATCGCTACCTATGTGTACTTTAAACTGTACGCTGCAATGTACTACTCGGTCGAGAACGCGGCAACCCGCCGTACGGCGGTGAGCGAGGGCAGGACTGGGTGCCGCTTGTAGGGTGAGTGAAGCGCAGCGCACCCACCGCCCTTGCTTTTGATCTTGACCTCGCCCTTGGGCACGGGCCTGGTGGGCCCGCTGCGCTTGGCCCACCCTACGGTCGGCGTGCGGCGGCAGGGGCGCCCCGAACATCGCCAGCGTCTTGGGCTTGGGTGTTGCGGTGAAGGCGAAGTAGCTGGCGTTGGTCAGCATCGCCTGCCTCAATATAAATACCGCTGAAAACCCTCAAACCCCTCTCGAATCTTGCCCACGGGGCCCAGCTCTTGCACCGCATCACCGACGCTGTGGTACTTCAGCGCAATCAGCTGCGGCAGCTTCGCCGTGTCGAGCTCGCTCACGCCCTGAGCGACATAGTGATCGAGGACGAATCGCAGAAATTCCTGCTGCCTGTAGTCGTAGTCGTGGCGATGGAAGATGCGCCCCTTGTGGGCATCCACTCGCTCGGCCCGGGTTACCGGCGCCAGGTTGAAGGCGATGTAGGCCAGCACATCGTATAGATCGCTGTGCTCGGCCTCGATCAGCTTGCCGACATCGGCCAACTGCTGCCTGCCGTAGCCCTTCTCCTCCAGCCCCTCCAGCAGCTTCTTCCGGGTATCCGGGCGGCCCCACAGGTGGCGTAGTTCGTCCTCGTCCCTGAACAATTCGGGCAGGTCGCCGAACAGGCGCTGGATGAACTCGGCCGCGGAGATGGGCTTGCCGTCCGGACCCCAGAAGCTCGTGGCGGTCATGTGCTGGAGGAAGCGTTCCTTGCCGTCGGCCAGCCGGATCTTCACCTTGCGGCGTTTCCCGCAGATGCAGGGCCGTTCGCCGCAGACCTCGCAAGGTTCCGGCGGCTCCTTCTCGCAAACACACGGGCGCTCGCCACAAACACCGCACGCCGGAGGTGGCGGCCTGGTGCAACTGCAAGGACTGTTACCGCATTGTTCGCAGGGCTCAGGTGGCAGCGGCTCACCGTCCCACTCCGGATCACTGAAGTGCTCGTAGGCCTTCACGAAATCGTAGATCGTGAAGTAGTCCTTGCCGTCGAACAGCCGCGTGCCCCGGCCGATGATCTGCTTGAACTCGATCATGCTGTTGACCGGGCGCATCAGCACGATGTTGCGGACATTGCGCGCATCCACGCCCGTTGAGAGCTTCTGCGAGGTGGTGAGGATGGTCGGAATGGTCTTCTCGTTATCCTGGAACTGCTTCAGGAAGCGTTCGCCTTCCTTGCCATCGTTCGCTGTGACGCGCTCGCAATAATGGGGATCGGTGCTGGTCTTGATCTGGTTGATCAGGTCGCGGACCGCCAGCGCATGTTCCTGGGTGGCGCAGAACACCAGCGTCTTCTCGCGCGGGTCGATCTGGTCCATGAACAGCTTCACCCGGTAGCGTTCACGTTCCGCGATCTCGATGACACGGTTGAAGTCATCCTCGGTATAGCGCCGACCTGCTTCCACCTCACCTTCGATCACCTGATCGTCAACGGTATAGATATAGTCATCCAGGGTGGTGGCGATCTGCCGGACCTTGAAAGGCGTCAGGTAGCCGTCGTTGATGCCTTCCTTCAGCGAGTAGATGTAGACCGGCTCGCCGAAGTAGGCGTAGGTATCGACGTTGTGCCTCCGCTTGGGCGTCGCAGTCAGGCCCAGCTGCACGGCCGGCTGGAAATACTCCAGGATGCCCCGCCAGTTGCTCTCATCGTTGGCGCCGCCCCGGTGGCACTCGTCAATGACAATGAAATCGAAGAAATCCGGCGGGTAGTCGCCAAAATTGGGCGCCGGGTTGCCCTCGGCATCGCGCCCGGTCATAAACGTCTGGAAGATCGTGAAAAAGACGTTTCCGTTCTTCGGCACCCGGCCATTCCTGCGGATGATCTCCGGATCGATGCGAACCAGAGCGTCCTCGGGAAAGGCGGAGAAATCGTTGAAGGCCTGGTTGGCCAGGATGTTCCGATCCGCCAGGAACAGGATGCGCGGCTGTCGGGCCGGTGTGCCCGAGGCACGCGCCGCCAGACTCCAGCGGGCATGAAAGAGCTTCCAGGCGATCTGGAAGGCGATGGCGGTCTTGCCGGTGCCGGTGGCGAGGGTCAGAAGAATGCGATCTCGACCGGCCGCGACGGCCTCCAGCGCCTGGTTGATGGCGTTGTGCTGGTAATAGCGCGCCTGCCAGAACCCGCCCTTGTCCTCGAAGGGAACCGCACCGAAGCGCTTCCGCCAGGTATCCTGAGCACCGACATCCTCGCCGAAGGTCTCGGCCCACAGCGCCTCGGGGGTGGGCCAGGCATCGACCGGCCCTTCCGCGCCTGTGCGCATGTCCACCCGGTAGATGCCGTCGCCGTTGGTCGCGTAGGCGAATCGTGTCTGCAGGCGCTCGGCATAGCGCTTGGCCTGCGCCAGCCCCTCGGTCACCGGCAGGCTGCGCTTCTTGGTCTTGATCACCGCCAGCTTCTGGCCGCGATA
>PWGH01000207.1 GCA_003555285.1 Thioalkalivibrio sp.
AAGCCGGCGGCGATCGCGCCGAGCAGGGGCGCCAGAACGATGATCAGATAAACCGTGTCCATGGCCGACTACCCTTTCATTGCGTCCAGATCCTGGACATTGATGGTGCCTCGATTGCGGAACAGCAGCACCAGGATCGCGAGCCCGATCGCCGCCTCGGCCGCCGCGACGGTCAGAATGAAGAACACGAAGACCTGACCCGCCAGATCCTGCAGGAAGAACGCGAAGGCGATGAAATTGATGTTCACGGCCAACAGCATCAGCTCGATGCACATCAGCAGAACGATCACGTTCTTCCGGTTCAGGAAGATGCCGGCCACGCTGATCGAAAACAGCAGCGCAGCCAACACCAGATAGTGCGACAAGGTGATCATTTTTTGGCCCTGAGTTCCCCGTGGGTGTACGTTCGCCCGAATCCCTTCTTCAGGCCCGGCAGTCGCTGGACCGCCCGGCCACGTTGTTGATTGGTTCTATTTACTTATTCGTTCTTGTGGTCTTCCTTCGGCGCCGACTCCATCGACACCAAGCGCACCCGATCCTGGCGCCGGACCCGGATCTGATCCGGTGGATCGACATATTTGGTATCCGCACGCCGGCGCAGGGTCAAGGTGATTGCGGCGATGATCGCGACCAACAGGATCACCGCCGCGATCTCGAAGGGATACACGTATTCGGTATAGAGGATCGCCCCCAAGGCCGCGGTATTGGAATAGTCGGCCGCCGCACGTTCGGGGGGGTCCATGGTAATGAAGCGGGTGATCGCGAGCGTCAGCACCGTCGCCATCGCCACCGCGACCACCAGGCCGACCGGCAGGAATTCCGAAAAGCCCTCGCGCAGGCGGGTCAGATTGATGTCCAACATCATCACCACGAACAGGAACAGCACCATCACCGCACCGACGTAGACCAGCACCAGCACGATCGCCAGGAATTCCGCCTCGGCCATCAGCCAGATCGCGGCGGCAGCAAAGAACGCCAGCACCAGGAACAGCGCAGCATGCACCGGGCTGCGTACCGTGATCATCGCCAGTCCGGCGCCCAGCAGGATGGCACCGAAGACATAAAACAGCACGAGTTCGAAGGTCATGGTCAATCCCTGGCTCAGCGGTACGGCGCGTCCGCCGACCGGGCGGCGGCGATGTCCTTCTCATACCGATCCCCGATCGTCAGCAGCATCTCCTTGGTCATGATCTGCTCGCCCCGATTCTCGAAATGGTATTCAAAGATGTGTGTCTCGACGATGGAGTCCACCGGACAGGCCTCCTCGCAAAAACCGCAGTAGATGCACTTGAAGAGGTCGATGTCGTAGCGCGTGGTGCGCCGGGTTCCGTCGGCGCGCTGCTCGGAATCGATGGTGATCGCCAACGCCGGGCACACGGCCTCGCACAATTTGCAGGCGATGCAACGTTCCTCGCCGTTGGGGTAGCGTCGCAACGCGTGCAGTCCGCGAAAGCGCGGCGACAGCGGCGTCTTTTCCTCGGGGTACTGCACCGTAACCTTGCGCGCGAACAGGTAGCGCCCGGTCAGGCTCAGACCCACGAACAGTTCCCACAACAAAAAACTCTTGAAGAATTGGCGTATCGCGGTCATGTCAGGGACCTCCGCTGATCAATGCGAGCCGCAGTGCGGTCAATCACCGCGCCGAGGCCCTCGGGCCGGCCGATACGGACTAGGCGAACCATGGGCCGACTCCAAAGAACACCATCACGCCCAGCACGAACAACCAGACGATGGTCACCGGGATCAGGACCTTCCAGCCCAGGCGCATGATCTGGTCGTAACGGTAGCGCGGAAAGGTGGCGCGAAACCACAGGAACAGGAACAGGAAGAAGGCGGTCTTCAGCAGGAACCAGTGGATCCCGCCATCCAGGAACCAGCCGATCAGCGGCAACGCGAAGGCGGCCTCCGGCAGAATACCCTGGAACGGCGATAGCCAGCCGCCGAAGAACAGCACCGCGGCCAGCGCCGAGATCAGGATCATGTTGGCGTATTCGGCCAGGAAGAAGACCGCAAAGGCCATGCCCGAATATTCGACATGGAAGCCGGCCACGATCTCCGATTCCCCCTCGGCGACGTCGAAGGGCGCGCGGTTGGTCTCCGCGATCCCGGAGATGAAGTACACGAAGAACAGTGGCAGCAGCGGCAGCAGGAACCAGTGGTAGATGCTGCCTGACTGCGCCAGCACGATTTCGCCCACATTCAGGCTGCCAGAGGCCATGATCACGCCCACCAGCGCAAAGCCCATCGCGATCTCGTAGGAGACGATCTGGGCCGCCGAGCGCAACGCACCCAGCAGCGCATATTTGGAATTGGAGGCCCAGCCGGCAATGATGATCCCGTAGATCCCGAGCGAGGTCAGCGCCAGCAGGTACAGCAGACCGGCGTTGACGTTGGCCAGGGCCATACCGTCGTCGAAGGGAATCACTGCCCAGGCCGCCAGCGCCGGGGCCAGCGCCAGCACCGGCGCGCTCAGGAACAGGAAGCGATTCGCGTTCGAGGGGACGATGACTTCCTTGGTCAGCAGTTTGATCGCATCGGCGATCGGCTGCAGCCAGCCGCGCGGCCCGACCCGGTTCGGCCCGATTCGCACCTGGATGTACCCGATCACCTTGCGCTCGGCGTAGGTGGTGTAGGCCACCGCCAGCATCAGCGGCATCACGATGAGGGTGATCTTGAACAGAATCTGCATCACGACCGGCAGAGCCTGGAAGCTTTCCATGATCCATTGCAACATGAGTCGTTCCTTGTCAGGCCCGCGTGAGGGTCAGGGTCGTTCCCGGCGCACCGAGACGGGCGAGCGCCGCGCCGCCGGCCACCGTCACCGCGACCCCCAGCGGGATCCGGGCGTCCAGCACCAGCGTCAGTTCGGTCTCGTCGCGACCCTGGCGCACCCGAACGCGGGTTCCGTCCGGGTGCGATCCGGCCGATTGCGGATGCACGGCGATGGTATCGGCACGCCGCCCCTCGGGCGCGACCTGCAGGGGCTCGGCTCGGCGCACCAGCGGATCGGCGCTGTACAGACCACAGACCTGCATCCGCACCAGACCGGTCGGGGCATCGGGCACCGCCACATGCGCCAGGCGCAGGTCGATCTGATTGCTGAATTCGCCCTCGGGTAGCAGCGGCTTGATCGCATCGCGCACTTGCCGCGAATCGAGGTACTCCAGATCGCGAAGCTGCAGCAGATTACCGAGCACACGCCAGACCTTCCAGCCTGGACGCGTCTCCCCCGGGCAGCGCGCCGCGGCTCGGAAGCTCTGCCACCGCCCCTCGGCATTGACGAAGGTCCCGGAGGTCTCGTAACCGCTCGCGATCGGGAGCAGCACGTCGGCCACCGCCTCCAGCGCAGGATTGGCGAAGGTGCCGAGGGCCACGACGAGGCCGGCCGCCTCCAGCGCCTGCAGGGTCCGCACCGGATCCGCGCAATCGCGATCCGGATCGATGCCGGCCAACACGAAGACGTCGCGGCCCTCGGCCAGCATGGCCCCGGCGTTCGTCCCGATCATCGGTGCGGCGACACCGCCCACGCCGCGTCCGGGAACGCAGCCCGCGAGCCAGGCACCGGCGGCATTGGCCCCGGGCGCGAGGTAGCCCAGGCGTGCTCCGGTGGTGCGCGCGATCCAGCCGGCCAACGCACGCAGGGTCGAATGCAGTGGGCTTGCCATCGCCGCGGCGCCGAGCAGGATATGGCTGCGCTCACCCTCCAGCAGACTGGTGGCGATCCGTTGTTGCGCCTCGATTGCCGCCGGGTCCTCGGTCAGCGCGGCAGCCACCACGTCGGCCAACAGCTTCGGCAGCTTGGCTTTTTTTCCGGTGCCGTTGGCAGGGCTGCCGTTCTTGCCCGCGCCCTTCTTGGTCCCTGGCTGGCCCGCCTGGGTATCGACGCCATTGGCGAGCCAACCTGCCACTCCGGCCAGGGCCAGCACCTGGCTGCGGGTATCGCCGGCCAGTTCGGCCGCCAGCGGATAGTTCAGGTCCAGCCGGTGGGCATAAATCGCGCTGACGTGCGCGCCCTTCAGTGCGGCCTTGCGCAGGCGATGGGCCAGCATCGGCTGTTCGTGGCGCGGGTTGCAGCCGACCAGCAGGACCGCCTGGGCGTGCTCCAGGTCCTCGAGGGTGCTCCCGAGCCAGGGGAACAACGGCGCCGCCAGTTCATCGGCGAAATCGAGCTGTCCCAGGCGATGATCGATGTCGGCGACACCCAGGCCGCGCAACACCTTCTGCGCCAGGTACAACTCCTCCAGCGTCAGCGAGGGGGACAGCAAGGCCCCGATGCGCTCCGGCGCCACCGCGCCCAGCCCCTCGGCCACGCGGGCCAGGGCCTGCTCCCAGGACACATCCTGCCATTGGCCATCGACCTTCATTCGGGGCCGGGTCAGGCGGTCAGGCGCATACAGCCCGGCATAGCTGAAGCGGTCACGGTCCGAGATCCAGGTCTCGTTGATCGTTTCGTTCTCGCGCGGCACCACGCGCATCACCCGGCCCTGATACTGGTGCACGGCGATATTGGAACCGACACCGTCGTGCATGCCCACGGTCGGGAACTGCTGGTATTCCCAGGCGCGGGCCTGGAAGCGCGACGGCTTCGCGGTCAGCGCGCCCACCGGGCACAGGTCGATCACGTTGCCGGACAACTCGTGGCTGACGGTGTGCTCGACGAAGGTGCCGATGCGCATGTTCTCGCCGCGGCCGGTGGCGCCGAGTTCGCGCACCCCGGCAATCTCGGCGCCGAAGCGTACGCAGCGGGTGCAGTGGATGCAGCGGGTCATCTCGGTCTCGATCAGCGGCCCGATATCCTTGTCCTGGACCACGCGCTTGGCCTCGGTGAAGCGGGAGACGCTCTCGCCGTAGCCCATGGCCACATCCTGCAGTTCGCACTCCCCGCCCTGATCGCAGATCGGGCAGTCCAGCGGATGGTTGATCAGCAGGAACTCCATCGTGCCCTTCTGCGCCTCGATCGCGAGCGGCGAGCGGGTGTGCACTTTCATCCCTTCCATCACCGGTGTCGCACAGGCGGCGACGGGCTTGGGCGCCTTCTCGACCTCAACCAGGCACATACGGCAGTTGGCGGCCACCGACAGCTTCTTGTGGTAGCAAAACCGCGGAATGAGGATATTCGCGGCGTCGGCAACGTCGATCAACAGCGCGCCCTTGGGTGCCTGCACGGTGCGGCCGTCGATCTCGAGGGTGACCTGGTCCTGGCTCATAGTGGATTCCTGCACCGGGGCCATCAGGCGGCTTGCGCCACGAGACTCTTGCCGTGTTGGATGTAGTGTTCGAATTCGTGACGGTAATGCTTGATGAAGCTGCGCACCGGCATCGCGGCGGCATCGCCGAGGGCACAGATGGTACGGCCCTCGATCTTGCGCGCGACGTCATCCAGGCGATCCAGATCCTCGAGCCGACCGTGGCCCTCGACGATCCGGGTCAGCATGCGGTACATCCAGCCGGTGCCCTCGCGGCACGGCGTGCACTGGCCGCAGGACTCGGAGAAATAGAACCGCGAGATCCGCTGCAGCATCCGCACCATGTCGGTGGTGTCGTCCATCACGATCACCGCGCCGGAACCGAGCATCGAACCGACCCGCGCAATCGAGTCGTAGTCCATGTTGGCCTCGAGCATCGCCGCCGCCGGAACCACCGGCACCGACGAGCCGCCCGGAATTACCGCCTTCAGCTGCCGCCCGTCGAGCACGCCGCCGGCCATCGCCAGCAGGTCCTTGAACGGCGTGCCCAGCGGCACCTCGAAGTTGCCCGGCCGATTCACGTGACCGGATACCGAGAACAGCTTCTCGCCACCGGACTTGGGGATGCCAAGGCCGGCGAACCAGTCGCCACCGTTGCGAATGATCGCCGGGATCGACGCCAGCGATTCGGTATTGTTGATCGTGGTCGGACGCCCGTACAGGCCGAAGTTCGCCGGAAACGGGGGCTTGAAGCGCGGCATGCCCTTCTTGCCCTCGAGCGAGTCGAGCAGCGCGGTCTCCTCGCCACAGATGTAGGCGCCGGCACCGAGCGACGGGTAGAGGTCGAAATCGACCCCTGAACCGAGGATGTTGCGGCCCAGGAAGCCGGCCGCATAGGCCTCCTGCAGCGCGGTCTCGAAACGACGATTGACCTCGTCCATGAACTCGCCGCGCATGTAGTTGTAGCCGACACTCGCCCCGATCGCGTAGCCGGCGATGGCCATGCCCTCGACCAGCGCATGGGGGTTGAAGCGCAAAATATCGCGGTCTTTGCAGGTGCCGGGCTCGGACTCGTCGGAGTTGCAGACGATGTACTTCTGCCCGGGGCTGTTGCGCGGCATGAAGCTCCACTTCAGGCCGGTGGGAAAACCGGCGCCGCCACGGCCGCGGAGGTTCGAGCGCTTCACCTCCTCGATCACGTCCTCCGGCGGCATCGGGGTGCCGTAGACCTTCTTCAGGGCCTCGTAGCCGCCCAGTTCCAGGTAGGTCTCGAAGGACCAGGGCTCGGCGTGGTCCCGTGTGGCAAAACAAATCCGGTTGGCCATGGCTCAGGGCTCCAGACGGTCGAGGATCTCGTCGACGCGTTCGGGCGTCAGATTCTCGTAGTAGACGTGATCGACCTGCATCATCGGCGCACCGCAGCAGGCGGCCAGACACTCCTCTTCGCGCTTCAGATAGAAGCGGCCGTCGGGGGTGGATTCGCCCAGCCCGATGCCGAGCTTGGCCTGGATGTGGGCCAGGATCTCCTCGGCGCCGCGCAGCATGCAGGACACGTTGTCGCAGACCGCGATGGTGTGGCGGCCGACGGGCTTCAATTCGTACATCGAATAGAACGACGCGGCCTCGTACACGGTCATCGGCGCGATCTGCAGGTACTCGGCCACCGCATCCATCGTCGACACGTTCAGGTGGCCATGTTCGTGCTGCACCGCATGCAGCGCGCCCAACACCGCCGAACGACGCTGATCGGCGGGATACCGGCTCAGGCACCGGTCGATCTCCTCGCGCACGTGCGCGCTGAGTACCGCCTGCTTTTGCTGTTGCCCGTTCTCTTGTTGCGCGGCCATTAGCGATCCACCTCCCCGAACACCAGATCCTGTGTGCCGATGATCGCGACCACGTCGGCGAGCATGTGGCCCCGCGCCATCTCGTCGAGCGCCGACATGTGCGCGAAGCCCGCGGCCCGGACCTTCAGGCGATAGGGCTTGTTGGCCCCGTCGGACACCAGATAGACACCAAACTCGCCCTTCGGGTGCTCGATGGCCGCGTAAGCCTCACCCGCGGGCAGACAGAAGCCCTCGGTGAACAGCTTGAAGTGGTGGATCAGCGCTTCCATGTCGGCCTTCATCTCTTCGCGTCGTGGCGGCGCGATCTTGTAGTTCTCGAGCAGCACCGGTCCGGGGTGGGTGCGCAGCCAGTCGACACACTGGCGGATGATGCGGTTGGACTGGCGCATCTCCTCGATCCGCACCAGGTAGCGGTCGTAGCAGTCGCCGTTCACGCCCACCGGGATCGCGAAGTCCAGGCGATCGTAGACCTCGTAGGGCTGCTTGCGGCGCAGATCCCACTCGACCCCCGAACCGCGCAGCATCGGCCCGGTCAGCCCCAGTTGCAGCGCCCGTTCGGGTGTGACCACGCCGATGCCGACGGTGCGCTGCTTCCAGATCCGGTTGTCGGTCAGCAGGGTCTCGTATTCATCGACCCGTTGCGGAAAGCGCTCGGTGAAGGCCTCGATGAAGTCGAGCAGCGAGCCCTCGCGATCGGCGTTCAGCGCGTCGACCTCGGCCTGGGTCTTCCAGCGCGACGCCTGGTATTTCGGCATCACGCCCGGCAGGTCGCGCGCGACGCCGCCCGGGCGGTAGTAGGTCGCATGCAGACGCGCCCCGCTGACCGCCTCGTAGCAGTCCATCAGGTCTTCGCGTTCGCGAAAGGCATACAGGAAGACGGTCATCGCCCCGATGTCGAGCGCATGCGCCCCGAGCCAGAGCAAGTGATTCAACAGCCGGGTGATCTCGTCGAACAGCACCCGGATGTACTGGGCGCGCAGCGGCGGCTCGATCGCCAGCAATTTCTCCATCGCCAGCACATAGCCGTGTTCGTTGCACATCATCGACACGTAATCGAGCCGGTCCATGTAGCCGATCGACTGGTTGTACGGCTTGCTCTCGGCCAGTTTCTCGGTACCTCGGTGCAGCAGGCCGATGTGCGGATCGGCCCGCTGCACGACCTCGCCGTCCATCTCCAGCACCAGGCGCAGCACCCCGTGCGCCGACGGATGCTGGGGACCGAAATTCAGGGTGAAGTTGCGGATCTCAGGCATGGTCTTCGTCTCCGGCCGGCGCCTGTTGCACATAGCGGTGGTCGGTACGGATCACCTTGGGCACCAGCACGCGCGGCTCGATCGTCACCGGCTGATAGATTACCCGCCGCTGCTCCATGTCGTAGCGCATTTCGACATGGCCGATCAGCGGGAAGTCCTTGCGAAACGGATGACCGAGAAAGCCATAATCGGTCAGAATGCGGCGCAGGTCGGGATGGCCCGAGAACAGGATCCCGAACAGATCGAAGGCCTCGCGCTCGTACCAGTTCGCCGACGCCCAGACCGGCGTGACCGAGGCGATCTCGGGAAACTCGTCGTCGGTGAGCCAGGCGCGGACCCGCAACCGGCGATTGTGCGTCACCGACAACAGGTGCATCACCACCGCAAAACGCGGCGTGTCCATCGCCATGTCCTGTGGCGCATCCTCGAAGGAGAAGCGCCCGGAGGTCGCCGGCATCACGCCCCGGCCGAAGCCCTCGGTGCTGGCGGCGTCGGTGGACCATTCGGTGCGCCCGTATTCCAGGTAGTCGACCCCGCACAGGTCGACCAGCATCTCGAAGGCCAGATCGGGATGGTCGCGCAGGCGCACGGCCACCGCGGCCCAGTCCGCACCGGCCACCTCGATCGTCACCTCGCCGTGGCGCACCTGCAGGGACTGCAACTGCGGTTCGAATTCGGTACGCAGCAGCTGGATCCAGGACGGGGCTTCGGACATCGGTGACCTCTACGACTCGGCTACGGATTCATCGGGCGGCGAATTCAGCGTGCAATGGTGTTGGTGCGGCGGATCTTGTTCTGCAGCTGGATGATGCCGTACAGCAGGGCCTCCGCGGTCGGGGGGCAACCGGGCACGTAGATATCGACCGGAACGATCCGATCGCAGCCGCGCACCACCGCATAGGAGTAATGGTAGTACCCGCCGCCGTTGGCGCAGGAGCCCATCGAGATCACCCAGCGGGGCTCGGACATCTGGTCGTAGACCCGACGCAAGGCCGGCGCCATCTTGTTGACCAGGGTGCCGGCGACGATCATCACGTCGGATTGGCGCGGGCTCGGGCGGAATACGATGCCGAAGCGATCGAGGTCGTAGCGGGCGGCGCCGGCGTGCATCATCTCGACCGCACAACACGCGAGCCCGAAGGTCATCGGCCACAGCGAGCCGGTGCGGGCCCAGTTGATCAGCTTGTCCGCCGAGGTGGTGACGAAGCCTTTTTCAAGAACGCCTTCTATTCCCATTCCAGGGCTCCCTTCTTCCACTCGTAGATGAATCCGATCACCAGGATGGTCAGGAAGAGCCCCATCGCCAGCAGACCGAACACGCCGATCTCGTCCAGGGCCACGGCCCACGGGAACAGAAAGGCGATCTCCAGATCGAAAATGATGAACAGGATGGCCACCAGATAGAAACGAACATCAAATTTGAGGCGGGAATCCTCGAAGGCCTCGAAGCCGCACTCATAGGGTGAATTCTTATCGGCGTCGGGACGACTGGGACCCACCACCATGCCCAGCATCAGGGGCACGAGGCCGATCACGAGACCGACGACCAGGAAGATCAGGATCGGCAGGTACCCTTCCAGCATTCTCTTCTCCTGAACGCCGCCAGTGGCTGGCAGGCTCTCCATGCGGACCCCGATGGGCCATCGCGAGCGGGCTCATAGGCGGGGTGAGCCGGATGCCACGAATCGAACTGTCTCGGGCGAACGACACCCTCACCGGAACCGGAGTCTAGGGACGCCTGGGAACGGTGTCAAGTTTCCGGGTGACTGTAACTATTTGAAAGAAAAGAATAAGTCTCGATCGAACGATCGAAACGGCGGGTACGCCGGGCGTACCGGAATGGTGCAGATGGTGGGACTCGAACCCACACGGCTTGCGCCACTACCCCCTCAAGATAGCGTGTCTACCAATTCCACCACATCTGCGTAACAGTCATCGGACGGCCGGGGCCGCCCGTTACCGATCCGGCCGCCCCTTGCGGGCCGACCGGATCGGTGAGGTTATTCGGGAATATCGCCGCGCCGACCCCGCATCGGATCCTGGTCGGGCGGGTACTCGTCCAGCACCCGTTCCTCGCGGGCCTCTTCCTGCATCTGCTCAATCAGGCTCCGCGCCTCCGGTGTGGCCGAAGCGAGGTAGGCCAGCGTGAGGCTGTTCAGAAAGAATACCACCGCCAGCACGCCGGTGGCACGGCTCAGAAAATTCGCCGAGCCCCGAGCCCCGAAAACGGTCGAGGACGCGCCGCTGCCGAAGGCGGCGCCGGCATCGGCGCCCTTGCCATGCTGCATCAGCACCAGCGCGATCACCGAGACGGCGACCACCACCTGGACGACCAGCAAAATACCATAGATCATAGTTTACTCTTCGTTTGTACGGCGACGGCGGCATCGACGATCGCGGTAAAGGCCTCGGCGTCCAGCGAGGCGCCGCCAATCAGCCCGCCATCGATATCCGCAAGCGCGAGCAAACCCGCCGCGTTGTCGGCCTTCATGCTGCCGCCATAAAGAATCTGCAAGGCCGCGGCCACACCGGCATCCCGGCTGGCCACGCGGTCGCGAATGAAGGCGTGCACCTCGGCCGCCTGTTCCGGGGTTGCCGTCAAGCCGGTGCCGATCGCCCAGACCGGCTCGTAGGCGACCACCGCCCGGTCGAAAGCCGCGACGCCGGCGGCATCGAGCACCGCGTCCAGCTGTTCGGCCACCACGGCTTCGGTCCGACCGGCCTCGCGCTCGGCGAGTTGCTCGCCGACGCACAGGATCGGCACCAGCCCGGCCGCCTGCGCCGCGATGAACTTGCGGGCCACCCAGGCGCTGTCCTCCTGCTGGCGGGCCCGCCGCTCGGAGTGGCCGACGATCACGTATTCACAGCCGATCTCGCGCAGCATCCCGGCCGCGATCTCGCCGGTGAAGGCCCCCGCCGATGCATCGGAGCAATCCTGACCGCCCACTGCCAGCGGGCTGCCCTGCAACTGATCGACGACATCCGCCAGATAGACCGCCGGCGGACAGACGGCGACCCCGACAGCATCCGAACCCGCGATGGCATCGACCAGTGCGGAAAGGAGCTCCCGGTTCGCGGTCCGCGAGCCGTTCATCTTCCAGTTTCCTGCCACCAGGGCCTTGCGCATAAGATTCACCGTGTTCAGGGTTGAAGAAGTCGTCAGTGGAGGCGCGCGATGTTACCGACGCTGGGCGGGCAACGCAACTGGTGCCGCCGAAACGGGGGTTGCCGAAAGGGCGCTATCGAGGGCCTGCACGATGCGTTCTGCGGCGGCCGCGATGTGCTCGGCGTCGCGGCCTTCCACCATCACCCGCACCAGGGGCTCGGTGCCCGACGGCCGCAGCAGCACGCGACCGTTCGCGCCCAGGTCCGCCGTCACCCCATCCACCGCGGCCCGCACCACCGGCAGGCCGAGCAGGGCGTCGGTCGACCCCTCGACCCGCACATTTAACAGGACCTGAGGGCATTTTCGCACCCCCTGGCGCAGCACCGACAACGGCGTCCCGGTCCGGTGCATCAGATGGGCCACCCGCAACGCGGCGACGGTGCCGTCGCCGGTGGTGGTGTGCCCCAGGCAGATAATGTGCCCCGAGCCCTCGCCGCCCAGTTGCCAGCCGTTGCGACGCATTTCCTCCAGCACATAGCGGTCACCGACCCGGGCGCGCACGAAGGGGATACCGGCAACACCGAGGGCCTGCTCCAACCCGAGGTTGCTCATCTGCGTACCGACCACACCGCCGCTAAAACCACCGTCCGCATGCTCGGCCAGGGCCAGGATCCCGAGGATCTCGTCGCCATCAACCAGCTCGCCCAACTCGTCGACCAGGATCACCCGGTCGCCGTCGCCGTCCAGCGCGACCCCCAAGTGCGCCCCCTCGGCCAGCACCCGCCGGCGCAGCTGCTCGGGGTACAGCGAGCCACAATCGGCATTGATGTTGTAGCCGTCCGGACTCGCGCCGATCACGGTAATCTCGGCACCGAGTTCGTCGAAGACCTGTGGGGATACGTTGTAGGTGGCGCCGTGGGCGCAATCGATCACCAGGCGCAGGCCGCGCAATTCGGAGCGCGCCGGAATCGCGCTCTTGCAGAATTCGATGTAGCGCCCGGCGGCATCGTGGATGCGCTCGGCCTTGCCCAGGCGATGCGAATCCAGACGGCCCACCGGCTGCTCCAGCAAGGCCTCGATCGCCGCTTCGAGGGCGTCCGGAAGCTTGTCGCCCTCGGGCGTGAAGAACTTGAAGCCGTTGTCTTCGTAGGCGTTGTGCGAGGCGCTGATCACCACACCGGCGGCGGCCCGGAAGGTGCGGGTCAGGTAGGCCACCGCCGGGGTCGGCATCGGCCCCAGCAGCGCGATGTCGGCCCCGGCCGCGGACAGACCGGCCTCCAGCGCCGACTCGAACATATAGCCGGAGACACGGGTGTCCTTGCCCACCAACACCGGACCCGGCGTCTGCTGCCCCAGGACCGTGCCCACGGCGTAGCCCAGGCGCAGTGCAAATTCTGGCGTCATCGGCCATTGGCCGGTGCGCCCGCGAATACCGTCGGTACCGAAGAATTTGCCCATCACGGCTCCCCCTATGCAGTCGTGTCATGGTCATCGACGATCGGATCCAACGCGGCCCGGATCGCCAGCGCATCGGCCGTTTCGGCGACGTCGTGAACCCGCAGTATGTGGGCTCCGGCGCGTGCCGCCAAGACCGCCGCCACCACGCTGCCCAGCGGCCGGTCGGTCACCGGACGCCCACCGAGGATCTTGCCGATCATCGATTTGCGCGAAACCCCGACCAGCACCGGGTAGCCGAGCGCCACCAGGTCGGGCAGCTGCCGGAACAGCGCGACGTTGTGCTCGAAGGTCTTGCCGAAGCCGAAGCCCGGATCCAGCACAATCCGCTGTGCCGCCACACCGTGGGCACGCAGTGCCGCGGCCTGTCCCGCGAGGAACGCCGACACCTCGGCGACCACGTCTTCATACTGGGGCTGTTGCTGCATCGAGCGCGGCGTGCCGCGCATGTGCATTATGCAGACGGCGGCGCCACTGGCCATTACCGCGGCCATCGCCCCGGGCGCGCGCAGCCCGTTGACGTCATTGATCAGGCCCGCCCCGGCATCGACCGCCGCCCGCATCACCTCGGGTTTGCTGGTGTCGATCGACAGCGGAACCACCACCTCGGCGCGCAGCGCCGAAAGCACCGGAATCACCCGGCGCAGTTCCTCTTCCAGGGTCACGGGTTCGGCGCCCGGCCGGGTCGATTCGCCGCCGACATCGATCAGGTCCGCCCCGGCGGTCACCATCGCCCGGGCGTGTTCGATCGCCGCCTGCATCTGCGCATACCGGCCGCCGTCGGAGAAGGAATCCGGGGTCACGTTCAGGATCCCCATGATCCGCGGCCGGTCGAGCGACAGACGGTGCCCGGCGCAATCCAGGATCAGCGGGTCAGGCATGCTCGGCACAACGCGCAAGATACGAGACAAAAAAAGCGAGAATCAGGGCAAGCAAGCAGCCAATGGCAGCCACGGAATGCACGGAAAGCACGGAAAGCACGGAACAGGTTCGACATTCAGAGACTTTTCCGTGTATTCCGTGCTTTCCGTGGCTCACCTTGCTCTCTACGGAGTTGGGGCAACCACCCTGATCGCTGGGCGGATGACCCTGCAAGCCCCCTGAGGACCTGGGGTCTAACCGCACACAAGTCGACTCAACCGGGGGCGCTCAAGGCTGTGGTGCCGGTCCTCCGACGACGCCACCGGGACCCGGGCGGGGATCCGGCTCGGGACTGGAATCGGGACCCTCTTCCGGCTTGACCGGCACGTCCTCTTCCTCCTTCCAGTCCACCGGAGGCCGCGGCTCACGGCCTTCCATGATGTCGGTGATCTGCGGCTCGTCGATGGTTTCGTATTTCACCAGCGCGGCAGCCATCGCGTGCAGCTTGTCATTGTTGTCGACCAGGATCGCACGCGCCCGCTGGTAATTGTCGTCGATGATGCGCCGCACCTCTTCGTCGATCGCATGCGCGGTCTCGTCGGACAGGTGCTTGGTCTGGGTCATCTGCCGGCCGAGGAACACCTCGCCCTCGTCCTCGCCGTAGGTCAGCGGACCGAGACGATCGGACAGGCCCCACTTGGTGACCATGTTGCGGGCGATCATCGTCGCCCGCTCGATGTCGTTCGAGGCGCCGGTGGTCACGCGATCGGCGCCGAAGATAAGTTCCTCCGAAATGCGCCCGCCGAACAGGCTCGCGATCTGGCTTTCGAGCCGTGTCCGCGAGTGGCTGTACCGGTCCTCCTCGGGCAGGAACATGGTCACGCCCAGGGCCCGTCCACGCGGGATGATGCTGACCTTGTACACCGGATCGTGCTCGGGAACGGTGCGCCCGACGATCGCATGCCCGGCCTCGTGATAGGCGGTCAGCTTCTTCTCGGCCTCGCTCATCACCATGGACTTGCGTTCGGCGCCCATCATGATCTTGTCCTTCGCGCGCTCGAAGTCGGACATGTCCACGGTGCGCTTGCCGGAGCGGGCGGCGAACAGCGCCGCCTCGTTGACCAGGTTCGCGAGATCGGCCCCGGAGAAGCCCGGGGTGCCGCGGGCGATCAGCGCCGGACGCACGTTGTCGGACAGCGGCACCTTGCGCATGTGCACCTTCAGGATCTGCTCGCGACCGCGCACGTCCGGGGCCGGCACCACGACCTGGCGGTCGAAGCGGCCGGGGCGCAGCAGCGCCGGATCGAGCACGTCCGGACGGTTGGTGGCCGCGATCACGATCACGCCCTCGTTGCCCTCGAAGCCGTCCATCTCGACCAGCAGCTGGTTCAGGGTCTGCTCGCGCTCGTCGTGGCCGCCGCCCAGACCGGCGCCGCGATGGCGGCCGACCGCGTCGATCTCGTCGATGAAGATGATGCAGGGAGCGTGCTTCTTCGCGGTCTCGAACATGTCGCGGACCCGCGAGGCCCCGACGCCGACGAACATCTCGACAAAGTCGGAACCGGAGATGGTGAAGAAGGGCACCTTGGCCTCTCCCGCGATGGCCTTGGCCAGCAGTGTCTTGCCGGTACCGGGCGAACCGACCATCAGCACGCCGCGCGGGATCTGCCCGCCGAGTTTCTGGAAGCGGGATGGATCGCGCAGGAAGTCGACCAGTTCGGAGACCTCCTCCTTGGCCTCGTCGCAGCCGGCGACGTCGCCGAAGGTCACGGTGACCTGATCCTCGGACATCATCTTGGCCTTGCTCTTGCCGAAGGACATCGCGCCGCGGCCGCCTGCACCACCGCCCTGCATCTGGCGCATGAAGTAGATCCACACCGCAATCAGCAGCAGCATCGGGAACCAGCTGATCAGGATATCGGTGAGCATCGAACGGCCCTGCGCTTCCTGAACCCGGACCTCGACGTTGTTCGCCAGCAGATCACCCATCAGACCGGGGTCATTCGGGCTCTCGGTCCGGAAGGAGCGTCCCTCGATGGTGGTCCCCCGGATCGTATTGCCCTCGATCGTCACGCTCTGGACACGCCCAGCATTCACGTCGTTGATGAACGACGAGTAGGTCATGCTGCGCGCCTCTTCCTGTGGCTCGGGGCTGAAATTGTTGAACACGGACATCAGGACGACCGCGATCACCACCCAGATCACCAGATTTTTTACCAGGCCATTCAAAATGCCACCTCGAAATTGCTGTGTTCGGCTGAGCGAACGTTACACATCCCGGAGCCCCTGCGCCAATACGTACACTTCCGGTGATCGCGCACGCGACGCCGGTGGCTTGCGAATGAGCACGCGCCTGAAGTGCTGGCGCAGCTCCTGCAGGAAGGCATCCGAACCCTGTCCCTGAAACACCTTGACGAGAAAGAATCCGTCGTTCTTAAGAACCCGGACCGCCAATTCCAGCGCCAGTTCACACAGATGGATCGACCGTGGTTGATCGACCGCGGCGGTACCCGACAAGTTCGGTGCAATATCGGACAACACCCCATCCGCCGGTTCCCCGCCCAGGTGCGCAACGATGGCCTCCAGCACCGGTTCGTCCTGGAAGTCTCCGGTGACGATATCGACACCGGGGATCGGGTCCATCGGCAGGATGTCGGAAGCGATCACCCGCCCGGTGCGACCGACCTTCTCCGCCGCATACTGACTCCAGCCGCCGGGGGCCGCACCGAGGTCGACCACCCGCAGGCCCGGGCGCAACAGGCGCTCCCGGCGATCGATCTCGGCCAGCTTGTACACCGCACGCGAGCGGTAGCCCTCCTGCTGGGCCCGGACGACGAAGGGATCCTTGAAGTGCTCCTTCAGCCAGCGCTCACTGGACTTGGTGCGTTTCGGCATCGTCTCCCCTTCGGCCCACGCAACGTGCCATGGTACACTCCGGCGATTCCAAAGTGGTACGAGATTCAGTGGATCTGACCGAACCGCAGCGCAAGCTGCTCCGTAGCCTAGCGCACCCGCGCAAACCCATCGTGACCCTCGGCCGCAACGGCCTCACCGATGCCGTGCTCAACGAACTCGAGCAGGCCCTCGACCATCATGAACTGGTGAAGGTCAAGGTCAACATCGGGGACCGGGACGCACGCGACCAGGCCACCGAGGCCCTGTGTGTACGCACCGGCGCCACCCTGATCCAGCGCATCGGCTTCATGGCCACGCTGTTTCGGCGCAATCCCGAAAAACCGGTGATCGCGCTGCCGGCGAAGCCGCCGCCCCGCTAACGTTAATCGCCAGCGCCCATTCCGGACAGGAAAGCGCGAGCCACGGAAGGCACGGACGTCACGGAAAAGGAAGTTCATTTGATTTCCATTTCCGTGTGTTTCCGTGCCTTCCGTGGCTCCTCTTTTACGCCCTTTACGCCGAGCCCACTCCGCTGCATCCGATCGATTGAATCGGCGCCATGCAGCCGAATCGCGCCGGCCGACTCGATTCGACCGATGCGGGTCAGCCAGATACTGATCAACCGAGATAGCGGACCTCGAGGATCTCGTACTCGGTGGTCCCGCCAGGGGCCTGCACGCTCACCAGATCCCCTTCTTCCTTGCCGATCAGCGCGCGGGCGATCGGTGAACTGACCGAGATCTTGCCCTGCTTGATATCGGCCTCGTCCTCGCCGACGATCTGGTAGGTGACCGGCTTGCCGTCCTCGGTGCCCTCCAGGCTCACCGTCACCCCGAAGACCACCTTGCCGGTCTGCGCGAGAGCGGCGACATCGATGATCTGAGCATTGCCCAGCTTCGATTCGATCTCCCGAATGCGGCCCTCGATGAAGCTCTGCTGCTCACGCGCGGCATGGTATTCGGCGTTTTCCTTCAAATCGCCATGGGCACGGGCCTCGGCGATCGCATGCACCACCCGCGGCCGGTCCTCGGTCTTCAACCGGCGCAACTCCTGCTTCAGGCTCTCGGCACCGGCGACGGTCAGCGGAAACTTGCTCATCGCGCGCCCTCCTGTCCCACGGTCTCGGCCTGCCCCAGGGTTTCGGCATGCAGGTCCTGCAGGCGAAATACGTTCTCGAATTCCAGATGATCCAACGCCTGCACCGTCGCCAGCGCACCGGCGACGGTGGTGGTGTAGCTGACCTTGTGCATCAAGGCCTCCCGGCGCAGGGTAAAAGAGTCCGCGGTGGCCTGCTTGCCCTCCACGGTGTTGATGATGAAGCTGATCTCGTCGTTCTTGATCATGTCGACGATGTGCGGCCGGCCTTCGGTGACCTTGTTCACGACCGTGACCTCGATGCCCTGCGCCTGCAGCGCGGCCGCGGTGCCGCGCGTGGCCAGAACTTCGAAGCCCAGTTCCACCAGGCGCCGCACCACCGGCGGCAGCGGCGGCTTGTCGATCTCGCGCACCGACACGAAGGCCTTGCCGCGCACCGGCAGGCGCACCCCCGCCCCCAGCTGGCTCTTTGCGAAGGCTTCGGCAAAACTGCGCCCGACCCCCATCACCTCGCCGGTGGACTTCATCTCCGGGCCCAGGATCGGGTCCACCCCGGGGAACTTGGCAAAGGGGAACACCGCCTCCTTCACCGCGTAGAAGCCCGGACGCACCGGCTCGCGCAGGTGCTGATCGGCCAGGCTGGTTCCGGCCATGCAGCGTGCAGCGATCTTCGCCAGCGGCAGGCCGGTCACCTTGGACACGAAGGGCACCGTGCGCGAGGCGCGCGGATTGACCTCGAGCACGTAGATGTCCTCGCCCTTGATCGCAAACTGGGTGTTCATCAGGCCGATGACCTTCAGCCCCAGCGCCATCCGGCGCACCTGCTCGGCCATCTCCTGCTGCAAGGCGTCGGACAGGGAGAACGGCGGCAGGGAGCAGGCGGAGTCCCCGGAGTGCACCCCGGCCTGTTCGATGTGTTCCATGATGCCGCCGATGAAGACGTCCTGGCCGTCGCAGATCGCGTCGACGTCGACCTCGATCGCGTCGTCGAGGAAATGATCGAGCAGCACCGGGGCGTCGTTGGACACCGAGACCGCGGTGCGCATGTAGCGTTTCAGGTCGTCCTCGTCGCGCACGATCTCCATCGCCCGCCCGCCCAGCACATAGGACGGCCGCACGACCAGCGGATAGCCGATCTCGGCAGCGAGCTTCTCGGCCTCCTCCTCGCTGCGGGCGGTGCGGTTCGGTGGCTGGCGCAGATCGAGCTTCTGCAGCAGCTGCTGGAAGCGCTCGCGGTCCTCGGCCAGATCGATCGAATCCGGCGAGGTGCCGATGATCGGCACCCCGGCGGCCTCCAGATCACGCGCGAGCTTCAACGGCGTCTGGCCGCCGTACTGCACGATCACACCCTTGGGCTTCTCGATCGCGACCACCTCGAGCACATCCTCGAGGGTCAGCGGCTCGAAGTACAGGCGGTCCGAGGTGTCGTAATCGGTCGAGACCGTCTCCGGATTGCAGTTGACCATGATGGTTTCAAAGCCGTCGTCGCGCATCGCGAGCGCGGCATGCACGCAGCAGTAATCGAACTCGATGCCCTGGCCGATGCGGTTGGGCCCGCCGCCGAGCACCATGATCTTCTCGCGGTCGCTCGGCTCGGCCTCGTTCTCTTCCTCGTAGGTCGAGTACAGGTAGGCGGTGGTGGTCGCGAATTCGGCGGCACAGGTGTCCACACGCTTGTAGACCGGATGGATGCCCAGCGCATGGCGCTGCTTGCGCACGGTCTTCTCGGTCTCGTTCAGCAGGCGGGCCAGGCGCCGGTCGGAGAAGCCGCGGCGCTTGATCTCGAACATCTCCTGCGCGCTCAGGTCGTTCAGGAAACGGTCGCGGATGCCCTTCTCGATTTCGATCAATTGGTGAATCTGGGCCAGGAACCAGCGGTCGATCGCGGTCAGCGCGAAGAGCTCCTCGATGCTGAAGCCGACCCGGAAGCCGTCGGCGACATGGAAGATGCGGTCCGGACTGGGATTCGCCAGCAGGATCCGCAAGCGATCGGCGACGCCGTCGGCCTTCAGATCCATCGTCTCGTCGAGGCCGTCGGCGCCGGTCTCCAGGCCGCGTAAGGCCTTCTGCAAGGACTCCTGGAAGGTCCGGCCGATCGCCATCACCTCACCCACCGACTTCATCTGGGTGGTCAGGCGGGCCTCGGCCTGCGGGAACTTCTCGAAAGTGAAGCGCGGGATCTTGGTCACCACGTAATCGATCGAGGGCTCGAAGGAGGCCGGGGTCAGCCCGCCGGTGATGTCGTTGCGCAGTTCATCGAGGGTATAACCCACCGCGAGCTTCGCGGCGATCTTCGCGATCGGAAAGCCGGTCGCCTTGGAGGCCAGCGCCGAGGAGCGCGACACCCGCGGGTTCATTTCGATCACGATCAGCCGGCCGTCGTCCGGGTTCACCGCGAACTGCACGTTCGAGCCGCCGGTCTCCACACCGATTTTGCGCAGCACCGCAATCGAGGCGTTGCGCATGATCTGGTATTCCTTGTCGGTCAGCGTCTGCGCCGGCGCCACCGTGATCGAGTCGCCCGTATGCACGCCCATCGGGTCCAGGTTCTCGATCGAGCAGACGATGATGCAGTTGTCCGCCTGGTCGCGGACCACCTCCATCTCGAACTCCTTCCAGCCCAGCGCCGATTCCTCGAGCAGCACCTCGTTGGTCGGCGACAGGTCCAGGCCGCCCTTCACGATCTCCTCGAACTCCTCGCGGTTGTAGGCGATACCGCCGCCGGAACCGCCCAGGGTGAACGACGGCCGGATGATCACCGGAAAGCCGATTTCCGGCTGCACGCGCTGCGCCTCTTCCCAGGTGTGGGCCATGAAGGCGGTGGGGGTCGCCAACCCGATCTCGGTCATCGCCTGGCGGAAGCGCCCGCGGTCCTCGGCCATGTCGATCGCATCCGCGTTGGCGCCGATCAACTCGACGCCGAACTGATCCAGCACGCCCTCGGCGGCCAGGTCCAGCGCGCAGTTCAACGCGGTCTGCCCACCCATGGTCGGCAGCAGCGCGTCCGGACGTTCCTTCTCGATTACCCGCGCCACCACCCGCCAGTCCACCGGCTCGATGTAGACCGAATCCGCGGTCTCCGGGTCGGTCATGATCGTGGCCGGATTGGAGTTCACCAGGATGACCCGGTAGCCCTCCTCGCGCAGGGCCTTGCAGGCCTGGGCGCCGGAGTAGTCGAATTCGCAGGCCTGACCGATCACGATGGGACCGGCGCCGAGAATCAGCACGCTCTGGATATCAGTACGCTTGGGCATGGGAGGACAACTCCGGAGTCGGGTGCGGCAGGAAGGGCGTGTTCAGGTCCGTGCGGCGCGCATCGCGGCCAGGAAGTCGTCGAAGGCGTGGCCGACGTCGTGCGGCCCCGGGCTCGCCTCGGGATGCCCCTGCAGACTGAAGGCGGGGCAATCGGTGCGCGCGATCCCCTGCGAGGTGCCGTCGAACAACGAGCGGTGCGTGGCCTGCACCGTCGGCGGCAGTTGCGCCTCGTCGACCTCGAAGCCATGGTTCTGGCTCGAGATCATCACCCGGCCGGTGCGCAGGTCCTGGATCGGATGGTTCGCCCCGTGGTGCCCGAACTTCATCTTCAAGGTCGATGCCCCGCTGGCCAGGCCGAGCAGCTGGTGCCCCAGGCAGATGCCGAACAGCGGCACCTTTTCGGCGCAAAAGCGCTGGATGCTCGCGATCGCGTAGTCGCAGGGCTCCGGGTCGCCGGGACCGTTGGTCAGCAGGATGCCGTCGGGCTTCAGCGCCAGCGCCTCGTCCGGCGGCGTCTGGGCCGGGAGCACGGTGACCCGGCAGCCGCGATCGACCAGCATCCGCAGCATGTTGTATTTCAGGCCGAAATCGTAGGCCACGACGTGAAATTCGGCATCGGTGGGCCGCAGGCGCGGCGCCGGGGCATCGATGCGCCAGGTGCCCTCCAGCCATTCGTAGGGCCGCTTGGCGCTGACCTCGCGCGCCAAGTCCATCCCCTTGATGCCAGGGAAGTCCCGCGCCCGGCCGAGCGCCCGTTCGACGTCGATGTCACCGGCCTGCATGCAGCCATTCTGGGCGCCCTGCTCGCGCAGGATCCGGGTCAGCTTGCGGGTGTCGATGCCGGCAATCGCCACGACGCCGTGGCGCATCAAAAAGTCCGGCAAGGACTCCCGGCTGCGCCAGTTGCTGACCAGCGGCGGCACGTCGCGCACCACCAGCCCGGCGGCCTGCGCCATC
>PWGH01000303.1 GCA_003555285.1 Thioalkalivibrio sp.
CCCTGCTGCCGGTCGATCTGGTCCGCCGGCTGCTGCACACCGCGCAGGCCGAGCAGGCCGAGATCGCGGTGGCTCACGACGGCAAGCGAATGCAACCGGTCGTCGCGTTGCTCCGATGCGCGCTACAGGACAGCCTGCAGGACTTCCTGGACCAGGAGGGTCGCAAGATCGATACCTGGTACGCCCAGCATGCCCTGGCCATCGTCGACCTGTCCGATTGCCCGGAAGCCTTCACGAACGTCAACACTCCGGAGGAGCGCGCGGCATTGGAGCGGGCGGTCGCCAACCCCAGCGTGCCCTGAACACGGCACCCGTTCCTGACGACCCGTTTCTGCATCTTCGTTCCCGACCACCCCCGGGCCGTGTACCCCCTGGCTGCAAACGCGCCGGCGGACGCCCCTTTATCGATTGGAGCTTCAGGTATGGTCTCGCCGACCACCCCCAACCCCGCCGCCAGCTGCCTGGATCCGAACGAACCCGGCCTGGTGCATGCCGACGCCGCACTGCAGACGATCCTGGCGGCCTGCACGCCCATCACCCAGCGCGTCCACCTGCCCCTCAAGCAAGCCGGCGGCCGGATTCTGGCGCAGGATCTGGTCGCACCACTGAATGTGCCCCCCCAGGACAATTCGGCCATGGACGGTTTTGCCATCCGGGCCGCGGATCTACCCGAAACCGGATTCGTCGAACTGCGTGTGACCGGCCGGGCCATGGCGGGAATCCCCTTTGCGGGTGTGCTCGCACCGGGGGAATGCGCACGCATCATGACCGGCGCCCCGATCCCCGAGGGGGCCGATACCGTGGTGATCCAGGAACGGACGACGTACGAGGGAAATCGGGTGCGTCTGGATGCGGGGCAACGCCCCGGACAAAATATCCGCCGGCGGGGTGAGGATATCCAGGCCGGTTCGACGGTGCTCCCAGCCGGACACCGGCTGATGCCGGCGGACCTCGGGCTGATCGCCTCGGTGGGCCTGCCCGAGGTCCAGGTTCTGCGGCGTCCGCGGGTGGTCTTTTTGTCTACCGGCGACGAACTGCGAGCGCTGGGTGCGCCGCTCCAGACCGGGCAGATCTATGACAGCAACCGCTATGTACTGCAAGGGCTGCTCGACGAAGCCGGGGTCGAGAGCCTGGATCTGGGCGTGGTTCGCGATCAGCCGGGCGTGCTTGCGCAAACGCTGGCCGATGCCGCCAGGGCCGGCGACGTGGTCATTACCACGGGTGGGGTATCGGTCGGCGAGGCCGATCATGTGAAGCAGAGTCTGGCCGAGCAGGGCGAGATGCTGCTGTGGAAGGTGGCCATCAAGCCCGGCCGGCCGCTGGCCTTCGGCATCCTCGAGGGCGGGGCCTATTGCTTCGGGCTGCCCGGCAATCCGGTCGCGGTGATGGTCACCTTCCAGCAATTCGTGCGCCCGGCGCTGGAACGGCTGAGCGGCCAGACGCCGCGCGAGCCCCTGCGTTTCCAGGTGCCCTGCCTGAGCGCCCTGAAGAAACAGCCTGGCCGCACCGAATTTCAGCGCGGCCGGCTGCAGCGCGATGCCACGGGTCGACTCTGTGTGGAACTGACCGGGCGCCAGGGCTCCGGCGTGCTGCATTCAATGAGCCGGGCGGACTGCCTGATCGTACTCGGTCACGATCAGGGTCCGGTGGCCGCGGGCGAGTCGGTAACCGTGCAGCCCTTGCCGGGGATGTACTGAGGCGCGAGCCACCGCCCCGATCAGGCTCCGAAGGGGGCGCCGGGTAGGCTTCAGGTAGGCCCCGGGTGGACCCCGGAAGGGCTTCGGATCAGGAGGATTTGCCGGAACCGGATCTCACTCGAGCGTGATCTCACCCTCCACCACGTAGGACTCGCCGCGCGGTCCGAATTCCAGCGTGATCTTGACCGGCACCTTTTCGTTGCCCTGCAAGCGGCCGGCATCGACGGCGTCGCGCACCGCGAGTTCGATCTCGCGCTGGCAATTGACACCCACGCGCTTCAGGAATTTGCGCACGCTCATGTTGAAGGTTTCTTCGTTCATGGCCTTGCCCTCCGATTTTTCGGTTCATCCAATGAAAAGGGTCGCAAGGATTGCCTCACGACCCCGGAAAGTACGACCGCTGCGGCCGGACCCACCACCCCGACCGTCACCGGTCGGGCGTTGGGACTCAGGTTTGCGCCGGTTGCGGCTTTTCCACCACGGGCGCGGGGGGGGGTTCCTTGACCACCGCCGGCTCCGGACGCACGCCCTTGCGTTCCAGTTCCTCCATCCACAGGTCATGGTGCTGCCGCGCCCAGTTCACGTCCACCCGGCCGCCGACCATGCCTTCCAGCGAGCCCTTCATCGCCATTGTGGCCAGATAAATGTGACCGAAGATGAAGGAGATGATCAGGATCGAGCCCACGGCATGGAGCAGCAGCGAGATCTGCATCGCCTCCCGGGACAGCCCGAACAGCGGGAAGTCGAGGATCAGGCCGGTGACCACCACCGCCATCCCCACCGTGGCCAGGGTCCAGAACAGGAGCTTCTCGCCGGCATTCACGAACCCGGCATGCGGGTGCTTGCCCTTCAGCATGCCGCCACCCGACAGGAACCAGCCCAGGTCGTGCCCTTTCGGGATATTCACCCGGATCCATTTGAGCACCATCACCAGCAGGCCGACCGCGAACAGCGGCCCCAGGTAATTGTGCACCAGCATGGCGAACCCGGCAAAGTTGGAAAAGCCCTGCGGCCCGAGCAGCGGCATCAACACCATACGCCCGAACAGCAGGCTCAGGCCGGTGATGGCGAGCAGGATGAACAACACGGCGGTGTACCAGTGCAGAACCCGATCGAAGAGCGTCCAGCGCTCCACGGTCAGGCCCTTGCGCCCATGATCGATCTGGATCGGGCCGCGCACCAGATACAGCAGGGCCAGTATCAGCAGCGTCAGCGCCATCAGCCAGGCGCCATAGGTGGCCAACGGTCCGTTACGCACCTGGCGAAAGGTCTCGCCACTGGTGTTGATCAGGATATTGGCCTGCGGGCCCTGGACGGTGGACACGCCCTCCTGGCCCTGGCGCACCGCGCGCCAGTAGTCCGACAGCGGATTGGTCGGGGCGACCTGAGCCTGTTGCGTCTGCGCGACCGATTCCCCGACGAAGAGGTAGCCCGTCAACGGGGCCCCCACGACCAGAAACAGGGCTCCCAGAAACGCCAGGAACAGCCATTTGCGACGTCGACCGCCCCGATCGCGGATCGAGGTCGTCTTAGGTGAAGATGTCATCTCTTGATCCTCCGGGGTTTCAGCGATCGGTCTGGATCATCAGGATCCGCTCGCGCAGACCTTCCTGATGAGCGGGATTGGCCGACAATTCCACGAGGGGATCGACCTTGCCCTTGTATACCCCCGCCTCGTGCATCGTGACGTCCCGGCTTTCATAACAGCCGGTCAACACGAGCAGCCCGGTCGCCAGCACGGCCGTCAGCAGTAACACTCTGGTTTGCATCTTTAACTCTCCTTACCCATCCCGTGACGCTCGACACCGGATCAAACAATCCCCCGGTGAACCGCGCGAGCGGTCCTGCCCCCGCGGGGCAGGACCGGAGCCGTGCTCTGGTCAGACGCCCTCGCCGTAGGCCTTTTCCCAGCCCCAGGTCTGCGCTTGTCCGGCCCGGCGCATCACGCGCTTGCGGAAGATGTCGGCGACGATGTCGCCATCGCCGGCCAGCAAGGCCTTGGTGGCACACATCTCGGCACAGGCCGGGAGCTTGCCCTCGGCCAGCCGGTTCGCCCCGTACTTCTGGAACTCCGCCGCAGAGCCGTTGTCCTCGGGACCGCCGGCGCAGAAAGTGCACTTGTCCATCTCCCCGCGCATGCCGAAGGCACCATCCTGCGGGTATTGCGGGGCTCCGAACGGGCAGGCATAGAAACAGTAGCCGCACCCGATGCACAGGTCCTTGTCGTGGAGCACCACGCCATCGGCCGTGGTGTAGAAGCAGTCCACCGGGCAGACGGCGGCGCAGGGGGCATCGGAACAATGCATGCAGGCCACCGAGATGGACTTCTCCCCCGGAACGCCGTCATTCAACGTGACCACGCGTCGGCGATTCACGCCCCACGGGACCTCGTTGACGTTCTTACACGCGGTCACACACCCGTTGCACTCGATGCATCGCTCGGCGTCGCAAAGAAACTTCATTTGGGCCATTTTCGGCTCTCCTCAATGGTTTGCTGGGATACCGCGAGACGCATCAGGCGGGGTACACACGACAGAGCGAGCATTTCGTTTCCTGCATCGCGGTCACCGAGTCGTAGCCGTAGGTGAACACGGTGTTACAGGCCTCACCGACCACGTACGGCTGGGTACCCTCCGGGTACTTGCCCAGCAGACTCTCGCCCTGGTACTTACCGCCATAATGGAACGGGGTGAACACCACGCCCGGCTCGACGCGTCGGGTCACCATGGCCTTGACCTTGATGCGGCCGCCCTCCGGTCCCTCGACCCAGATATCGCGGCCATCGCGGATACCCGCGTTGTTGGCGTCCACCGGGTTGATCTCCGCGAACATCTCCTGCTGCAGTTCCGCCAGCCAGGGGTTGGAACGGGTCTCGTCGCCGCCCCCCTCGTATTCGACCATGCGGCCGCTGGTGTGGATCAACGGGTAATCAGCACTGAAGTCCTCGGCCTGCACCGTGGCATAGCGCGTGGGCAGACGGAAGAAGCTGCGGCGGTCCTCGTAGGTGGGGTAGTCCGCGACCAGGTCCCGACGGGTGGTGTAGAGCGGCTCCCGATGGATCGGCACCGGATCCGGGAAGTTCCAGGCCACACAACGCGCCTTGGCGTTGCCGAAGGGCGCGCAGCCGTGCTTGATCGCCACCCGGATGATCCCGCCCGAGCGATCGAGGTGCCAGAGCTTGCCGTCGGCCAGCACCTTTTCCTCGGGCGTCAGCTCATCCCACCAGCCCAACTGCTTGAGCAGATCGGCACTGAAGCGCGGATGACCGTCCTGGATCTCGGCGCCGACCGGGAAGGAACCCTCGGCGAGCAGGTTGTCGCCATCGCGCTCGGTCCCGAAGTTCTCGCGGAAATTCAGGCCGCCCTCGGCGACCGGCAGGCTGGTGTCATAGAGGTTCGCGGTGCCCGGATGCTTCATTTCCGGGGTACCCCAACAGGGCCACGGCAGGCCATAGAACTCGCCGTTGCCGGGGCCACCCTCGCCACGCAGGGTGCGGGTGTTGAAGGTGTGCCAGTTCTGCTGGTGCTCCTTCAAGCGCTCAGGGGTCTGGCCGCTGTAGCCGATGGTCCACATGCCGCGGTTGTATTCGCGGACGATGTCCTCGATCAGCGGCTCTTCGCCGTTCACCTGGATGTGCTTGGTCAGGTCGTCGGCGAAACCGAACTTCTTCGCGAACTTGTACATGATCACGTGATCGGGCTTGGCTTCGAACAGCGGGTCGATGACCTTGTCGCGCCACTGGATCGAGCGGTTCGACGCGGTCAGCGAGCCGTAGGTCTCGAACTGGGTGGTGGCCGGCAGCAGGTAGGTGTTCTCCTTGCGATCGTGCATCACCGCGGACACCGTCGGGAACGGGTCGATGACCACCAGCAGATCGAGTTTCTCGAAGGCTTCCTTCATCTCCGGGCCGCGCACCTGGCTGTTCGGCGCGTGTCCCCAGAAGACCATCGCCTTCAGGTTGTCCGGCTGGGCGATGTTGGCGCGGTCTTCGAGCACGCCGTCGATCCAGCGGGATACGGGAATACCGGAGGTGTTCATCGGCTTGTTCGCGGCGGCGCCGCGATCGGTGTAGGAGCCCTGGTCGAAGCGCGCGGCCAGGGTCTCGTAATCGAGATCCCAGACCGCCGCCCAATGCCGCCAGGCGCCCTCGGAAAGCCCGTAATAGCCGGGCAGGTTGTCGGAGAGCACGCCGAAGTCGGTCGCGCCCTGCACGTTGTCGTGGCCGCGGAAGATGTTGGTCCCGCCGCCCGACTTGCCCATGTTGCCGAGCGCCAATTGGAAGTGGCAGTAGGCCCGCGTGAAGTTGTTGCCGACGGTGTGCTGCGTCCCGCCCATGCACCAGACGAAGGTGCCCGGACGGTTGTCGGCCATCAATTTGGCCGCGTTGTAGCAGGTGTCACGATCGACCCCGGAGACCCGCTCGACCTCATCCGGCGTCCAGCGGGCGACCTCTTCCAGCACCTGGTCCATACCCCAGACCCGCTGCTGCAGGAACTCCTTGTCCTCCCAGCCGTTCTGGAAGATGTGCCACATCATGCCGTAGACCACCGCGATATCGGAGCCCGGACGCAGGGGTACGAACATGTCGGCATGGGCCGCGGTGCGGGTGAAGCGCGGGTCGATCACCAAGAGCTTCGCGCCCTCTTCCTTGGCCCGCAAGGTGAACTGCATCGACACCGGGTGCGCCTCGGCCGGGTTGCCACCCATGATCAGGATGGCCTTGCTGTTCAGCATGTCGTTGTAGGAATTGGTCATCGCGCCGTAGCCCCAGGTGTTGGCTACGCCGGCCACGGTCGTCGAATGGCAGATCCGCGCCTGGTGGTCGATGTTGTTGGAGCCCCACAGCGCGGCGAACTTGCGCATCAGGTAGCACTGTTCGTTGCTCTGCTTCGCCGAACCCAGCCAGTACACGGAATCGGGACCGGAGGTTTCGCGCAGGGCGAGCATCTGGTCGCCGATCTCCTCGATCGCCGTCTCCCAGGAGATGCGCTTCCATTTTCCGCCGACCATCTTCATCGGGTACTTCAGGCGGCGCTCGCCGTGGCCGTGTTCGCGGACCGCCGCGCCCTTGGCGCAGTGGCCACCGAGATTCAGCGGGTGATCGAAAGCGGCCTCCTGGCCGACCCAGACGCCATCGCGCACCTTGGCATAAATGCCGCACCCCACCGAGCAATGCCCGCAGATGGTGCGGACGGTCTTGACCTCGCCATTGGCCGTGACGGCGGTTGCGGCCTCGGACTTGCGCACCAGACCGGGGGCCATTTGCGAGGAGGCCAGCGCCAAGCCACCGGCCATGATCCCGGAATTGCGCAGGAAGGTCCGCCGGCCCTGGGAAACCCCGGTGCCCTCACCCTTGCGGCTCGCCGCCGGCTGGCCTGTTTCCGCGGATGCCGCGGCGGAACCTGTGTCCGAACTTTTCATCAACTTCATTGTTTTAGAACTCCTTGCCCCGCCGGGGCGACTCAGTCTGGTGCGATCGCGGCTCGTATTGCGTGTCCGACCTAGCTGGATGCCGTCCGGTAGTAGTCGCGGACGTGCTGCGTTTCCTGATACCCGTCGGCCTTCGATTCCGCCGCGGCCGGTTCGGCCTCAGGCGCTGCCGCCACGATGCCCGGCAATGCGGCGACCGCGACCGCGCTGGAGCCGGCGAGCGTGGCCGTGCGCAGGAACTGCCGGCGGCCCTCGGAATGAACCGAACCCGGCCCCTTCGGTGACTTTTCATTCATCGTGATGTACTCCTCGATTGATAAAACCCGATTTGATAAATCCCGGATGGATCCTTTGTAACAGAGAACCCAATCCACTCTCGTGATCCAACTCATGGTGCGGATCATCCACCCGGCGGATTTCCCCCTCTCGCCACGTCCACCCGGAGAATGGCGCTGCACCGCGGCACCCAACCCCGGCATCACGACGCCGCCATGCTGCGATAGGTGTGCTCCAGCGACAGGAAGGCCGTTCCCAGACGGCCCACGGCCTTGTAGAAACACGCGGCCTCACAGTTTTCGAGATCCTTGAAGAAGGTGGGCATCCAGCTCGCCACATGGGCCTCGTAGAAGCGCTGCTCGTCCGCCATCGCGACCGCATCCGAGGTCGCCAGGATGCCCATCACCTCGCACAGAAAGGCCGCGTGGTCCTCGGGATCCGAATTCCCGGCGACCCGCTCAAACCCCAATGCCGACAAGTCCTGGCGCAACTCGCTCAAGGGCCGCTCCATCATGAAGCCGGTCAGATACCAGGAGCCAAAGGGCACCAGTTCACCCCGCCCGACGCCAATGAACAGCGCATGGTATTCGTCGTCGAGCTGAGCTTCCCGAGCGTCCTGGGCTGCCAGCCGGAGCATCGAAAGCGCCACTGCAACGTCGGTCTTCGGGTCACTCTCCACCTCGATATCAGCCAGTGTTTCCAGCAGGGAACGCTTTGCCGGCGCGCCCAATAATCGTGCAAGTAACGCGTAGATGCCGGCACGTGCCTGATCTTCCTCTGCCGATCGCAGATCCCGCATCATGTCTCCTGTTCCGTAGTCTTGCGTGCAAGGGACGGGCCAGACTCTCCGGGAAAATCCGGACCCGAATGGGTAAAGCAGACGGCCGATTCCATGCTTGCCTGAAAACCCCCTGCACTGTGGGACTTTTTGCCCCGGATCTGCCGACCCAGCGGGTCAAAGCTTCCCATTGCCCGCCCCCTTGGCCTGATCACGGAACATATCGGTCACCCGGCAGTCCTCGCACATCTGCAAACGCCGCAGGGAGGCCTCGTCCTTGAACATCCAGTGGTCCGCTAGGCGGGCGGTCATGCGCTCGATCATGCTGCGGGTGGCAAAGGGCTTGCCGCAACTCACACAATCGAAGGGCGCCTCCTCGTTCAATGCCCGGTGGTTGCTGCGGGCGGCCGGCGACGTGATCAGACGCGGCTCCAGGCGAATCGCCTGTTCGGGACAGGCCTGTTCGCACAACCCGCACTGCACGCAGTTCAACTCCGTGAAGTCGAGCCGGGGCCGGTCGCCGGGCGTCGCAAGCGCCTTCGCGGGGCAGACCGCAACACAGGCCATACACAACGTACAGGCCTTGCGATCCACCCGGATCTCGCCGAAAGGCGCCCCCCGGGGCAACGCGATCGCCTCCTGCGGGCTCGGGGCCTTCAGGTTGAGGTGATCGAGGGCCCGGAACAACGTCTCGCGCTTGCGGTTGGAACCGGGGAAGGTCGCATGCCGCACCTCGGGCATCGGGTGATGCGGCCGATCCCTGCAGGCCTCCACCGGGGCCAGCGCCAGCGCGTTCCGGGGATAGCCCATCGCCTCCAGCACCCCTTGGGCATAGCCGATTTGTTCGTTCAGGTTTCGGCGCACCTTGCGCGGCAGCGCGTCGGTCTCCAGCAGCACCACTTCACGCGCACCATAGGCCAGACAGGCCAACAGCACATCCAGGCCCACGCTACCCACCTCGTCCACCTCGACCGCGAAGACGTGCGCCGGCAGTGGTTCGAGGCGGGCCAGCTCCTCGGCACCGGTTTCGTCGTCGTAGAACAGCACCACCGGTCCGACGCCGCCGGCCTCGCGGTAGGTGGCCAGCAGGGTCCGGAGGCGCTCGAGCAGATCCGAGGGCTTCGGGTAGCTGTAGATGATCGCACCGGTCGGACACACGCTCGCGCAGATGCCTCCGCCCTGGCACAGATGCGGATTGACCTCGATGGTTTCGCCCAGGGAGTGAATCGCAAGCGCCGGACAGGCGTCCAGACATCGGGTGCAACCGGCCACACCGCGGCGGCCATGGGCGCAGATTTCGGGATCGTAGTCGAAGAACTTGGGTTTCTCGAAACCGCCTATCAGTTCGCCGGCCGCGGCCAGGGCGTGATCCAACGCCTCGGCATCACCGAAGGCCGGGGCGAAATAGCCCACGGGTGGCAGCTCGGCCACGAACAGCGGCGCCGTACCCAGGTCCAGGATCACGTCGAAACGATCCCAGCCGCTGTCGCGCAGGGTGGCCACATTGGCGATCTGTTCCCCGACCTTCAAGGTCACCAGGAACTGCCCGAGATACCCTTCGAGCATCGGGGTACGCCCCTGGGTATAGAGCACCTGCAAGCCCTCCACCTCCCGCGAGGTGCCGGAACCGGTCAACAGGACCGTCGGCGTCAGCCGGTCGGCGAGGCGCCGAGCCGCCTCGAGGGCAGCGACTTCATCGAAACCGATCACCAGGGCCCGACCTTCGGACTGATAACTCACCCGGGAGGTGGGCTCGACGGACAAGCGTCCCGCGGCCTCGAAGGCCTGATCGCGGGCCAAACGGTTGGCATTCTGCTCCTGCTCCTGCTCCATCACGTTACACCTTGTGTTCATCATCGTGTTCATCATCAGGGGGTCCGATGCCGGCCTTGACGGCCTCGCGGGCCGCGGCGTCCGAGGCATCGGGCGCGTTCGAATCGGGTCCGCTGGGACGGCGCCCGAGGGAATGGCCCGTCGCGTCGCGCACCCGGTCGGGCACGCTCGCTGAGGCCGGGTCGGTGGGCTCCGTGTCAACCGGTGCATTCTCGGCCACCGGGTGCGGCTTCTCCGTCGCAGGCAAAGCGGTATCGGAATCCAGGGACGCCACGGTTCCGACATTCGAGCCCTCTGCCGGATCTTCTGCCGGGCGCTCCGCTGAACCCCCTGCAGAATTCTCGGTCAGGCGCGCTGCGGGCTCCACTGCCGGGACCGCCTCGGCCGCGAGCCGCTGGCGCTCGGCCTCGCGCCGGGCCTTGACCTTGGTCATGTAACGCATGTCCGTGGTCACGATGTCGCCCAGCGGCGCAAAGTTCTGGAAATCGTCCTGGAAGTCGTCGAGGCAGGTCTCCACATTGAATTTCGGCTGCCGGAACAGCTGGCGCAGCGCGGCCTGGCGCAACTGCAGGCTCACCTTCGGCGACAGGAAGGCACTGTAGTCAGAGTCCTGGTTCAGCGAATCCAGCGGCGGCATGTCCGCGTCGGTGGGTGCCGGCCGGGCCACACGTTCTGCCTCGGCCACGGGCTGTTGCGCGGATTCCGATCCCGAAACCGAATCCAGACACCCGGGATCGGCCGCCTCCGGCAACGGGCGCACCGACGACGGAGCGCCAAGCGACGCCGCATGTGCCGCCTCCGGGTCCAGGGGCTCCGGCTCGGCCGCCTTGGAAGTCCGGCTCGGTTCGGGGGTGCGGGCCTGCGCCTTGCGTCGCGACCAGCGGCGCAGAAAGTCGCCTTCGGTGGGCGCTGCGTCCGAGTCTGGGGGATCCGATCGACTCATGCCTTCTTGTCCTTCCAACTGTCCCGTTTGCGCTTGATGCGGCGCTGCGGCGCGTAGTTCTCGACCACGTAATGCTCGACCCAGGCATACAGCACCGGGGGCAACCGGGCGTGGTACACCCCCTCGCCGGAGGCCTCGTAGGCGGCCGCCTGATCATAACTGAGGGACACCAGGAAGGGGTCCGGGCGGCCATCGGCCCCGGCGTGGGTGATCACGAAGATCTTTGGTTCCGGCGCAAGCAGATTGTGGTAATAGCTTTCCAGCTCATCCCGGTATAACCGGACCTCGAATCCCGACCAGAGGTATTGCTCGCTGTGCTCGGTCGTCAGGATGCGGCGGCAGGGCGCCACGCCAGTGGCCCCTGTTTCGGTGGCGGCTGCGGTTTCGATAGCTGCGACCGCCTGGGTCTCCTGCACCACGCCCAGCAGGTCCCAGCTCTCCTTCAACCAACGGGAGTCGGTGCGGTCGCGCCGCTCCATCAAGACGCTGACGAAAAAGCGCTCGGGTGGAATTTGGCTGGGAGCTTCGGACATGGCGGTGCGCACTCGGGCCGGTAAACTACGACATCTAGCAAACCACATGCCACCATGAATTTCAGGCCGTCCAGGACCCGGCAAAGCCTCGGATACCGCGCGCTGAACCGAACACCTCGGACCCCGCGCCCCACGCGCACGCCGGACCCTTCTGGCGCACCGCCGCGAATGCGACATTCTGACGCGTCCGTAATGGTCAATTTGTCCCATACTGCGCCCAGACCGGGCCTTTTCCAGCGGGTTCGCAGCGGAATATTTCTTGCTTGTTGCCCTAGAGCCCAATCCGGGCCGTGAGTGGACCCACCCCATGCCTGAAATGGCCCCCAAACGATCCTATTGTCCGGAGATGAGCGCGGCGGGTCTTTCGCCGTCCCATCCGGTGTACGTCACCGACGAATTCGGACAGGCGCGCGAGGCGCACGTCGCCGGCGAACGACCGCTGACCCTCTATGTGGACAAGCGCGAGATCGTCACCCTGATGACCCTCGGCAGCGCTCCGGAGCTTCTGGTGCTGGGCTACCTGCGCAACCAGGGCTTCATTCAATCACTGGACGCCATTCGTTCGGTGCAGGTGGATTGGGAGACCGACTCGGCGGCGGTCACCACCTTCGAGGGGGTCGAGGGCTGGGAGGAGAAACTCGCGCACCGGACCGTCACCACCGGCTGCGGCCAGGGTACCGTCTTCGGCAATCTGATGGACCAGCTGGACGCCATCCATTTGCCCCGCATCCAGTTGCGGCAGTCGGAGATCTACCAGACGCTGCAGCGGGTCAGCGCCCACAACGAGGTCTACCGACGGGCCGGCGCCGTGCATGGCTGCGCACTGTGCCGCGACCAGGACATCGAGATCTTCGTCGAAGATGTCGGCCGGCATAACGCCGCCGACGCCATTGCCGGCTTCATGTGGCTGCGGGACATGCCCGGCGCCGACCGGCTGTTCTACACCACCGGCCGGCTGACCAGCGAAATGGTCATCAAGGTGGCCCTGATGGGGATTCCGGTGCTGCTGTCGCGTTCCGGTGTGACCTCCCAGGGCATGGATCTGGCGAAACGAATGGGCGTGATGCTGGTGGCCCGCGCGAAGGGGCGCCACTTCCTGGTCTACAACGGCGTCGAGGACCTTGTCTTCGATGCCATCCCGCCGGCGCCGGCCGCCGCGCAGCCGAACCGCGGTTGACATCATGAGCGTATTGTCCGAATCGCCGCGCTTTCTCAGCGTGAAGCAGGTCGCCGAATACCTGAACCTGCACGAGAAGAAGATCTATGCCCTGGTCGGCGAAGGCAAGATTCCCGGGACCAAGGTCACCGGAAAATGGCTGTTTCCCAAGGAACTGGTCGACAAGTGGATGCTGGAATCCAGCCATGGCGGGTTGTTGACCGACCGTCTGATCATCGCCGGCAGCGACGACCCGCTGCTTCACCGCATGATCCTGCGCCTCTCGGACCGCATGCGCTCGCGGGCGTTGGTCAGCTTCACTCCGATGGTCACTCGTCTCGGGCTGGAGATGCTGCAGAATCACCGGGTCGATGCCTGCTGTGTGCACTGGGGCCGAATCGAGGAGAGCCATCTGCGTCACCCGGCGCTGATCCGGCAGTTTCCCCAGCGCACGCAGTGGATCATCATTCGCGCCTTCAGCCGGGAGCAGGGATTGATCCTGCGACCTTCCGCCTCCGCGGCCGGCACCGCGCCGGCCTCGTTGCAAGATCTGATCGACAACCGCGAGCTGCGCTGGGCGATGCGCCAGGACGGTTCCGGCACCCAGCGCTTCCTGCGCGAGACCCTGGGCCACGGCACCATCGATCCGGCGGCGCTGAACGCGGCCTGCATCGCCCATTCCGAGCGCGAGGCCGCGGCGCAGGTGGCGATGAACAGGGCCGATATCGCGCCGGGCACCCGCGCCTCGGCACGCGAATTCAACCTGGACTTCCTGTCGACGGGTTGGGAAGCCTTCGATCTGGTGCTGGACCGCACGGTGTATTTCCGCAGGCTGTTCCAGGAGTTGATGGAACAGATCCAATCCGGGGAATCCCGCCAGGAGGCCGATCGGCTCCAAGGCTACGACTTCTCACAATTCGGGCACATGATCTGGTCGCATGGCTGAAAGCGGCCTTGCCGCTTGGCTCCGGAGGGAGCCCTGATGCGCCCGCTGCGCTTGGCCCACCCTACGGGGCGGAAGGGGGATCAACGCGTCTCGCGCCAGAGTTCGTGGCCGCAACTGGTACAGCGCCAGAGGATCTCCTCACGTCCGGTGTTCTTCGCGGTCCGCGTCTCGGTCGGTAGCTCGTGCAGACTGCGGATGGTACAGAGCGGACACCGCTCCACTTCGGAGGTCACCCGCGCGCGTCTGCGCGCGCGCGCGGGTTCCTCGGCCCCATGCAGAGCCGCCTCCAACTCCTGCGCCAGATCCAGTAGCCGTTGCGCGGCTGCGTCCTGCCCTGCCTGGGCGAGCTGCGCTTGCACGTCCATCAACTCGGAATGGACACGCTTGAGCCGGGATTCGATCGCCGTCATGGTCTGCCCTCGCCTGGGTGATCGCCTTCGCCCGCACGGCGAAGTCGACCCGGGGCGATCCGGCTGGGGCAGCCCCGGGCTCGCCCAGTATAGAGTCGGTGGCGCACGCGCGCTTCCCCACGGACTGTAGCGTCGGTGCCGCACGCGCGCTTTCCCATGGACTGTAGCGCCGCTTACACCCGAGCGCGTCGCGAGGCCGACGCAGCCCGATCGAGCCTACCACTCTGCACCAACCGCTCCGGGTCTACCATCTCCGGGCCTACCATCTTCGGATTTACCATTCTGGGCCAACCTCACATAGCGGCGACCCATTTTCGCCAATATGCTTTTATTCTTATATCATTCGGCATCGTGTGGGCCCAGCTACGGCCACTGCACCCGGGGCACCGGTTCGCCGTGTGGTCATCGTGGCTACAGGCTTGCCACCCCGAAACCGGCAGCCCCCAAAGGATCGACCCGAGAAACCGGCGCAGCCACAGGCTCGCTTTTTCGATTTCTGCGATAAAAGGACCTTTCGATGCGCGCACCCGCCATCACGCTGTTTACCCTCACCACCGTGGCTACGGCCCTCGCCCAGGCGCAGGAGACCCCGCGACTCGATCCCGTCACCGTCACGGCCAAGGGCTACGAGGCCCTGATTGCCGAGACACCAAGATCCGTGAACATCATCACCGCCGAGGAAATCGGCCGCCGCCAGGCTCGTACGCTCGGCGATCTGCTCCGCGGCGAACCGGGGCTCGCGGTCGCCGTGGACGGCTCGGTGGGCATGGACCCGATCATTCGCGGCCTGAAACGCGACCAGGTCCTGGTGCTGGTCGACGGCGTACGCATCAACGCCCTGCAACCCCCCGGACGCGGCTCCCTGGCCTCCTATGTGAACGTCGACCTGATCGAGCGCATCGAAGTGATCCGCGGCCCGAACTCGGTCCTCTACGGCAGCGGCGCGATGGGCGGCGTGATCAACATCATCACCCGCGGCGGCGACTTCACCGACGACCCGGAGCTCAACGGCTGGTCCCGTCTCGGCTACACCTCGGTGGACGACGGAGTGCGCGGCGCCGTGGGCGTGTCGCTATCCGACCCGCGCAACGTACTCGATCTGGCCGTAGCCGGCCTGAACACCGACGACTACCGCATGGGCGATGGCGAACGCCTGGATGATTCAGCGACCGAACAGACTTCGCTGAACCTGCGCTATCGCCGGCAACTGGTCGAAGGCCACGAAATCCAGTTCCAGGCGCAGCGGGACCGGCGCGAGGACGTGTGGTACCTGGCATCGCGGAATTTCCGGGACCAGGAATTGGGCGGCGGATTCCCGCAACCACAGGGGCTTAACACCCACTACGCGCCCGAAAAAACACGGGATCTGCTGGAACTTTCATACACTGGGGAGTTATCGGGCAGCTGGGCACCACGGATCTCCGCCTCCATCTACCGGCAGGAGCTGGAGCGTGGGAACTACGACTGGAACCGCGAATTAGCGAAGGACTATCGGACCTCCGACACCGATTTCGACACCGACGGCGCACGGATCCAACTCGAGCTCTCACCGCACCCGCAGCACGTCGTGCTCGTGGGCGCCGACACCTGGGAATTGCAGGCGTCTCCAGTCTCGTTCATCGGAAGGTCCGATACCGGCTGGGATCCGACGGTCCGTATCCCACTGATTGACAATGGAAGCCTGCGCTCCACGGGTGTGTTCCTGCAGGACGACATCTATCTGAATGATTTTATCGTAACGCTGGGCGCGCGTTACGACGAGGTAAAGGGAAGTGCAAACCGCTACCTAGCCGGACTCACACCGGACCGGCAGCCTGTCTATCGCGAGGAAGGGTTGGACAAAACGGACCGTAATCTTTCCTGGTTTGCCGGCGTAAACTGGGACCTGGATCCGGTTTTCAGACCCTACATCAGCTTCTCGGAAGGGTATCGCTCTGCAAGCCTGCTCGAACGCTATCTAAGCTACCCGTACAGCGACGGATTCACTTGGGTCAGTGACCCCCAGCTGGACCCTGAGCGGAACCGGACCTTCGAGCTCGGCGCGCGCGGAGAGATCGGCGCAACCGCCTACACGGTGGCAATCTACGAGAGCCGGGTCAGCGATTACATCGGAGGGCAAGTCATTGCGCCGGGCTTCAAGCAGACGGTGAACCTCGACGAGGCCCGCATCCGCGGTGCCGAGTTCACGCTGGACCAGGACCTCGGCAACGGGCTCAATGCCTTCGCATGGGGCACTTGGCTGCGTGGGGACAACCGGGATTCGGCGTTTGACGAGCCCTTGTACCAGATGCCGCCACCGGAACTCACCCTCGGCCTAGAGCAGCGTCAGCCACGCGGCTTGCAGTGGCTCGGCCAAGTCCGTGCGGTGGCCAGCCAGGACCGCACCGCGGACCTCTTCAGCGCCCAGACCGAGCGGGAGACGTCCGGATTCACCACCGCCGATGTGCAGGTCGGCTATCGCTTCGGGCCGTCCGCCGGTTTCCAGGACCAAGAACTCACGCTGTCGATCACGAACCTGTTCGACCGGGATTACCGGGAACACGTGAACGCGATGATCGACGACCGCATCGATCCGGCCCGTGGCGTGCAAGACATCAGGGCGCCGGGACGCAGCGTGGGTGTGTTCTGGAACGCGGCGTTCTGATCGCCCGGACTTTGGATACAGCGGACCCTGACCGTTGCCGGTAACCCGCCGCTCGGACCGTCAGGCCGCGAAATCAGGCCGGCGGATGTGGGCACCGGATGCTGCCGCTCAATTTGCGTGGCGTATTATACGGCGTCCCGCCAAGGCGTTGTGGACCTTGCCGGCGGGGTGCGACCGGGCGGGGTGCGAACGGGCGGCATGCGAACGGGCGGTGGGGGAAGGGCATGGTGGGTGCAGCGAAGCGCAACCGCCGTTCTTGACCTTGACCTCTGGAAAGCGCTGCAGAGCCGTGCGGGGTGTGCCCGGTCCGGACCGTAGATGGCCACGGATGGCCATCTTCGAGCGCTCATGGACGACTTGAGCGTGTCCGGACCGGGCACACCCCGCACGGCTTGGGCACGGCCATGGTGAACGCGCTGCGCTTGGCCGACCCTACGCGGTCCGGACCAAGCACACCGTGCCTAACCCGGGCACCAATTCGGCTTCAGCAGCCGCCGAAGCCGTCGGCGTCCATCTTGGCCTCGAAGGCGGCCAGGGCGTCGGCACCGGTCTTCAGATCGCCGGATTCGCCGTCCCAGTCCTCGGGCTTGATCTTGACCAGCCAACCCTCACCGTAGGGGTCTTCGTTGATCAGGCCGGGCTTCGCGGTCACGGCATCATTGGTCTGTGCGATCTCACCGGTCACCGGGGTCTTCGCCGGACCCACCCATTTGCCGGACTCGACCGTCGCGCAGGACTTGTCCTTCTTCACGGTCTTGCCGGGCTTCTTGGGCGTGTAGGAGACGATCTGCCCGGCCAGCGAGCAGGCATAGGAGGTCAGGCCGACCGTTGCGGTTCCATCGGCCTCCTTGCGTACCCATACATTGCTTTCGATATTATAAAGTAGATCTTCAGGTATATCACAACCCCGAACTGCACCCATGATGCCCTCCAGAAATTAAAAAACGGGATGAATAACGCTCGAAAGAACTAAAAAGTAAGCGTCTTGTCGCTACGTAGAATCAGATCAGCCAGTTCGCTGGCCCGGTTCACTTCATCGACCTCGGGAATGAGGTCGTTGGACGGATCGATTTTATACCCCGGCAATGCGGGGTGGCAAACGTGCAAAAAGACGCCGGCCCGTTTTGCATCACGAATGAAATCGATAATCGATTTGCCCCCCTCCATGGCGGCCAGATCCTCGGCGACGCCCTTCTGCATCAGGCGCACCCCCTCCATCGTAAAAAAAATGTGCACGTTCACATCCATGGAGGCCATCACCGCTCCGAGATAAAAAGGCGTCGCGCAGCGTCCGGGTTCGGAGGGGCCCGAGGTCATCACGATCACGACCGTCTGTTCCTCGTTGTCCAGGTAGTGGTCGGGATTCATCATCGTCTCTTTTCAGCGTGAACGGCGCTGGCAGTGGATATCCTCATCCCGCGCCCGCTGGCAGTAGCCCTTCTCGGCCTCATCGCCGGTCAGGAAGCCGCGCAGTGCGACTTCGGCCCCTGCAGCGGCCTCGACCCGTGCCACCCAGGCGTTGAAGGGATCCGCGTTCAGCAGCACCGGGTTCTCCAGGACCTCCTCGTTGCCCTCGATGATCGTGCAGTCGATGAAATTCGGGATCGGGCCGGCCCATTTGCCGCTCTCGATGGTGGCCACCGGTTTTCCAGGCGGGCGATGGGTGCCCGGCCGCCGCACCCGCACATGGATGATCTTGCCGGCGATGGTCTGCGACAGGTCGGTCATCCCTACGGTCAATGTGTCGTCGTCTTCCCGGCGGATCCAGATCTGAAACTCCTCATCGTAGAAGAGCTCGGGGTGAAACTCGCAGCCATTGCATTCCATCTACCGCCTCCTGCAGGACGAACGCAGCACCGAGCCCGCCCCTGGTCCAGGGACGCCCTGAGCACCCTCGCACCCTTCTCTTCGATCCCCGGAAATGCGCCTGCCCGGACGGCACCAATCGGTGTCGCCCGGGCCGCAATGGGGCATTTTGCCTCAGATGACCCCTTTTGCCTTCAACAGGCCAATCGAGTCGCTGACGTTTTCGTGAATGCCGAGCTTGCGCGGAGACAACCCCATGGCCAGACCCAGCAGCTGGGTGAAATACAGCCCCTTCACACCGGTCTTGATCCCGAACTCGGTTTCGGCCCGGACCTGATGCATCTCCAGACCCGAATGGCAGGTCGGGCATTCGGTGGCGATCAATTCGGCGCCGGAATCCTCGGCCGCCTGCAGCAGGTTCAGGACCAACTGGGTCGAGGTGTCGGAATCCGACAGGGTATGCGCGCCGCCGCAGCAGGCCGTCTTCAGCGGGTAGTCGACATTGACCGCACCGGCGGCGGCCAGCAGGTCGTCCATGAAGTGCGGGCGATAGCTGGATTCGGAGCCCGGTCCCTGGTCCTTTTCCGGAAAGATCTGTCGAGGCCGAGTGTACATGCAGCCGTAGTAGTTCGCGATCTTGATCCCGTTCAGGCTTTTGGTCATCTTTTCCTTGATGCCTTCAGGACCCAGTTCCTCCATCAGCCACTCGAGCAGATGCAGCGTGCGCACGTCGCCGGTGTATACCGGGTCGTCCGCCTTGCGCGCCAGATCCTGCACGGTGTCCATCACCTCGCTGGAGGTCGCAGTCTCGAATTCCGCTTTTTTCAGATTGTGGTAGCAGCCGTTGCAGGGGGCCATCACGGTGTCGAGACCCATCTGTTCAGACGCGATCGCCATGTTGCGCGCGGACAGGTAGGTCTGCAGCATCGGATGAACGTTCTTCACCTCCATCGCACCGCAGCAATTGTAGTCGCGCAGGTTCTCCATCTCGAGCCCGAGGGCTTTCACCAACTGGCGAGTGGAACGATCGTAGGGCCCACCGGAGCCCTCCAGCGCGCAACCGGGGTAATACGCAACCTTAGCCATGAGCGGCCTCCTTCTGTTCGCGAACGTAGGCCTTCAACACGTCGCCGGTCTTGCCCCAACTCTTGGTCTTCGGGGTAAAGACCAGGTTCATGCCCATGCGCAGACCGTGGGCGATCGGCAGTCCCTTCATCATGCGCATCGAGAATTGGATCAACCAGGACTGGAACAGCGGCTGCCCGGTCTTTTTCAGAAAATTCTTCAGCACCTTCGAATCCTCGATCCGACCGTAGTCGTAGATCTGATCGGTGAACTCCTCGTCGAAGATCCGCGACGGGGTCTTCTCGGTGATGCCCTCCTCCTCCATCCAGTGCGACAAGGCCTTCATCACACCCTCGGGCTTCACGTCCTTCGGGCAGATGTTGGTGCACTTGTTGCAGGACACGCACTGCCAGATGATGTCCTTGTCCTTGATCAGCTCCTCGGTCATGCCCAGGCGCGTAAGATAAATCCAGTACCGCGGGTTGAACTGCACGTTCTGCGCGTACATCGTGCAGGAATTGGTGCAGGACCCGCATTGCCAGCAGCGATGCACGTTTTCACCGCCGGCGTAGGCCTGGATCTTCGCCTCGAAGTCGTCGTCGTAGTCCTTGATGGTGCGGGGCGTGATCATGGTGTTCCAATGCCCCGAGACATCGACCCCGTCGACCACCAGCGAATCGTGCTGAAGCAGGCGCTCCGGCTCGATCAGTGATTTTTCATGTATCGCCATGACGTTCTTTCTCCCGGAGTCCGGAACCCGGATTCCTGTGTTGTTCGGTCAATGTAGGGTTTCGTCCCGCGCATCCGCACCGCCGCCCTTCGGGCCATCATCCTGCAGACTCCCTTCCTTCAGGCGGCCCTTGGGCGAATCGATGCCGAGCATCTTCACCATCAATTCGAGCGGGTCCTGCCGAGCCCCGAACTGGGCGTCGATCAGGCCCAGATTCATCGACAGCGAACGCGCATAGTCCGAATAGGCCTGCGCCCAGAGCAGATCGGTGACGAAGGGCAGGTCGCGATAAAAGCCTTCCTCCGCAAGCGCCTCGAAGAACCACTGCCGGGCCCCCTCGATCGCGGCGACGCTGTCGCCGATCGGGATCTCGCGCAGGGTATCGTTCGCCCGGATGAATTCACGCAACGCACCCGTCGTGGTCGCCGTGTCCCAGACCCAGCGGGTCGCCAGCGGCACCCGGTCGGGGTCCTGAAAATGCAGGCATTCGGCGCCCAGGTCCCAAAGGCCGCGCCGGATCTTCTTGTCCGGACCGGCCAATGCCGCCAAGTCTTCCAGGCGCGCGTCGATCGGCCCGGTCGAGAGCACCAGCGTACGCACGCCCTCGAGCACCTCCCCCTCCCGCTCGGCGAGCAGGCCGGGCAGCTTGCGCCGCGCCGAAAACACCAGCCCGCCGAGGGTGCGCAGGTCGGTGCCGTCGATCGCCTCGCCCTTCTGGGTGATGGCGGCAAACACCTCGTGCTTGCTGCGCAGGGCCTCGATGAACGTCTCCAGGCTCTCGACGCCGGTGGCCTCGTTGATCGCGGCACGCAACCCGGCGAGCTTCGAACCCAGGATCCCCTTGTTGAAGGTCACCTGGAGCGGTTCGGGGACCAGCCCCGGATCGGCGCCCGCCGGGTGCGCCTCAACCGGCCTTTTGAACCAGCGCATGCAGATCACCAACCGCCCGCCCGGCCGCAGCCGCACCCTGGGCGATGGAGTCGTCGATGGTTTCGGGGCCATAGGTGGCGCCGCAGGAGTAGATTCCCTGACGGGTGGTGCCGCAGGTGTTGGTGTAGTGCTCCGCCCGCTCCAGAAAGCCGTGCTTTTCCAGGCCGATGCCGAAGACCTGCGCGATCTCGGGGTTGTCGACGTTCGGATCCATGCCGATGGCGTGCACCACGATATCGAAGGGGATCACGATCGGGCGTTTGACCAGCGTGTCCTCGCCCTTCACCAGCAGCCGGCCGTCCCCGGAGGCAGTAACCTCGGCAATGCGCGCCTTCACGAACTTGGTCTTGAACTCCTCCTGGGACTTCCAGTAGAACTTGTCCTCGTACAGGCCGTAGGTGCGAATGTCCATGTAGTAGATGAACACGTCGGTCTCGGGCGAGAGTTCCTTGATCTCCATCGCGAGGTTCGCCGAGACGGTGCAGCAGATCTTGGAACACCATTCGCGGCCGATCTGACGGTCGCGCGAGCCCACGCACAGCAGGATGCACACCCGTTCCGGAACCCGACCGTCGGAAGGACAGGCGATCTTGCCGGCCTTGACCATCTGTTCCATCTGGGTCGTGGTCAGCACGTCCTCGAAGGTCCCGAAGCCCCACTCCGGCTTGTTGATCGAGTCGAAATGGGTGAAGCCGGTGGCCA